>CAZUMV010000153.1:0-7336 GCA_964621435.1 uncultured Thiotrichales bacterium | reverse complement strand
AAAACGTAAACTCAGGTTTTCAATTTTTCGTAATTCCGTCTAATGTTAGTTTTCCTTGAACGCCGATGGGCTTCCCGGTTCCGCCAGGCCCGTTACAGGTGCAGGAATATAGGCTCGACGTTCTCCAGTTTCATTACCGCCTTCGGCGTTACTGCTAATGCCACTGGCGAACCAGGCGCCGATCAGAAACAAGGCTGCAGTGCAAGCTAAGCCAATAGTCGTTCTTTGTTTGCTTGGTTTCGGCATTGTGGTCTCCTTATTTTGATGGGTCTTGCTTTGGTTTCCATTCAGGTGGGCCGAAAAAATATTTCGCGGCGTCCAAAAAACTCGGAGCGTTCAGCATATTCTTACCCAATCGGACGAAGCCGTGGAAAAAGGCAACCAGAGGATTTACTGAATTTATAGGTTTGACCAAGCCATAAACAATAGTTTCATCTTCTTGCACATAGGTACCAAAAAGTCTGTCCCATACGATAAAAATCCCGGCGTAATTTGCATCCAGATATTTCCGGTTCGAGGCATGATGGACACGATGGTGCGATGGCGTGTTAAAAAGCGATTCTATCGGCCTTGGTAGCTTCTTCACTGCCTCTGTATGGAGCAAGGTTTGAAATACTTGAACCAGCATTTCGGAAAAAAATACTACGAATGGGTTAAAGCCTAATAAGACCAAAGGTAAATGGAAGAACACCGGCCACACACCATCCATGGGACCAAAGCGGTAGGCTACCGAAATATTAAAGTAAGGCGAGGAATGGTGAACGGAGTGGGTGGCCCAGGCAAAATTCATGCGGTGCATAAAGCGGTGTTCCCAATAGTACGCTAAATCTGCCAGTACAATACATATGAGTATGGTCGCCCAACTGGAGGATATTTCGAATACTGCGAACTGCGCTGCGCCGAAATACGCAACTAAATAGAGACCAGCTAACAAGGTTACATTGATGACGATAAACATCGCCAGCGTCAGGTAATTGGTTACGGTATCGCCTAATAATGTCCAGCTAAATTTTTTGATCCAAAGGTAACGGATTAATTCGAAAATTAAGAACCCGATCGCAAACACGAAAAACCAGTCTCCAATCCAGGTTTCCCATGCATAGATTTCATCGTCACTTAGAATTCTAAAAAAACTTTCCATAAGTTTTCTTTTCTACAGAACATGCCTTTATAAAGCGGCGCTGGAATCAACGGTGTCAAGCTGCGTACAGGCTTTAAAACTGAATCTATTGCACCAGTTTTTCGTAGCGACTTTGTAATCCCGCGTACAGATCATCTTTAAATGAAAGCGCGCTAACATCCAGCTCTTGCGTGATTTCTACCAGATGTTCGTTGTCTTCTTTACCTGCCCACTCTTTGATGTAACTCCCTTCTTTATAGCCGAAGTCCTGGCGAAAAAGATTCAGGGTATTTTTGCCGACATAGCCGACGTACAAATCATTGACACTCATATCGGCCGCATCCAGTAATGTCTTGAACTTGGCCGGCGAGAAAGAGCGCGTTGTTAAAGTCTCGGAAGCGAAACTCTCAACCGCCTGCAATAGTGGTGTCGTGGCGCTGGACGTATGGCTGAACTCATCGGCAATCGCATCCGCTAGCTGGTCATTACTATTACCTGATTCCAACAACATACTCAGGCCAAAATGCCAAATATCTATAATCTCCAGCTTGACCTGTTCAACATCAGCTTCTTGTTTTTTCCACCATTTCCAGCCTTGATGGTCCATTAATTCGGCGCATTCGATCCAGATTGCACGGTACCATTCACGTTTCTTTTCACGCCAATCCTGATTGACCTTCTGATTCATGCCATCCTGCATTTGCAGCATGAGTTTTAGTTGACTACGCATGAACCATTTCCTTGTATTTGCCTTTTTTGCGTGCGGTTCGAATATCGTTGACCAACTCCAGAGCGGTTTTTGAACAGGGCGGTAGTTCAGCATCGCTTGAGCCGATAGGGGTAGTACGCTCACCCCAACTGATCAAATGCGCGCTCCAGGCCAGGCCACCACCAAACGCGGGCATCAAGATTTGCGAACCTGGGCTAACCCGTCCTTCTTCTATGGCCTCGACCAGCGCTATTGGCGCGGTTGCCGCGGACATATTGCCGTAGCGGTGAATATTGATATAGACCTTGTCCGGATCTACGCCGATTTTTTTGCCAAGACTTTCGATAATGCGCAGATTGGCCTGATGTGGCACCACCAAATCTATGTCATTAATATCTTTGTCGGTTTTTTCCAGAGTATTAGACATGGCATTGCTCATGCCCTTAACCGCTTTTTTGAAAATCTCCTGGCCTTCAAAAATCCAATCGGTGTGACCGCTCACCCACCCTTTGTTGGCAAAGCGACTTCCGAAACCTTTAATGTACAAAATGTCCCGCACATCGGCGTAGCAGCCGAGTGATTCCGCAACCACGCCACAAGGTTTGTCTTCCGCTTCCAGATAGAACGCGGCAGCACCATCGCCAAACAGGATTGCGACGCTGCGGTCTTCCCAATCCATATATCGGGAAATCACTTCCGCACCAATGACGATAGCGGAATTTATGACGCCGGAACGGATCAGTGAAGTGGCCACGGTTAAGCTATACATGGCTGAGGTACAGGCGGTATTGAGATCCATTGCTGAAGCGGTCTCGCAGCCAAGCATTTTTTGCACGCCCGAAGCAGAATTAGGGGCCATCATATCCGGCGAGGTGCTGCCAAAAATGATCATATCCACATCATCAGCTTGCTTGCCGGCCGCCGCCAGCGCGCGCGCGGCGGCAACAGCACCTAGTTCATCGACTTCCACATGAGAAACACGCCGTTCTTCCATACCGGTCATTTTTTTGATCCACGCTTCGTCCGTATCCAGAAAGGTGGTTAAGTCTGCGTTGTTCAGCGTCGCTGGTGGGCAGCATTTGCCCCAACCGGTAATATTGGCGTATCTCATAGCGGTTATTTTTATGTTGAGTTCCCTCATTATACGTCATTGCTTGCGGCGTTGGGTACGGTCACTATGTTAGAATTTGCCTAATATTCTGATCAAAGACAGAGGATTTATGGCAGGGCATAGTAAATGGGCCAACATCAAGCACAAAAAGGCCGCCAACGATAAAAAGCGCGCCAAAGTCTGGACCCGGCTAATTCGCGAAATCACGGTAGCCGCGCGCGAGGGCAAATCCTCGGACCCGGATGTTAACCCACGGTTAAGACTCGCTATTGATAAAGCTTTTGGTGCGAACATGCCGAAAGACACCGTGACCAAAGCGGCTAAAAAAGGCGCCGGAGAACTGGAAGGCGGCGCCATTATTGAAGAAGTGCGCTATGAGGGTTATGGCCCAGGCGGCGTGGCAGTTATCGTTGATTGCATGACCGATAACATTAATCGTACCGTTTCTGAAGTACGCCACGCCTTCACCAAGGCTGGTGGTAATCTTGGCACTAACGGCTCGGTGGCATATATGTTCCATAAAAAAGGTATCTTGAGTTATGCGCCTGGCGCAAATGAAGACAATATTATGGAAGCTGCTCTGGAGGGTGGGGCTGAAGATGTTGTTTCCCATGAAGACCAATCAATTGATGTTCTGACCGCGCCGGATGATTTTGAAGAAGTGCAAAAAGCCTTATTGGGTGCAGAGTTAAAACCGGATAATGCAGAAGTCACTATGCAGGCGGAGAACTTGTCGCCACTGGATGTTGAAACGGCGGAAAAAGTAATGCGTATGATTGATGTTCTGGAAGACCTTGATGATGTTCAAGACGTCTTTACCAATGCCGATATTCCGGACGAAGTTTTAGAGGCCCTGGCCGCAAGTTAATGGCCGCAAGTTGATATCGGCGAGTTAGCTAAAAAGGAAACCAAACTATCGCTAGTACCCAAAAAAAAATTACTCGTATTATTGGTATAGACCCCGGCTCCCTAAACACCGGTTTTGGAATTATCGATACGGATGGTCGGGACAGTGTGCATGTGGAAAGTGGCGTCATACGTTTGTCTGGCAAGCCGTTGCCGGAGCGTTTGGGTAAGATTTTTATGGAGCTGAATAAGCTGATCCTAGAGTGGCAACCAGAACAAATGTCTATCGAAAACGTCTTTATGGCCCGGAGTGCGCAAGCGGCGCTTAAGTTGGGTCAGGCGCGTGGTGCAGCAATCGTTGCGGGTGTTAATAATGAACTTGAGGTGGCCGAGTATTCGCCAAAGGAAGTAAAGCAAGCGGTTGTAGGTAGCGGTGGTGCTTCCAAAGAGCAAGTACAGCACATGATCAAGTTACTACTGAAATTAACAGGCAAGCAGCAAGCCGACCAGGCGGACGCACTGGCGGTTGCTATTGCACACGCACATGCCGGTCATATCAATAACAAGCTCGGGGCCATAGCGCAGCGCAGACGAAAAAGAACCGTACGCAATAAAGTGGCGCCCAAAACCAATGTGAAGTCTAAACAGGGAGCGATTAAAACGTGATCGGCCGTTTAAGTGGAGTTCTAATTGCCAAGCAACTACCGTTACTAATGATTGATGTTGGTGGAGTCGGCTATGAAGTTGAAGCACCGATGTCTACCGTTTACAACTTACCCGACATTGGTAATGAGTTGATATTACTGACCCATTTGGTCGTGCGTGATGATGCCCACATTTTGTATGGCTTTGCTAGTGAGCAAGAGCGCACCATGTTTCGCACGCTCATTAAAGTGAACGGGGTGGGTCCAAAGATGGCATTGGCTATCTTATCTGCGATGGATGCCAGTGATTTTGCTCACTATATAAGAAACGGTGATACTGCCGCCCTGACCAAAATTCCCGGCGTAGGGAAGAAAACCGCAGAACGTCTGATTGTTGAAATGCGCGACAAAATAGAAACCTCGGGCGCACCAGATGAAAAAACCGAGCCGGCTAAAAGAGGTAAGAGTAGCGTGATGCAGCGCACCGCGATCGCTACCGAGGCGCTGGTGGCTTTAGGTTATAAACCGCAGGAAGCAAGCCGCATGGTGTCGGCCGTGGAAAGTGAAGACTTAAGTAGTGAAGAAATGATCCGGGCAGCCTTGAAGCAACGTTTATGAATGACACTAGAATCCTAGATGCCACACCCGACCGGGAAGAAGCTCAAATTGAACAGAGCATACGTCCTAAAACGTTAGCGGACTACGCGGGCCAACCCGCCGTTTGCGAGCAAATGGAGATTTTTATAGGTGCCGCCCGTAAACGCCAGGAAGCACTCGACCATACCTTGATCTTTGGTCCTCCCGGTCTTGGAAAAACTACGCTATCACATATTATTGCCAACGAGATGGAGGCAGAGCTTCGGCAAACCTCGGGTCCGGTTTTAGAGAAGGCCGGTGATCTTGCGGCTTTATTGACCAATCTTGAAGAGGGTGATGTTTTATTCGTGGATGAAATTCACCGACTCAGTCCGGTGGTTGAAGAGATTTTGTACCCGGCCATGGAAGATTATCAACTAGATATCTTGATTGGTGAAGGTCCGGCGGCCAGATCAATAAAATTGGACTTGCCAAACTTTACCTTGGTCGGTGCAACGACGCGCGCCGGCTTGCTTACCTCACCATTGCGGGATCGCTTCGGTATCGTGCAGCGTCTGGAGTTCTATAACGCCAAAGATCTTGCCAGGATTGTGCAACGCTCAGCGCGTATTCTGGAACTCAATTGTGAGCCGGAAGGTGCAGTAGAGATTGCCCGACGATCGCGTGGCACGCCGCGTATCGCGAACCGTTTGTTAAGGCGGGTTCGCGATTATGCAGAAGTCAAAGGTAATGGCACCATTGATAAAGCTACGGCTATTAAAGCCCTGGATATGTTGAATGTCGATATTCATGGTTTCGATCATATGGATCGACGCCTGCTTTTAGCGGTCATTGAGAAGTTCGATGGTGGGCCGGTTGGCGTGGCATCCTTGTCAGCAGCCATTGGTGAAGAGCGAGGCACTATTGAAGACGTTATTGAGCCTTATCTCATCCAGCAGGGGTTTTTGATGCGCTCATCGCGTGGCAGACTTGCTACGCGTCAAGCGTGGTTGCACCTTGGCTTAACACCGCCCAAGCGTGATCAAATGCCAGTGGCAGATATGTTTGAAGAAGATGCCTCGAGCTAACGCGCGTGTTTGAACTTTTATTGTCCCGCTTGTTCCTATGGTAAAGGCATAAGTGTTATGACAGATAATCACTTTACCTGGCCAATACGTGTTTATTATGAAGATACCGATGCCGGCGGCATTGTTTATCATAGTAATTATTTAAAGTATTTCGAGCGCGCGCGGACAGAATGGTTACGCAAACTTGGTTATGAGCTGGATGTGCTGGCTGAAGATGGACTCATGTTTGTTATCACCCATGCGGAAGTGGACTATGTTGTACCGGCAAAATTTAATGAGGAACTGGTGGTGCACTCAACCGTGACCGCATTTCGCGGCGCATCATTCAGCTTCTCGCAGCAGTTAATGCGTGGTGAATTGTGTCTCGCGCGTGCCAAAATAAAAGCAGCAGCGTTAAATAGTAGTACCTTGCGGCCGATGAAAATGCCGCGCAATCTGAAACAGGAGATGGGTTTTGTCAGTTGATATGTCATTTTTGAGTTTGATATTGGGCGCCAGTCTGGTGGTCAAGTTAGTGATGCTGATTTTGTTGTTAGCTTCAATGGCATCATGGGTTTTGATTTTTGTAAAGTGGGGCGTATTGCGCAAAGCGAATATCGAAGCAGATAAATTTGAAAGCAGATTCTGGTCTGGCACCAGTCTGGATAAGTTGTATCAGGGCTTGAGCCGTTCTGACAACAACACCGGTATGTCCAGTATTTTTGTGGCCGGATTCAAAGAGCTTTCCAGAAACAATGATACCGAACAAGACGGCTTAATCAGCACGCTGGATATGGTCACGCGTTCAATGCGGGTTTCTATGTCACGTCAGGCAGAAAAGCTGGAAAGTAGTTTGTCTTTTCTCGCGACAGTTGGCTCGACCAGTCCATATATCGGTTTGTTCGGCACGGTTTGGGGCATTATGAATTCTTTTCGTGCTTTAAGTAGTGCGTCTTCAACCAGTCTGTCTGCGGTCGCACCCGGTATTGCTGAAGCGCTAATCGCAACAGCTATTGGTTTGTTTGCCGCTATTCCAGCGGTAATTGCTTACAACCGATACTCAGATCAGGTCGAGCGTCTGGAGACCCGTTACGATAATTTCGTTGATGAGTTCACCACGCTGGTGCAACGGCAATCCAAAACCGGAGTTCGGCAATAATGGCGAACAAAAAAGTGCGTAGGAAGCGCATGTCCGAGATTAACGTCGTACCTTATATTGACGTTATGTTGGTACTGTTGGTCATCTTTATGGTGACCGCGCCC
>CAZUMV010000152.1:0-7386 GCA_964621435.1 uncultured Thiotrichales bacterium | reverse complement strand
TTTTACCACTCTGGGCGGCACCAATAAAAATACCCTAAGTCATTGTCTTTTAACGCCAATTTATTGTTTTTTTGGGCGCGAATTGGCTTGGACACGGCGATTCGCGGTGATATAGTGAATAATTGTGTATAAAAGTGGCTCAAAGTGTATTTGAGCTGCTCAATTTTCCCGGAGAGGCAGCGGTGTTCAGAGGTGTAAGCAAAATTAGTTTCGACGCTAAAGGTCGTTTTGCTGTGCCTGCTAAATACCGGGCCGAACTGCAGGATATCTGTGCTAATCAGTTGATCGTTACCGTCGATCCGGATCAATGTTTGCTGATGTATCCGAAACCAAATTGGCTGGAAGTCGAATCAGGTCTGATGCAGCAAGGCAACCTTAACAAAGGTGTGCGCCGTTTGCAGCGTTTACTGGTTGGTTATGCCAGCGATTGTGAGATCAGCGGGCAGGGCAAAGTGCAGCTCACAGCGCCACTTAGAGATTTCGCGCGTTTGGAAAAATCCGGCGTGCTGGTGGGTCAAGGTGGAAAGTTCGAGATTTGGGATGAAGCGCGTTGGCTGCAGTTAACTCAGGATTGGACTCGTGAGGAGCAGGCCAATGAAGCCCTGAGTGATAGTTTGACCGAGCTACAGCTCTAGCAGCCCGCTATGACTCCTCAAGAAAACGATCATGCTCACGACGCGGTGATGCTTGATGAGGCGGTGGATGCCCTGGTGACGGATCCAGACGGACTTTACCTGGATGCGACCTTTGGCCGCGGTGGTCATAGTCGGGCAGTTTTGAAACAGCTTGGTGCCAGCGGCCGACTGATTGCGCTGGACCGGGATCCCGAAGCGATTATTTCGGGGCAAGAAATGGTTAAGGAAGATCATAGATTTCGCGTTCATCAAAGCAAGTTTTCGCAATTAGAAAGCTGGCTCAACGGTGAGCAAGTGACCGGGGTGCTGATGGACCTCGGCGTATCGTCGCCGCAACTCGATCAGGCTGAACGTGGATTTAGTTTTCAAAACGATGGACCGCTCGATATGCGTATGAATCCAGATAGCGGAGTTTCCGCTGCGCACTGGGTCGCTAATACCGCGGAGGCCGATATGGTTTCCGTCTTGCGCGAGTATGGCGAAGAGCGTTTTGCGCGGCGGATTGCTGGCGCTATCTGCAGTTATCGAGAAGAGCGCCCCATTACCAGGACAGTTGAGTTAGCGGGCATCGTACGTGCGGCTATTCCGACTTGGGAGAAGGGTAAGCACCCGGCGACGCGCAGTTTTCAGGCCATCAGGATTGCGGTGAATGATGAGCTTGGAGAATTGCGTTTAGCGTTGGAGCAAGCCTATACGACCTTGAGTATCGCTGGCCGTTTGGTAGTGATTAGTTTTCATTCTCTGGAAGACCGGATGGTCAAAAGGTTTATGCGCCAAAAAGCCAGCCCGAAACAACCACCGAAGCGTTTGCCGGTGCCGTCGGAGCCGCCAACTATGCGTTTGGTGGGCAAGCCGCAGAAAGCCGGTTCGGTAGAGCTTCAGCGTAACCCGCGCGCCCGTAGCGCGGTGCTGAGGGTGGCGGAGAAATTAATATGAAGACCCAGTGGGCGGTGGTGTTCCTGCTGATTTTTCTGCTTGTCGCAAGTGCCTTAATGGTAGTGGATAGCAAACACCAGAGTCGCAAATTGTTTCAACAATTGAATGGTGCTGAGCGAACTAATGACGCGCTTCAAATTGAATGGGGTCAGCTCCAACTAGAGCAGCAAACACTGGCGACGCACGGCAAGATTGAAGCCAAGGCTGCGAGTGCTTTGCAAATGAAAGTCCCGCAAGGGCGAGAGACGATAATGGTGGTGCAGTAGTATGACAAAGTACCGGGATAATCATGTGGTTTACCACGGGCGACGGCGTCTGGTTTTGCTGGCGTTTTTGCTGTGCATCTTGGCTTTGTTTGTGCGCGCGGTTGATTTGCAGGTTTTTCAACACGCCTTTTTGTTGGCTAAAGCCGAGCGCGGTCATTTCACCAATATCTCGGTACCAGCCGGACGCGGCATGATCACTGATCGTAATAATAAGGTTTTGGCGGTTTCTACACCGGTCGGCAAAGTTTGGTATCACCCGACCGGCGAGGAGCGTTTCGATAATGAGCAGCGGGCTTTCGTACAAAGTGTGCTGGATATTGGCGGCAGCGAGATTGCGCTGGCCGAGGAGACCAAAAGTCGTAGATATTTACATCGGGCGGTACCGTTTGATTTATTGGGAAAGATCGCAAAAGAAAAGCTGCCGGGTCTCGGTATAGAGCGATCGTATCGGCGTTACTACCCGCAAGGTGAAACCTTTGCGCACGTGCTTGGGTTTACCAACGTTGATGATCATGGTCAAGAGGGTTTGGAGTTTGCTTACGAAGATTTTCTGGCTGGTCAGCCAGGCTTACGCCGAGTGTTGCGGGACCGCCGCGGGAATGTACTTGAGCAAGTGAGCCAGCTAAAACGTAAGCAGGAAGGCCAAACATTGCGTTTATCTCTGGATGAGCGAATCCAGTATCTGGCTTACATTGATATCAAGCGTGCCGTGGCTGAAAATAATGCCAAGTCCGGATCTGCCGTAGTCCTGGATGTACATACGGGTGAGGTCTTGGCGATGGTGAGTCAGCCTTCGTTTAACCCTAATGATTGGAATTCGCGGCTCCCCGAAGCGGTCCGAAACCGGGCGGTTAAAGACGTTTTTGAACCAGGTTCAACGTTCAAACCGTTTACCTTGGCAGCTGCCCTGGAGAGCGGTGCGTACCATGAGCATTCGATGATCGATACGTCTCCAGGCTCATACAAGATTGGTAGTCGAACCATAAAAGACCCGAGAAATTATGGCGTAATAAATTTCGGTACTTTGCTCAGTCGTTCCAGTAACGTTGGTGCCAGCAAGGTGTCGATGAGTCTACCCAAAGAAGAATTGTGGGAAATGCTCAATCGCGCCGGATTTGGTCGCACTACCAATAGCGGTTTTCCGCACGAAGTTGGCGGAATTTTACGTGACCCTGGAAACTGGTATCCGGATGACCAGGCCAGCATCAGTTTCGGTTATGGGGTCAATGTGACACCGTTACAGTTAGCGCAGGGTTACAGCATAATTGCCGCGGATGGCTTGTTGCGCCCGATAACATTTTTGCCGGCGAACGCTGAGGTTGAGCCGACTCGCGTAATGTCGGTTGATACCGCCCGGGCGGTTCGGAATATGATGCAAGAAGTGGTATCGGCACAAAGCACCGGGTTTAAAGCGGCTGTCGACGGCTATCGAGTCGCTGGTAAAACCGGTACTTCGCAAAAACTGGTGAACGGTAGTTATAGCGATCAAAATCATTTTGCCACATTTGCAGGCATGGCTCCTGCGGAGGCGCCCCGTTTGGTGGTAGTGGTGGTGATCGATGATCCTGGTCACACTGAAAATTACGGCGGTGGCGATGTTGCGGCGCCGGTCTTTTCCAGCATTATGCGTTCGGCGCTGCGGCTTCTTAATGTGCGACCGGATCAAAGCGCGCCTTCCGGACAATTTACCAATAACCTGCCTGAGGTGAGCTTGTGAGCGCGCCAATAACGCGTCGTTTAGACGCCTTGCTGGAGCAACATGATTGCCCAACCGAGCTAGCATCATTAGTTGTGTCTGGTCTTAGTCTGGATAGTCGCTTAATCAAGAGCGGAGATGTTTTTTGTGCGCTTCAGGGTTCGGTTGAGCATGGCATGGTGTTCGTCGAATCTGCTGTTGCCAATGGCGCGGTTTTGGTTTTAACAGACGGAGAAGCCATTGCTCCCGATTTGGCTGTGCCAGTGATAACGCTGCATGATTTGCGCGCCAAGCTTGGTGCTATTGCGTCAAAATTTTATGCGCATCCTTCGCAGCAGCTGGCCGTATTGGCGGTTACCGGTACGAATGGTAAAACCTCGGTTGCCTATTATCTGGCGCAGATGTTGCATGAATCTCATGTTTGCGGGTTTGTCGGAACAATTGGTACTGGCGTTGCTAATAACCTTCGCGCACAAGCGCGCACCACGCCAGATGTCGTATCGGTGCATCGGTCATTGAATGAGTTCGTGGCTCAGGATGCGCGTGCAGTTGCCATGGAGGTTTCTTCGCATGCGCTTGACCAGGGCCGGATAAATGGTGTCCGTGTAAAGGTTGCTGCATTTACCAACCTTAGTCATGAACATCTGGATTATCACGGCGATATGTCGGCCTATGCCGCAGCGAAAAAAACTTTGTTCACGGACTATGGCGCCGAACATGCGGTCATTAATCTGGATGATCAGACTGGAGAAAACTGGTCGACTGACTTGGCAAGTGACACAAAAGTACTCACCTATTCAGTTGACACGAAACGTGACGATGCGGACCTGCAGGTGGTCGCATTGGGTCTCGATGCGCGCGGCGTGCGAATGGAAGTTGTAACACCGGTTGGAAAGCTGTCTTTGGAGTCAACGCTGATTGGTGACTTCAATGTTTCGAATGTTTTGGCCGCGGTTGGCGTTATGATTTGCTGTGGCGTTGACGCACAGCAAATTGTAAGTGCGGTAAAAGCACTTCGGTCTGCGCCTGGAAGAATGGATGCTTTCGGCGGTGACGAGTTACCGCTCGTGGTCGTGGATTATGCGCATACCCCGGACGCACTAGAAAAAGTTCTGTTGGTATTACAAAGGCATTGTCGTGGCAAATTAACCGCAGTCTTTGGATGTGGCGGGGATCGTGATGTCGGTAAACGCCCGTTGATGGGTGAGATTGCTATGCGTTACTCCTCACAAGTCGTATTAACCAATGACAACCCAAGAAGTGAGTCGCCGGAAAAAATTGCTCAGGATATTTCCTCTGGAATAGAAAACCAGGACAAGCTGGCTGTTATTTATGATCGAGAAGAGGCGATCGCAACCGCTATAAGCAACAGTAATCCGGGAGACTGCGTTTTGGTTGCCGGCAAGGGGCATGAGCAAGAGCAGATTATTGGTGAACAGGTAAACGTGTTTGATGACCGTCAGGTAGTGCAAGAGATTCTTGCAGGGCGTGCTGCATGAGTTGGTTGCAACTTTCTCACGTCAACGAAATGCTTAACGGCACCATGTACGGGATTGATGTTGCGTTGGATGGTGTGTTCACCGATACGCGGGAAGCAAACTCGAAAGGTTTGTTTTTCGCGCTACCCGGGCCTAATTTTGATCCACACGAGATCTTGAATACCGCTTGTGATGCAGTTGCGGCGGCATTGGTGGTGAACCGTCGGGTCGATCATCCTGCCCCACAGATCGTCGTTCCCGATACTTATCACGCTTTGTCGCAACTAGCCGGGGTGTGGCGTCAAAGTTTTATTGGTCCAGTTGTCGGTTTGACTGGTAGTAACGGTAAAACCACTTTAAAAGAGATGCTGGCATCTATTTTGCGGACGCAAGGCGAAGTGCTCGTTACCAAAGGTAATTTAAACAATCATATCGGTGTGCCGTTGACGTTATTGGGGCTGCGCGATGAATATCAATACGCTGTGGTCGAAATGGGAGCAAATAAGCCAGGCGATATTGCTGAGCTTACCGCTTTGGTCAAGCCGGATATTGCAATTATAACGAACGCTTCCTCTGCACATCTAGAGGGTTTTGGTTCGGTTGAGAATGTCGCGGCATGTAAAGGGGAGATTTTTGAAGGGTTGGATATAAACGGTATGGGCGTCATAAATAAAGATGACAAGTATGCCGACTTTTGGCAATGGCTGGCGCGTAGTTACCGGACATCTACGTTTGGCGAAGCGGACGCCGCCGACATCAAAATCGAAGGTTACAACCCGGCGACGTTCCGTTGTGACGATAAATTGATTAGTGCCAAACTCAAGTTAAAAGGTCGACATAATGTTCGCAACGCTGCGGCCGCAATTGCGGCGGCGGTTGGTTTAGGGTTGCCTATTCGGGATGCGGTTGCCGGCCTGCAAAATATGCAGCCGGTTGATGGCCGTTTGTTAAGTATTACCGGTCCATCTAATAGCCAGATTATTGATGACTCGTACAACGCCAACCCCGGCTCCATGCGCGCCGCGATCGAAGTGTTGGCGGATGAGTCTGGTTACAAGATATTGGTGATGGGTGATATGGCTGAGCTGGGTGATGCAGCCAAGAGTCTACATAAAGAAATTGGTCGCGTTGCCGCACTTGCCGAGATAGATTTATTGTTAACTTATGGTGATTTCGCTGCGATTGCTGGCAGCGCCTTCACTGGCACTACCCAGCATTTTGACTCGCATACAGCGTTGGCGGAGGAGCTACTAAAGCACATTGGAGATGCCACTGTGTTAGTTAAGGGTTCCCGTTCGGCGCAAATGGAAAAGGTTATTCTGGCGCTGCGCGATATAGCCGACTTTGGACCGCAGCAGTCGACGCAAGGAGAGGCTGACCATGCTGCATAGCCTGTTCGAAATTCTGAGCCAGCAGTTTGGATTTCTGCGTGCATTTGAATATATCACCATGCGTGCGATTATGTCGGCATTGACGGCCTTAACAATCGCGCTCCTGGCCGGGCCTAGAGTGATCGCCTATCTGTCGGCTATGCGCTTGGGTCAACAAGTTCGTGGCGATGGTCCAGAGTCGCATTTAGTGAAGGCTGGTACGCCGACCATGGGTGGTGTTTTAATTTTGATGTCGGTAGCGGTCGCAACTTTGTTGTGGAGCGATTTGGCAAACCGCTATGTCTGGGTTGTGTTGCTGGTGACATTGGGTAATGGCGCGGTTGGTGCAATTGATGACTCTCTGAAATTAAAATTTGGTAACTCCAAAGGTTTATCGGCGCGGCGCAAGATTTTTTGGCAGTCGTTGATTGCGCTGTTGGCTGGTGCTTATCTTTACTGGAGTGCGGATTCGCAAGCAGCTACCGAATTGTTGTTTCCGGCACTGAAGTACTTGGTGCTGCCACTCGGGTTGTTCTTTATTCCATTTGTTTGGTTGGTGGTTGTCGGTAGTAGTAATGCCGTTAATTTGACCGACGGGTTGGATGGCTTGGCAATTTTACCGACAGTATTGGTTGGTGGCGCGCTCGGTTTGATCGCTTATGTCACTGGACACGCGTTTTTTTCTGAGTATCTAAACTTGCCGCATATGATTGGCGTTGGCGAGGTGTCCGTATTCTGTGCCGCATTGGTTGGGTCTGGATTGGGGTTTTTATGGTTTAACACATACCCCGCACAAGTGTTTATGGGTGACGTTGGTTCTCTGGGTTTGGGTGCCGCGCTTGGTATTGTTGCGGTCGTCACCAGGCAAGAGTTGGTGTTGATGATTATGGGTGGCATTTTTGTGTTGGAAGCTGTCTCGGTGATTTTGCAAGTTGCTTCATTTCGGTTGACCGGGAAACGAATATTTCGAATGGCTCCTATTCATCACCATTTTGAGTTGAAGGG
>CAZUMV010000151.1:0-7422 GCA_964621435.1 uncultured Thiotrichales bacterium | reverse complement strand
GTATATTAACTTGTTTTGCAGAGCACTTCCTACAATGGATGTCATTTCGATTCGGGGCGCCAGAACCCACAATCTCAAGAATGTGGATCTGGACTTACCTAGAAACAAATTGATCGTGATTACCGGTTTATCCGGCTCTGGCAAGTCATCTCTGGCCTTCGATACCATCTTTGCTGAAGGCCAGCGGCGCTATGTAGAATCTTTGTCTGCTTACGCCCGACAGTTCCTGTCTATGATGGAAAAGCCAGATATTGATCATATTGAAGGTCTCTCCCCTGCTATTTCTATTGAGCAGAAGACTACTTCGCATAATCCCAGGTCTACGGTCGGCACCATTACCGAAATCTATGACTATCTGCGGCTGTTATATGCCCGCGCTGGTCTGCCAGAATGCCCGGAGCATAACGTGGTACTGGAGGCCAGTACGGTTTCCCAGATGACTGACATTATTCTGGAATTACCGGCAGACAGTAAAATGATGCTGTTGGCGCCAGTGATTGAAGCTAGAAAAGGTGAGCACTTATCCGTTTTGGAAAATTTACGGCAGCAGGGTTTTATTCGCGCCCGGATTGATAACACCGTGGTTGAGCTGGACCAGACGCCGGAACTGGAAGCGAAGAAAAAACACACCATTGAAGTGGTGGTTGACCGCTTCAAGGTAAAGCCGGAGATTCAGTTACGCCTGGCCGAGTCTATAGAGACCTGCCTGAACTTATCTGACGGTATCGTTAAGCTTGCCTATATGGATGACAAGAAAAAACCGGAGCTGGTTTTTTCATCCAAGTATGCTTGCCCGCATTGTGGCTATTCCCTTTCTGAACTTGAGCCACGCTTGTTCTCGTTTAACAGCCCTATTGGCGCATGCCAGGATTGTGACGGGCTCGGGGTCACGCAACTGTTTGATCCGGACAAGATCATTGTCAGTGATGAGTTGAGTCTGGCCGGTGGCGCGATTCGGGGTTGGGACAGAAGAAACGGCTATTACTTTCAAATGCTGTCATCACTGGCCAAGCATTACAAATTTGATGTAGACACACCCTTTAAGAAGCTTACCAAGAAGCAGCAGGAAGTACTGCTGTACGGCAGCGGCAGAACCAAAATTGATTTTCGGTACAAGAATGACCGCGGCGGCTACTTTAGAAAAACCCACCCGTTTGAAGGTGTCGTTAATAATATGCAACGCCGCTTTCGGGAAACCGAATCTAACGCAGTACGTGAAGAGCTGACTAAATACCTGACCACCAGCGCCTGCGATAACTGTTCAGGCACACGCCTCAATGAACAAGCGCGGCACGTGTTTATTGATGAGCTGGCTCTGCCGCAAATTACCGCGCTGCCAATCTCTCAAGCGAACACGTTCTTTGAAACCCTCAAACTACCTGGCAAACGCGGAAAAATAGCAGAGCGCATTATTCAGGAAATCAAAACCCGCCTTTCATTTTTGAACAATGTCGGGCTTGAGTATCTGTCTATGGACCGCGGCGCGGATTCCCTGTCTGGTGGTGAAGCGCAACGCATACGGCTGGCCAGCCAGATTGGCGCCGGCCTAGTGGGCGTTATGTATGTATTGGACGAACCTTCCATTGGTTTACACCAACGTGATAACCAACGTTTGATTCAAACCCTTATTAATCTGCGCGACCTTGGCAATACTGTGATTGTGGTAGAACATGATGAAGAAGCAATTGCGCATGCTGACCACATTGTGGACATAGGCCCTGGCGCCGGTGTACATGGCGGGCATATCACTTTTGAGGGCACGTCCAAGCAGATACTAAAAAGCAAAGAATCATTAACCGGGCAATACCTCTCCGGGAAACTCAGTATTGATGTACCGGATCAACGCAAACCAGGTCTCGATGATCTGCACCTTGAAGTATTGGGAGCACGGGGTAATAACCTGAAATCTGTACACCTGAAAATTCCGGTGGGTGTCATGACTTGTGTTACCGGCGTTTCCGGGTCTGGTAAGTCTACCTTGATTAATCAAACCCTGTACCCCGCTATTGCCAACAAACTCAACCGTTCTACCCGCAGTGTTAATGAGCATGACGAGATTGAGGGCATTGAGTATTTCGACAAGGTGGTGGACATTAATCAAAGCCCTATCGGACGCACCCCACGTTCTAACCCGGCCACTTACACGCAATTGTTTACCCCCATAAGAGAACTGTTCGCCGGCACACCTGAAGCGAGATCCCGTGGCTATAAGCCAGGGCGCTTTAGTTTTAACGTTAAAGGCGGCCGCTGCGAGGCCTGTCAGGGTGATGGCATGATCAAGGTAGAGATGCATTTCTTGCCGGATTTATATGTCCCCTGCGATGTCTGCGCCGGGCTGCGCTACAACCGCGAGACTTTGAGCATTCTTTACAAGGGCAAGAATATCCATCAAGTACTGGAAATGACGGTAGAAGATGCTGCTGATTTTTTTAGTGCGGTGCCGAACATCAAACGCAAGCTACAAACGCTATTGGATGTAGGCTTGTCTTATATCACCCTCGGGCAAAGTGCGATCACACTCTCTGGTGGTGAAGCCCAGCGCATTAAGCTGGCCAAGGAACTGTCAAAACGCAGCACCGGTAAAACCATTTACCTGCTGGACGAACCGACCACCGGTTTGCACTTTCATGACATCAAGCAACTGCTGGCAGTACTACACCGGTTGCGAGATGAAGATAACACCGTGGTAGTGATTGAGCACAACCTCGACGTGATTAAAACGGCAGATTGGGTTATTGATCTTGGCCCCGAAGGTGGCGACGGAGGCGGCGAGATCATTGCGAACGGCACACCAGAAACCGTGGCGAAAGTTAAAGGTTCCTATACCGGTAAATATTTAAAGCAAGTACTGACACACAACAAGAAAACTCAGGGTAAGAAAACGCCAGTTAAGAAAGCGAGCTCCAGATCAAAAGCCAAGCGTAAAACCAAAACTACAGCCAATTAAAACGGACCGGCAAGGCTACCGAAGTAATCAAGATTTATGGTAAAACACCACGTCTTGCTTATGATATCACTTTTTGATATCATAAGCTTCAAATGAACAGTAAACAGAAAAAGGCCTTAGAGCGTATTTTTACTGACCCTGTTCTTAAAAATATTAAATGGACAGATGTTAAAACTTTGGTTGAAGCGCTTAAAGGCAATATCAAACAAGGAAACGGTTCCAGGGTACGCATTGTATTAAATGAGCGGTCGTTGAATATACATACCCCTCACCCGGGCAATGAACTAAAACCTTACCAAGTGCGGGCGCTAAGAGAATTACTGAAAGGTGTTGAAGATGAAATATAAAGATTATGTAGCGGTTATTCGGTATAGCGAGGAAGATGAAACATTCGTTGGTGAGGTTATCAATACCTACGATGTTTTGGTATTTGATGGCAGCACCGTCGATGAAGTGAGATCGTCATTTCATGCTGTGGTGGAAGAATACCTGGCTGATTGTCGCGCAGAAAACAGAGAGCCAAACAAACCGTTTTCGGGAAAATTTATGGTGCGTATCCCGCCAGAGTTACATAGTCGTCTAGCAGGTAGCGCTAAATTGTCCGGCCTAAGTCTTAATAAATACTTAGCAAATAATTTGCCTGACTTGGTCCTTGACGAATTGGCTGTCTAAGCCGTTTAAAACAGGCACAAAAAAACCGGTCTGAGACCGGTTTTTTTTAAGCTTATGACTTTTTGTTTAGTCTTCTTCTGGTCTATCCACCAACTCGACATATGCCATTGGTGCATTGTCTCCAGGGCGGAAGCCACACTTCAGCACTCGCAAGTAACCACCAGGGCGGTCTTTGTAACGAGGGCCGAGTACTGAAAACAACTTGCCGACCGATTCTTTATCACGCAAACGATCAAAAGCTAAACGACGCTTGTGCACGCCATCTTCTTTTGCCATGGTGATGAGAGGCTCAGCCACACGGCGAAGCTCCTTGGCCTTTGGCAAGGTAGTTTTGATCAACTCGTGTTTGATCAATGAATTCGTCATGTTCTGAAACATAGCCTTACGATGGCTGGAGTTTCTATTGAGCTGACGACCTGATTTTCGATGACGCATAACGTTAACCTAATAATTTCTGTTGCGGGCTGATCCTAACTACTTAGGATGCGCGCTTGGTGGTATCAATACTTGCTGGTGGCCAGTTCTCTAAACGAACGCCCATCGCCAAACCGTGTGACGCTAATACGTCTTTTATCTCGGTCAGCGACTTTTTACCCAAGTTTGGTGTCTTCAACAACTCAACTTCAGTACGCTGAATGAGATCACCAATGTAGTAAATATTCTCTGCCTTCAGACAGTTTGCCGAACGAACGGTTAACTCCAGATCATCAACCGGACGTAGCAAGATCGGATCAATTTGATCTTGCTGTACTTCTGGCTCAGCCTTCTCTTCGCTATCAAAGTTTGCGAACACAGAGATTTGCTGCATCAAGATACCGGCCGCATCACGAATGGCCTGCTCCGGATCCACGGTGCCGTTGGTCTCTAGTTCTACAATCAACTTGTCCATATTCGTTTGCTGTTCTACACGAGCGTTGTCTACTGTGTATGAAACCTGGTGAATCGGGCTGAAGCTGGCGTCCAGCAATAAGTGACCGATTTCGCGGTTCTCATCAGCATCACGACGTGCGCTAGCTGGTTGATAGCCGCGACCTTTCTCGACCTTGACGGTCATATCCAAAGAACCTTCTTTGGTTAAGGTGGCTATAACCGCATCAGGATTCGTGATTTCGATATCATGACCTAATACAAAATCTGCAGCCGTTACGACACAAGGACCGCTCTTGTTCAGGCTGATCTGTGTTTCGTTCTGCTCATGCATCACAATTGAGATGCCTTTGAGATTCAGCATGATCTCGACAACGTCTTCCTGAACACCTTCAATAGAAGTGTACTCGTGCAGCACGCCTTCGATCTTTGCTTCAGTGATGGCGCAGCCAGGAATCGAAGACAACAGAATTCGACGCAGGGCATTACCAAGCGTATGACCGAAGCCGCGCTCTAATGGCTCTACAGAAACGCGGGCATGGTTTACGCCCAGCTCTTTAACTGATATCTGATTAGCTTTTAACAAACCTGTGGTGTTATCCATTTGACAACCTCTTGATACGTAATATTTTATTTACTTGGAGTACAGTTCTACAATCAACGACTCGTTAATTTCGGCCGGCAAGTCACTGCGCTCTGGCGCTGATTTGAAAATACCTTCCATTTTGGTCACGTCCATCTCAACCCACTCCGGGAACCCGAACTGCTCGGCTATATTGAGCGAATCCTGAATCCGCATTTGCTTACGGGATTTTTCACGAATGGCGACAACATCATCGGCCTTAACCTGATAAGACGGAATATTCACGACTGCGCCGTTCACGGTAATCGCTTTGTGGCTTACCAGCTGACGCGACTCGGCACGTGTTACGCCAAAGCCCATACGATAAACGACATTATCCAAACGGCTTTCAAGCAAGCGCAACAGGTTTTCGCCGGTTGAACCTTTCTGCAAAGCAGACTTCTTGAAATAATTTCTGAACTGCTTTTCCAGCACGCCATACATGCGGCGTACTTTCTGCTTCTCGCGTAACTGCAAACCGTAATCAGAAATACGGGTGCGACGATCACCGTGCTGACCCGGTACTTTTTCAAGCTTGCATTTTGATTCCAGCGGACGCGCGCGACTCTTTAACAAAAGGTCGGTGCCTTCGCGGCGGCTTAACTTACACGTTGGTCCAATATATCTAGCCATAATGTTTTCCTATACCCGACGTTTCTTGGAAGGACGACAACCGTTATGCGGTATTGGCGTCACATCGGTAATACTTAAAATTTTGTAACCTATGTTGTTCAAGGCACGGACTGCTGATTCTCGACCAGGACCAGGACCCTTAACCAACACATCCAGATTTTGCAGACCATATTCTTTGGCCGCTTCACCAGCGCGCTCGGCCGCAACTTGTGCAGCAAAAGGCGTACTCTTTCGTGCACCACGGAAACCGGAGCCACCTGCAGTAGCCCATGACAAGGCATTACCGGTGCGATCAGTCAGTGTGATGATAGTGTTGTTAAATGTAGCGTTAACATGCGCAATGCCGTCAACGACTGTTTTCTTAACTTTCTTTTTGGTTTTAGTTGGACCAGCCATTACTTATATACCTGTATTATCAATCTATTAAACGTCTATCTGCGAATTGGTCGGCGAGGACCTTTTCGAGTACGTGCATTAGTCTTAGTTCTTTGACCACGAAGTGGCAGGCCACGACGGTGCCGGATACCTCGATAACACCCCAAATCCATCAAACGCTTGATGTTCATGGATACATCACGTCGCAAATCACCTTCGACCACCAGCGTGCCGACGGCATCGCGTAACTTGCCAACCTCAGCTTCGCTAAGATCCTTAATTTTTGCGTTAGGTGCAACACCTGCCTGTTGGCATAGTTGCTCGGCAGTAGGACGGCCAACACCATAAATAGCGGTCAGCGCAATCGCTGCATGCTTATTTACGGGAACATTTATTCCGGCTATACGAGCCATTCTTTATCTCCAATAATTCCTGTTAGTTGCTCTCAACCCAGCCTAGTTAGCCTTGGCGCTGCTTATGACGCGGGTCTGTGCAAATTACTCTAATCACACGATTGCGCTTGATCACTTTGCAGTTTCGACACATTCGCTTTACTGATGCACGTACTTTCATGTTTACCTCTCAATTAACGCATGAGGCCGGGTCGGCCGCCGCGTTTCATATTTGCTTTTTTCAATAGTCCTTCGTACTGCGTTGACATCATCAACGCTTGAACCTGGGACATAAAATCCATCATAACGATGACGATAATCAATAGAGATGTACCACCAAAGTAAAACGGCACATTCCATTTCAATATCAAAAATTCCGGCAACAAACACACAGCCGTAATATAAACCGCGCCAACCGCAGTTAGCTTGGTCATGACACCGTCAATATATTTTGCGGTTTGATCACCCGGACGAATGCCTGGAATAAACTGTCCAGAGCGTTTCAAGTTGTCCGCTGTGTCGCGCGCATTAAATACCAATGCTGTATAGAAAAAGCAGAAGAAAATGATCGCGACAGCGTATAGGAAAATATACAGCGGTTGCCCTGGCGCCATGGCCGTGGCAATTGACTGCATCCAACCCAAACCTTCCACGCGACCGAACCACTGTCCCAGAGTCGCGGGAAACAAAATAATACTGGAGGCGAAAATTGGCGGTATTACACCAGCCATATTCAGCTTTAGCGGCAAATGACTACTTTGCGCCTGGTACAGCTTGTTACCACGTTGCTGCCTTTGCGAGTTGATGGTAATTCTGCGCTGCCCGCGCTCGATAAATATAACAAATGCCAATACCAACAACGTCATCACCATGATCAACAATACCAGGCCAGAACTTAACTCGCCCGTTTTAGC
>CAZUMV010000150.1:0-7438 GCA_964621435.1 uncultured Thiotrichales bacterium | reverse complement strand
TCTTGTAACCATTTTCCAGGTTGTAATCGAGCGCAGACCGGGTTTCCAGCGCAACCCCGGATTTTGATTGAGCTCCCGTTTCGATTACCGCAAAAACCGCATGTCTTCCAACCCAGTTTCCTTGTGGAGCCCATTGATTAGTCCAGATCAGACCCAATTTATCATTGCCGTCATCGTTTTCGGTCAGACGATAGTCAAATCTTAATCCACTTGCCCACCCAGAAGTTCCCGATTTTTTTTTAAACTGCCAATGCAGCTCGGCCTGAAAAAATTTCAGTTCGAATTCGCCGGTCTCGGCATTGTTAAATGCAACCCAGAACCTTCCCCGCAAGCGATCACTATAACTGTGTTGGTAATGTATTCGCCCTGCCCAGATGTCGCTTTTTCCAGTTTCATCAGGCGTATAGGCCATTCTCAATTGCCACGATCGATCATTCTTCTGGATACCTGGCCCAAAAACTCCGCCCAGCGTTTGAGCGGGAGAAATGTTTGTCCAAAAAAACAGGGCAATTCCGGCGATTGACAATCTAATGTTCACAGTGTCGTGAGTCTCCCAACTATGTCCAATCATTCGTATTGTTTTTTTCGTACGCCATCAGTTGTTCTCGTGTCTTGATCACGCCTCTTCTGATCCATCCTTTGAGGGTGCCAAGCGGGACGTCAAGTTCTGCCGCGATTTCATCATGCGTCATTCCATAGTAATACGACATAAAGATTGCTTGTCGTCGGGGTCGCTCCAGTTTTTGCAAACACTTTAATACACTCTTACCCATGATATTTAATTCGGTAGTATATGAAGGGTCAGCACTTTCATCCTGGAATTCCAACCCTTCAAATTTTATATCTACTTCTTGCGGACGAATCTTCTTGGCGCGGATGATATCAAGGCATTGATTTCGTACGATCGTTGTCATCCAGGTCATCGCCTGAGCTTTAGACCCATCAAATCTACCTGCGTTATTCCATATTTTTAGGTATGAGTCCTGCAAAGCTTCCTCGCTCTTTCGGTGATTTTGCAGCATGCGTTGACTCACGGACATCAATTGGCCATTCGATTCAGCATAAATTCGCGAAAACGCATGTTGATCGCCATTCGCACACTTGTGTAATAGCTCGGCGTATGGATCTGTTTTGTTCATGACTTGCCCTTACCCATTAGGTTAGTCAGACTCTTCTCACAGACCTCGACTAAATTAGATTCGAGCGTCGACCTGTATGTTAGGTCTGGAAACAGCGGCGTTTTCGAGCTTCGGAAAATTAAAGATCTCATGCGAATAATCGTTGAGGTAAACCGTGATCTGGAGGCACTCTGGACTTCGAGCGCGGATCGCAGGCGATCATTTATATCCGCCATTGCATATGTTGTGCAAAAACGCAGGCAATATTGCATTTGACGCTTCGCGCCACTCAAATAATGTGCCATCAAGTTCCCTCCTATATTCTTTCCAAGAAAGAACGTTTTCGTGTCGATTAGTCGACTTTTAATTGTGAGTGTTAGCGTTCATTAATAAAATTAAAGCGCAAGAACACAAATTAATGACGAATGAGATGAGGGTTTGGTTACAGCTAATTTCGTTAATTTTTTAAAACAAGTTTTTTGTTAAATTTTTCTCTGAATTTGCCCTGAATGTTGCTATAACTGCAATCCGTTCTTCAATTCAGAAAACGCATACTACCTTGTTTATGTTGCATAATATACGCGATAAATCGTATTAACCTTATGACTTTTTTGGGAGTTGACTAGTGGTCGCAGCACTATCGCTTGTATTGATCTTATCGCTTTCGTTCTTTTTCGTTCGAGTGGCATCAGTTGCCCTCAAGCTTACTGGATTGCCTGAAGAGGACGCTCGTTTTCAAGCGCTTTCGGCTCTAACAGGAACAGGGTTTACCACGATGGATGCCGAGCTGATCGTTAATTACCCGATCCGTCGAAAAATAATCTCATGGCTGATGATATTGGGAAACTTAGGGATCGTTTCTATAGTTTCGACTACTTTAATTTCGTTCGTTCATGTCGGAGCAGATTTTCGCGACATATTGGCTCAACTCGCATGGATTATTATCAGCCTCGTTATTTTCTTTTCCGTTATGCTGAACCCAGTTGTCGATCGTGTTCTTTGTCGATTTTTAGGGATTCTACTCAATAAATTTACTTTCCTAGGCGGAAGGTATTATCGTCGAATATTGCAACTCGGCAACAACATCAGCATTGGAGAGCATCAGTTTTTCGATGAGGATGCTATTTCGCCAGCTAAATTACAAGAGTCGTTGGATCGCCTGGATGTGCTCGCTGTTCATCGCTCCGCCGGTGACACCGAAGTATTCGATCTAAATATGCGCCCGATCAACAGGGGGGACAAAGTTTTTCTGTTGGGACATGACGAAGTTCATGATCATTTTGCGAGTTTATCCGCCACCCGTCATGACCAGATATAGATTCGATGAGCAATTTGTTCCAACAGAAGAATCTGTTTGCACGCGAGTGTAATTTGCCAACGGTTTTGACTGGATGAGTAATTCGGACGACGATATTCCTAGCCAGAACAATCCCGGGTTACATGATCAATTCATCGAATTGATCACACAAAATTACTCGTACTACATTAAAATGTGTTTTGGATATTTAAAAAGCACATCGCTTGCAGAGGATGCTGTGCAAGATGGTATTCTGACTGCGTACACGAAATTGGATTCGCTCCGCGACAGCGAAGCAATGCCGGCATGGGTTAAGCGAATAATTGTCAATAAGGCGATCGACACACTAAGAAAGACAAAGCAATCCATTTCCTTCGAAGGAGAGCTGGAGGACCCGGCAAATTACAACAAATACGGATTCCTGGATGAACCGCCTTGGGCTGAAGTTTCGAACCCCGAACAAGACATTTTGAAGCAAGAAAACCTGGAGAAAGTTAGATCGGCCGTAGAGACCTTGGATGAATCCTATCGGATTCCACTATTGTTAAAAGATTTCGATAATTTGTCTATCAAGGAAATATCCGAGATTCTCGGAATCAGCGAAAGTAATGCCAAGGTTCGCATTCATCGTGCTAGGACCAAAGTAAACAAAAAATTACGGGCGTACTTCTTCCCTTATCAAGGGAGGAAAAAACCATGATTCGTCGTTCATTAAAATACATGAAACTTGAGAAGATCATGAGCCCGATTTTCCCGATCGGTGCATGGTATATGCGTGTATCGCCTCGGATGATCACGTGTAAACAGTTTAATGACTTTATTTTTGATTACGTCGGCGGCAATCTGTCAGAAAAGGAAAGTGTTCTATTTATGCGTCATATGCGAGTCTGCCCAATGTGCAGACAATTCCTGAGGAACTATATCGCTGCACTCAAAGCCAGCGAAATGATATTGCCATTTGATGACACGGTCGTACCAGAATCAGTGCCACAAGATTTAATCGAAGCAATCATCGATGTTAAAAATTCTAAAGGTGAGTGAATTATCCTGGCTACCCAATACGTCATTTTTATATCAACAAAATAATCGCTCAGATCCTATCGAAAATAATCGATGATCAATATTGTAAAAAACGGACCTTTAGATCTCGAGGTATTTCCGATAATTGGTAATGATTTCACTGAAAAAGCAATCATTGGATTCGGCTTAAGAACGAACCGGTAACTAATGAGGAAGAGCTTTTCTTGGCTAGTTGGGCCGCACGGCTCGACTTGGAGGATTAAAAACGTTGCGTTTTTACTACAAAATTGTACGACAACTTTTAAATTTGGATCTTAGGTATAAGAGTGATCCGAAATCAATAGGTTACAGTCGATTTTCCGACAACTTTTAATTCTGAAATACACATCAACATCGACAATTAATTCTTAAAGATATTCGAAGGTAAACCGGAGCGCAGTCTATTATGAAGAGGCGAGCCGTGTTTCAACGGTTGCGGATCGCTCTAGTGTTTTGTGCACTGGGCAACGATCGGCAATTTCTAACAGTCGTTGCTTTTGCTCTTTAGACAAATCTCCGTCGATAGATATTTCTCTGGTGAATTTATCGATCTTGGTGGTGCCAGATTCGCAATCAATACAGTCTTGTGCGTGCACTTTATCGTGACTCACTTTTACGTGTACATTTTCTACCGGCCATGCTTTGCGGCGAGCGTACATATTCAAGGTCATGGAAGTGCAGGTGCCAAGGGCGGTCGACAGGTATTGGTAAGGAGTTGGCCCAAGTTCTTCACCGCCAAAAGCCTTGGGTTCATCAGCAACTAGCGAGTGTCCGCCAGCATTAATGTGATTTAAAAAATTATCATTGGCGGCGCCAGAAACCAGCACGCTGCCATCTTCCAGGTTTTTCTCAGGATTATTTTCCGGGTTTTTGCTCAGATAGCGCGAGCACCAAGCGGCTAACACATTACTGGCATAAATCGAGTCAGCCGCATTGCTGAGCAGATGGTCGGCTTTATCAAGACTTACAAAATTCTTTGGGTGCTTCGCTTGTCCATAAATTTTCGCGGCTTCATCAATGGAAACGGTAGAATCGATTGGCGAATGCATGACCATCAACGGTTTGTTAATGTCGGATATATTGAGTTCATAATTGCGGGTGTCATCGACGAATTCCTGTTTGAATGTGAATGTTCGTCCCGCTAAGTTTACTTCTGCTTGCCCCGCAGTCTCGATTTCATGCATATTTTTATGCAGATGATGAAGAACGTGTTCGGGCGATGCCGGAGCTCCGAGGGTTGCCACCGCCTTAATCGAATCGATGTGTGCAGCGGCAGCTAACGCAGTAGTACCGCCGAGAGAATGGCCGATAATAATTTCGGGTGGTTCATACTCCAGACCTAGAAAAGCGGCAGCGTCGATCAAGTCTTGAACATTACTGCTAAAAGTTGTGTCTGCAAATTTCCCTTCACTGTCTCCGATACCGGTAAAGTCAAAACGGAGTGTGCAAATACCCTGATGCGAGAGGGCTTTCGCAATATTAACTGCAGCGTTTATATTCTTGCTGCAAGTAAAACAATGAGCAAACAATGCATAGGCTTTGGTTGTCTCAATTCGGGGTCGATGTAAGGCGCCAGAAATTGAGACTCCGTTTCGATTAAAAAAGTGTATTTTTTCTGCCATAAGTAGTTGCTACTCGATAGTCTGGTTATTAGATTTTTAAAATCTTTTGCGAGAGCCAGTATATCGTACCAAATGCGTATGCACAGTTAGCAAAACATGTTGATTTGCATCTAAAACTGACCTTTCCCAAGTTAATGCCACTGTTTTGCATTGAAAAACATATATATCGTTCGCACAAGCGGTGCTAGCGCAATACAGTCGTAATAGAAGTGCGGTTTAATTGTAAATAGTGGAGAGATTCTTACGCTAAGAATTTGATACTAATTTCCAAGACAGAGTTATTTGTTCCGGTTCACTCAATAATTCTCAACTTTCCTCTTTAAGTAGACCTAATGAGTATCAGTAAGCATAGACATGCCAGAGAGGGGATCGCAAAGTACAATTGAGACATGCGACATAGTTGCTACTTAATTTTGCGATAAAGCCTCTGCATACCGCGCAACAACATGGGCGGGGCGAGATCCTGCACTAAATTTCGAACCCGTTCCTTTCGCGAATACTCAAGACCTTCTCCTTTAGCGCCAACATAGAGTGTGCTGTGTTTACCAGCAGTTTCTTCTGCGGGTCGACCAACCGTAAAGTAATAGAGGGCGATAGAACGTCGAGACCTGTCATCCGGACAATTCAAAGGATCCGGGTGTCCATGATATGTATAAGATGTCGTATTAAATACAACGCAGCGATTAAAGACAGGGGCGACTGACACCTTTGGAGAGGTTAAATCGTCTTTATCATACAACTCTAAATTACCGCCCCAGTTTGAATCCCAATCTTCGTTAAGATAAAGCAGTAAATTTACCCTGCGGTCTAGATCGAATGAATCGTGCTTGTTGTAATCAGCATGAATTTTTAGATATCCGCCTTTTCTAATCTCATGATATCCACCGCCGAAAAGATATGGATCAGAGATTAATATTTCTTCAATACCCGTGAGTTGTTGTAAGTAGGCCAGAAAGATATCGCTATTGAAATAATTGATAAGGTCTCGTCCCGCGGGGGATAAATCTGCCGACCCCCTGGAGGCTAGTTTGATACTAGTGCCCTTGTTGAATTTTATTGTGTTGGGCAGATCTTCCAGGTTTGGAAACTCGGCAACAACTTGCTTTAAGACCGAGGAATCGATGAAGTTGTCCAGCACGATATGCGGAAAAGGATCATTTTTTTTATACTTTTCTTGAAGACTTAACGCATCTTTATACTTATCTGAAATGATATTCATACGCGACTAGGGATAAATTGTGGCGACAGTTTATCAGAAAAATATAGCAATATATTTTAACGGGTTGGCACCTATGACAATGAAATTGGAAATATGTCCAGCCCAAACGATGTTTAGTTTATTGATCGATGCATTGAGAAAACGCCAGGTGCCGAATGAAAGGAAACAGGCAAAGTTGCCCAATACCAAGAGTTCTTTTCCTCTCTGGCAAGACAGTCTATGAATTGATTGGGCAAGGGATTATCTAATATCTTGCCTGTCGTGCGACAAAATTGTCACTTTCTTACAAGCTTATTGAAAGCCGACTTTGACCAAATGTATCTCAATGCAAAAACGGTACCGCTAGTTCCATACTTGATTCGGCATTACATTAAAGTGCGAACCGCTACCGGTCACGCAAACTTGGTACAAAAATTGCTCCTGTTTATATTAAGAAAAATCAAGATATGTGTTGGCGCAAATTGAAACCACAAAATGAAAGAGGCTTTACCTTACTGGAACTGATGATCGTTATGGCGATCATTGCCATACTTGCGGGGATGGCGGTCCCGGCTTATTCCGATTATGTAAAGAAAGCAAAATATGCAGAAGTTATCGCAGCAACGTCGGGTATCAAGCTTGCGATTGAAATTTGCTATTCGCTAAATGTCACTCTAACTGCATGTGACGATAACACGAGTGGTCGCGGCAGCAGCACTGATGGAGATGTTTCTGATGCCCGTACTGCAGCGCTGGTCGGTGAGTATGTGAATTTTATAGACGTGGTTTACTACAACCCCAACCATACGTCGATATCGATTCGTGGTACTGCCGAAATTGATTTGGCGACCTATCACCTTAAGGGTGTTCCACATGGTACTTCGATTGCGTGGTCTCTGGATGAAGGAAGATCGAGCTGCGACGAAAAAAATCTTTGTTAAGACATGTTGGTCCAGAATTTGGTTCTGTTAACGATGCTATAGCCCCAACGTTGCCACTCTTATTGTTTTAGTGCAATCATGTTTGGTAATTGCGACGTACTAAAAAAAAGACGCAACAGATGGTTAAACCTGTTACGCCTAATCTCAGGGGGACACACTTTAAAACTATTTACTTAACATCCTATGTGGATCTACTCACAATT
>CAZUMV010000149.1:0-7482 GCA_964621435.1 uncultured Thiotrichales bacterium | reverse complement strand
TTTCTCATATAAATCAGAGGCTTGAAAATGCCTCCTAAGGGGAAGGTCAGGAGTTCGAATCTTCTTTGGGGCGCCATTTAAAGCCCGTCCATTCTCGTCGAGAATAGCAATTCGCACATGATCTAAAGTAATAAATTGCAACGAGAACCTAAACATAAACGCCGATTACTATTAAGGTCGAAGACTGACTTGATGACTCAAACATTATTTTTCCGGAATTTTTATGTTAAGCAACCCACTTGAATGGATCTTGCCTGAGACTTACCTGTTTCGTGGCCGGCCAATTCGTTATGGGATCACCGGGCATGGCCCTGCTCTGGTCGTTGTGCACGGGACACCATGGTCTTCATTTAATATGCGACACATCATCGCAGCAATGTCCAAAAACTTTAAAGTGCATTATTACGATCTTATTGGATACGGGCAATCGGACCTGCAAGATGGTGATGTTTCGCTTGGGATTCAAAACGAAGTTTTGAGTGAGTTGTTAACACATTGGAATTTAGATAACCCCGCAATCATCGGTCATGATTTTGGCGGCGCAACGGTTTTGCGGACCCACCTTCTCAACGGCATAAAATTTCGAAAGATTGTATTGATTGATCCAGTTGCTTTGTCACCTTGGGGGTCGCTTTTTTTTCAGCACGTAAAAAAGCATGAGGCTGCGTTTGCAGGTGTGCCGAGCTATATTCAAGAGGCGATCGTGCGCGCGTACGTAACCACTGCCGCACATAAAACCATCGAACCAGCCACACTGGAACAAACGGTACGCCCCTGGACTAATGCGGATGGTAAAGCTGCCTTTTACCGGCAGATAGCGCAAGCAGACTCGAAATACACGGATCAGGTAGAGCCTCAATACTCTCAAATCACGCAGCCTGTGATGATTTTATGGGGCGCGGAGGATACCTGGATTCCTGTCGCTCAAGGCCAACGACTTCACCAAATGATTCCCGATTCAATATTCCACCAAATCCCGGACGCCGGACATTTGGTAATAGAAGAGCGACCGAATACATTGATTGAAAAAATATTACCTTTTCTAATGGTATCCGACAGCAAACTTAAATAGTTACAACGCGTCAGAAACAGCATTGGATAAAGGATTTATTACCCCGGGTTTGTCGTCACTCGCCATCTCAATGTCGTCGGACAAACTACTGAACAATGCTATCATTTTGGCCAGCGACTAGTTTTTAATTCCGGTCACGCCGATGACCTCTAACACTGCGTTTTCAATGGACCAGATACACACCGACACATTGGAAATGTGTGTCGCTATGCTGATGTTAAAAACCCGCTATATCTGCACCGTAAATTGATACAAGGTTTGGTGCTTGTAAACTTCGCCCGGATGCAATAAGGCCGAAGGAAATGCTGGCTGATTCGGCGCATCCGGATAATTTTGAGTTTCAAAACACAAACCTGCGCGTGGCGTTATCGGTGCGGCCAGAAAATCACCAGTGTAAAACTGCACACCTGGCTGTGTAGTAAACATACTAAGACCAATATTCGATCCAGCTGCCGATGCAACCACAGCAAGCTCGAATTCGCCATTGGTCTTGTTTAAAACGTAATTTTGATCAAATATTTTGTTACCTATTTCAATCGGGTTTCTTAAATCAAAGCGAGTATCCCGTACCGGAACTATTTGACCATCTGGTATGAGGTGACTATTTTGCCGAGTCAAATAATCCGCGTTGATTGAAACCAGATGACCGTCAACAGATGACCGGTCTGCTGCGAGATTGAAGTAGGTGTGGTTACTCAAATTTACCACGGTTGTGTGCGACGCCGTCGCCAAGTACTCAATCTGCAATTTAAAATCGTCCAGCAATGAATAAATAACCGTGACGTCCAGCACGCCAGGAAAACCTTCCTCCAAATGTTGGGATTGGTAGGTAAATGCAACCCGGTCCTTCGCTCTGTCGCTACCGACATTCCAAAACTGCTGGTCGAATCCTGACATACCTCCGTGCAAACAGGCATGCTCCTCGTTCGCAACAAGCGCATATTCACGACCGGCTATGTTGATTGCTGAACCAGCAATACGGCCAGCGTACCTTCCCAGCGTGCACCCGAGGTAGTTGGGATCCTCAAGATATTTTTTGGCATTATCATAGCCCACGGTAACTTCCTGAAAACCTTCCATGGTAGGCACTTTTATCGAAACAATACGCGCACCCCAATTCATCAAGCCGACCCGCATACCTGATCCAACACCAAGTTCAATCACGTCTAATTTTTCAATCGAATTTCTCAATTTGCCTTCTATGCGGTAATACGGTGATTATTTTATATAATACAGCGAAGCAGCAGGCGTTTTATGCGGGAAACAACAGAAATCGACTCACATGATCACTGTTTCAATAAACCATTTAACACAAGTTCGCACATCCGGTACGGCCGCGTATAGTGGTGACCTTCGGGAGTCGATTTCATGCCTAGCAAATGTGTCCAGTACCGCGACCCACATATCAATGCAGTCTATAAAGGATTCTAATAGTTTCGCCGGCGGATCACGAGCCTGTATCCGTGCTATGTTTGTCGTCACCTGCCATCTAAGTGTCGGTTCAAAAATGGCTCTGCATGGTACAATTTTACGTGGCAATCAGTATTGAATTCGACAACCCATGACCTCTAATACCCAACTCTCGATCGAGCAGATAAATAACGACACATTGGAAATATGTGCCGCACATGCTGATGTTAAGGGCCCACTGCTACCGATATTAAATTCCGTTCAGGATCGGCTTGGTTATATTCCCAAGGAAGCAGTTCCGATCATCGCTAAACACTTAAATTTGTCTCGCGCAGAAGTTCATGGAGTCATTAGTTTCTACCATCTATACCGCGACGAACCTGGTGGCAAGCACACTGTTTATGTCTGCTGCGCCGAAGCTTGTCAATCTATGGGCGCGCGAAAATTAATGGAACATGCTGCCAGCCATCTAGGGACACAACCACATGGTACCAGCGATGATGGTCTGTTTAATCTTGAACCGATTTACTGCCTGGGTAACTGCGCGTGTGCACCGGCGATAATGCTGGATGAAGAATTGCATGCGCGAGTAGATAGCGGGAAGTTTGACGCGATCGTCGCGAGAGCGCGAAAGTCATGAATAAATTTTACGTACCCGCAGACTCGACCAGCCGCTCTCTTGGCAGTGATCAAATAGCAGAGCTTATCTCTGCGCAGCATGATCAAGCCGAGATAGTTAGAAACGGTAGCTGGGGACTCTACTGGTTGGAGCCGATGGTAGAAATCGAACATCAGGGTATCCGGCATGCCTTCGGGCCGGTTGATGCCGAAGATGTTGAGTCTCTTATGACTCAAGATGAACCGAATAATAATCACGCAAAGTACTTAGGCCCCACTGAAGAACTACGCTGGTTAACCCAGCAACAAAGGCTGACATTTGAAAGAGTCGGAGTGATAGATCCACTCTCTATAGATGCTTATAAAGAACACGGGGGCTTTCAAGGTCTTGAAAGCGCTTTAAAGATGGGCGCTCAAGGCATTATAGAAGCGGTTAAAGAGTCCGGATTACGCGGGCGCGGCGGCGCGGCTTTTCCAACCGGCATTAAATGGCAAACCGTAGCCGATGCACCTAGTGATAAAAAATTTATTGTCTGTAATGCAGATGAAGGTGATTCGGGCACGTTTGCGGATCGCATGCTCATGGAAAGTGATCCGTTTTGCCTGATCGAAGGCATGATCATCGCCGGTCTGGCAGTTGGTGCGGACGAAGGATACATCTACACACGGGCTGAATACCCGCAAGCAATCGAGACACTTGAAAAAGCTGTCGAGCTTGCAGAAGCCCAGGGTCTGCTTGGTGACAAAATAATGGATAGCGAATACAGCTTTACATTATATGTACGTAAAGCTGCCGGCGCATATATCTGTGGCGAAGAAACTTCATTATTGGAAAGCCTGGAAGGCAAGCGCGGGGAGATTCGCTACAAACCACCCTTGCCAGCAATCGAAGGATTATTCGGTAAACCGACGGTGGTCAACAATGTCATCAGCCTGGCATCCGTACCAACCATTATTAGCAAAGGCGCAGATCACTATAAAAATTTCGGCAGTGGACGCTCGCGTGGCACCCTGACAGTGCAGTTAGCAGGCAACGTTAAACGCGGTGGCTTGTTCGAACTGCCATTCGGGATTTCTTTGCGAACTGTGTTGGAAGATATCGGCGGCGGCACCGCAACCGGGAGACCGGTCAAGACAGTGCAAGTTGGCGGCCCGCTCGGCGCTTATATTCCAGAATCCGATTTTGATACACCGTTGGACTATGAAGACTTCGCCGCTATCGGCATGCTCGGTCACGGCGGAATTGTGGTATTTGATGACAGCGTGGATCTTGGCCAAATGGCGCGTTTTGCGCTCGAATTTTGCGCCCTGGAATCATGCGGAAAATGCACGCCTTGCAGGGTTGGTGCGGTACGTGGCGTTGAAACCATAGATAAAATCCTGAATGGTGAAAATGTCGACTCGAATAAAGTGGTGCTGGATGATTTATGCCACACTATGATTGATGGCTCTTTATGCGCACTTGGCGGGATGGCGCCTTTTCCGGTGCTCAGCATAATGAAGCACTACCCGGACGCCCTGAACGAGAGCTAACAGCCGGCGCGAAAGATACTGAGGTAAATTATGAATGTAGAATTTTATAAACGTTTCGGACCAGAACTCGATCTGGGTACACCCGCGGTTCAATCCGAAACTGATGTGAATGTCGTTATTGATGGCGCCAGCGTTCGAGTCCCTGAAGGCACCTCGGTAATGCGCGCCGCTGCCCTTGCCGGCATACAGGTACCAAAATTATGTGCCAGCGAAGATCTGGAAGCTTTCGGATCTTGCCGTTTATGCCTGGTTGAAATTGAAGGGCGTAAAGGTTACCCGGCCTCTTGTACCACGTTGGTTGAAGAAGGCATGCAAGTTAAAACCCAAACCGAACGTATTGCGGCATTGCGCCGCAATGTGATGGAGCTTTATATCTCGGATCATCCGCTGGATTGTCTGACGTGCCCCACCAACGGTGATTGCCAGTTACAGGACATGGCCGGCGTAGTCGGGCTCAGAGATGTTCGCTATGGCTATGAGGGCAAGAACCATTTGGATGCTGAAAAAGATGAAAGCGGCTCCTACTTTAGTTTTGACCCGAGCAAATGTATTGTCTGCTCGCGCTGTGTGCGCGCCTGTGAAGAAGTACAAGGTACTTTTGCATTAACTATTCAGGGTCGCGGCTTTGAATCGAAAGTTGCTGCCAGCCAGGACGAACCTTTTAGTGAGTCAGAATGCGTTTCATGCGGCGCCTGTGTCAAAGCTTGCCCCACCGCAACGCTAACGGAAAAATCGGTAATCGAATTTGGTATTCCCGAAACCGCCACCGTCACTACCTGCGCCTACTGTGGTGTTGGCTGTTCGTTTAGAGCGGAAATGCAGGATGATAAACTCGTGCGCATGATTCCCAACCGCGATGGTCATGCCAACCACGGACACTCGTGTATTAAAGGTCGGTTTGCCTTTGGTTATTCCAGCCACCCCGACCGGGTCACCAAGCCAATGATACGCGAGAGTATTCGAGAGCCCTGGCAAGAAGTCGAATGGGATGAAGCCCTTACCTTTGCTGCGGATCGCTTTAAGTCAATTCAAGAAAAGTATGGCAAAAAATCGATTGGCGGTATCACCTCTTCACGCTGCACCAACGAAGAAACTTTTCTGGTACAAAAATTTATCCGGGCGGCGTTTGGCAATAATAACGTCGATACTTGTGCGCGGGTTTGTCACTCACCCACCGGCTATGGCTTAAAAACCACGCTGGGAGAATCTGCCGGTACGCAACAGTTCGATTCTGTCATGCACGCCGACACTATTATCGTGATGGGCGCAAATCCGACTGATGCACATCCGGTGTTTGCCTCGCAAATGAAACGCAGACTACGTCAGGGCGCCAATCTGATCGTCATCGATCCGCGCGAGATAGATCTGGTTGATGGTCCACACGTTAAAGCCGACTACCACCTGCAGTTAAAACCGGGCACTAACGTTGCGGTACTGAATTCTCTGGCGCATGTAATCATCACCGAAGGTCTAGAAGACCAGGAGTATATTGAACAGCGTTGCGAGAGTGACGCTTACAAGGTCTGGCGCGACTTCGTTAGCCAGCCGGAGAACTCGCCGGAAACATTGGCTGAGACCACTGGTGTGCCAGCCGAATCAGTCAGAGGTGCCGCGCGCCTGTACGCCGAGGTCAATAACGGCGCTATCTACTATGGACTTGGGGTAACCGAGCACAGCCAAGGATCAACGACCGTCATGGGTATTGCCAATCTGGCTATGGCTACCGGAAACATCGGCAGAGCAGGTGTTGGCGTGAACCCTTTGCGCGGACAAAATAATGTGCAGGGTGCTTGCGATATGGGTTCCTTTCCGCACGAGCTGCCCGGCTATCGACATATATCGGATGGTTCGGTGCGCTCGTTGTTTGAAAACGAATGGGGCGTGACCCTGGATCCGGAACCCGGATTCAGAATCCCGAACATGTTTGACTATGCTGTCGAAGGCAGCTTCAAGGGCATGTATATTCAGGGTGAAGATATGGCCCAGTCTGATCCTGACACGCAGCACGTTACGAGTGCCTTAAGCGCGATGGAATGTGTAGTGGTTCAGGATATCTTCCTTAACGAGACAGCCAAGTATGCCCATGTATTTTTACCGGGCTCTTCGTTCCTGGAAAAGAACGGCACGTTCACTAACGCCGAGCGACGAATCTCGCCGGTGCGTAAAGTCATGGAACCACTGGCTGGCAAAGAAGACTGGGAAGTTACAGTCGCCTTGTCTGAAGCGATGGGGTATCCAATGAACTATAACCACCCTTCTGAAATCATGGACGAAATCGCCCGCTTAACGCCAACCTTCCACGGCGTGAACTACGCCAAGCTGGACGAACTGGGTAGCATACAGTGGCCGTGCAATGACAACGCGCCCGAAGGCACGCCGACCATGCACATCGATGAGTTCGTGCGTGGTAAAGGCTTCTTTGCGCCAACACCCTATGTTGAGTCGGACGAGCGCAGTACGCGCAAATTCCCTCTACTGATGACAACCGGCCGGATTCTTTCGCAATATAATGTTGGCGCGCAAACCAGACGCACAGAGAACAACGACTTTCACGGCGAGGATAGACTGGAAATTCATCCAGCTGACGCCGAGGTGCGCGGTATCAAGCATGATGCCTGGGTAGGAATTCAGTCACGCGCCGGTGAAACGGTAATGCGTGCAGTGTTGACGGAGAAAGTTCAGCCTGGCGTGGTGTATACCACTTTTCATTTTCCAGAATCCGGTGCCAACGTGGTTACCACTGACAACAGCGATTGGGCAACCAACTGTCCGGAATACAAAGTTACGGCAGTGCAAGCCTATCCGGTTAGCCAGCCTTCGGAATGGCAGAAAAATTTCAAAGCATTCTC
>CAZUMV010000148.1:0-7584 GCA_964621435.1 uncultured Thiotrichales bacterium | reverse complement strand
AAGCTGGTTCACCCAAGTGCCTACATGGTGGTAAAAGTGAGTAAGTTACCAGTACCGCAGAGAGTTATCGAAGCCGTATGGGGGTTTTTTGCTGCTTACGTGATGGTTTTCGTCGTGTTCTTATTATTATTGATGGCCTCCGGTTTAGATCAAGTCACTGCCTTTTCAGCGGTCGCTGCGTCGTTAAACAATCTCGGTCCCGGATTGGGTGACGTTGCGGCTAATTATCAAGGAATTAATGATTTTTCTAAATGGGTTCTTTGTCTTGCCATGCTGATGGGGCGACTCGAAATATTCACTTTTTTGGTGCTGTTGACCCCGGCTTTTTGGCGCCGATAGAACGGAGTTTTCTTAAAAATCCTTTTTTAGCAACTTTTTTCTTAACAACTTCTTTTTTGGCAATTTTAAGCCGAGCATTTTCAACGGCGCGTCTGGTGGCAGCATTGGGTTGGGTTCTCTTGGTAACCTCTTTGGTAGCGGTTTTAGGTTTGGTTTTCTTAACGTCTCGCTTGGTGCTGCCTTTGGGTTGGTCTTTCTTAACGACTCGTTTGGTAGCAGCTTTGGGTCGGGCTTTCTTGGTGACCTGTTTAGTAGCGGTTTCGGGTCGGGTTCTCTTGGTCTCTTGTTTGGTGGCGGTTTTAGGTTTGGCTTTCTTAACGTCTCGCTTGGTGCTGCCTTTGGGTTGGTCTTTCTTAACGACTTGTTTGGTAGTGGCTTTGGGTTGAGTTTCCTTGGCGTCTCGCTTTTTAGCAACTTTTTCCTCGGGTTCTTTCGCTATGTTATCAATGGGGTTAATGAGAAAATCAGGCCGCGTAATCGACAATGTTGGTTCCTCGAAACGCACTACATCATGTGGATTTAGCGATTCCACCGCCTCGATTTTTTCGAACTTATAACGGTACTGAGCCTTATGATCATCTGATTGAGCTATGCCCCAGTGTCCGTCGACCGAGAGAGAGCGCAGGTGCCGTCCATCTTCTTTGGTGGACAACAGCCCAATTATTGCAAACAGCATCGCTGCTGCGCTGGTAACGTGCCAAATAGAATGTGTGCCGAAGCTTTGATAGTCGCAGGCTTCGATATCGATTGATTTCATAAAAATTGCGATGATCCATGCGATCACCGACAACCAGATTACGGCCGTATTTCGGCGCACATTGTGATTGTGATAATAAGCAAAAATCACCATAAAAATCAGCATTGGGATAAAAGTGGCTGCGCCATTCAAGATTGAGTAGGGTACTAGGCTCGCCAGGAGATTTAATATCACAAAGCCCACGGTGATGAAGATAGCCGTTATTTGAGGGTTGGGTGTGTTACGGGCCATGAAGCTGCCATAAGAATAGACAAATAGTATCTGAAAAGCATATATGGGTATGCTATCGAGATACATTGACCATACATTGGCTTGCAGATGGAAAATAAAACCGCATACCGCAACCAAGCCCATTACCTGCACCAGCCCCACGGTTGATTGGTCTAGTATTTTTCTATTTTTTCCAAATTGATAAGCGAAAAAGGCAGCCATCAAATATGCAGCAATGCTATAGATATTTATCGGTTCAGGGCCAAACATGCTGTTGACCGGTGCAGCGGTATTCACAATGATCTCTTCACCACCGAACATCACCGTTTCAGGACCGGCTTCCTTGGTGTGGCGTTCACAGTGAACGTCCACGTGTTGAGTCCATGGGGGCATGCTGAAATTGACAATTGAAATAGCCATCGGCGCTAATTGTACCGATCAGGGTGCTGATATTCTGTCGACTTGTTCTAATTTAACTTTGCTTTATTTATACAGCTTGTGTTTAGTCGACTTTTTGATTCAGTTGGTCAGGATTTTACTACTGTTCGCTAAAAAATAGATCGCCATAAAATGCGCTCGCCGATTGCCCGGTATTGTCCGTGTCGGTCATGATTGCGACAGCATCAATGTATCTGATTTCTTGTCCAAATGCTTGTTCGAGGTCTGTTAATACATTGCGCTTTTCTGAATGCCAAGTGTCAATATCATGTTCGGCATTGCGTACCGCGATCATCATGGCATTTTTCGGGACAAAGGCATTTGGCCAGTCGGGGATATCGCCGCTGCGCGACGACCAGACATAGGTCAGGGCTTTGCTGCGCCACTTAAGCATACCGCCGTCGATAATCACATAAATGCGAGCGGCATAATCGTCACCCGATTTTGTGGTTTCGGCATTGCCGGCAAGTGGTTGTTCGATCTTCCAGCGCCAGTTCAACCATGGGGTTTGGTGTAGATCGATGCGTTGTTTATAGATTAACGCTGAGGCCTTGCCATTGCTATTGGCTTTTAGTACCTGGTCGTCTTGATCGAGCACAAGTTGGTAGTCGGTAAGGTCCAAAAAGCTTTTGCTTTGCCAGCCCACGAGACCGCTAATAGAAAAAGGTCCGATAGGTTTTGCACCACCACCGGCGTTTGCGATAACAGCCATAAGCATTAAGACGCCGAATAGACATATTTTATTTTTTGAAAGCACGATACTGCTCCTCTATACCAGGCGTAACATTGAAGCGTTTATAAGCCCAGTTGTATTGCCCCGGATTGATGCGAATCATTTCCTCAATGGCACGATTCATGGCCGTACAAGCGACGGTAAGATCGGGGTCATATATCGCATCTGAAATTTTTTTAACATGTAAACGATACTTACGGCTGCCAGCGGCACTTGGACTCTCTATATACATTATTAGAACGGGGGATTTTTTGCGTTGTGCGAGCTTTGGTAGCAAAGACATGGTGTATGCTTGAGTAGCAAAATAAGGTGTGAATAAGCCATTCCCGGGACTGGCTTCCTGGTCTGCCAAAATACCGGCCGCGCCGCCGCTCAGCACAGTGCGGGTCAAGGCAATGACTCCTTTGGTATTGGTCGGTACTAAAGTTGCGCCAGTACTCTCTCTGCCGGCACGGATAAACTGATCGATTGTAGTAATTTTTGGTGGTCGGTATAGCGCAGTGACCGGGCGGTGCGTAGCGTAAAAGAGTGCCGATAACTCCCAGTTTCCCAGGTGCGGGGTTGAGAGAACCAAACCATTGCCTTCATCCTGCATTTTGAAGATCGGGTCAAAGTCTTCCGGGTTTTCGATTATATTTCTTAATTGCGTTGCGTTCATGCGCCACAGCGCCGGACTCTCGAGAAGTGTTATCGCCATGTTTATAACGCCGGATTTGGCAATTTTCCTTTGCCATGCCAGATTTTTTTCTGGATAGCATAGCGATAAGTTTACCAGTGAAATATGCCGGACTTTTTTGGAGCAATGCCAATATATGTTGCCAACGGCTCGCCCGAGTATACGATTAACCCTTAAAGGTAGTCGTGCCAGTCCATTGAGTAAACCGAGCAAAAGAGTATCGCGCATAGCGAGTTAAAAAATTCAAATAAGAGCAGAGATAATCATAGCGGATTATCAAGGTTACCGCAGATATCTGTAAGCACTTGGCCAATGTCCTGCAACGCGGTGGAAAAAATTTTGTTAAATGGCTTTAGATGTACTTGGCGACAAAGTTATTCGTTGATCAAGTCGTCGAAGTCGTCGATATCTACATACTTGGCACCCGCCGCATAGTCCCAGTCATAGTCCGAATGGTAGTAATGATAAGTAAAGTCGAATTCGCCAGCTCTCGTTAGGTAAACTTTCATAGCTACTAGTTCAGGCGCCTCTTCGGGGGCTGAAAAAGCTCGCTTGTGAAGGTATTGATATACGCTAAAACTGTACATTGAATTTCGCATGCCGCGGATGGGGTCTAGGTTTGGTCCGGAACCCGAATCATCGATACCGAAATATTGTTTCATCTCGGCCGGTGACAATTCAGTATCGGGTAAGCCCCAATAATTGTCGTAGCGATAGGCATACCGAATCAATGCACTTTTATGGGCGCTAAGGGCCACGGCGGCGGCACGATATTGTGTTTTAAATTTTTGGTTTGAAAGCACAGGCAAAGCGATACTTACCACCACGACTATACCAACCATCAGAATCAGCAGTTCTTTTAGAGTGAACGCACGTTGCTTGGTCGCGTTCAGATTTATTGTCGTTGGTAGCATGCTTGGCGGTGTTTCTTCAATTGCAATCAGGGTAGTGTAAAAGCAGCAAAAAAACTGTGAGCAGCGTGTATTTGTTGTTGGTCATTCTGTGGCATCGGATGACCGGTCTCATCCAAGGGACGGTCAGTTGCAATGTCTAATAATGAAAAGTTTGTATCACGATATATGGCATTTTTTCCAGGATGGATGGCGACCAGATAGTAACGCCAAAAAAAAGTTGCTCATGCGCGCCGCGCACGATAGCGTAGGAGTTCAACACTCAGGTAACCGTATGTATCCACTTGTAGAACCTTATGATGTGCAGAATTTTGCCGTCGGTGATGGTCACGTCTTGTATCTCGAGCAAAGCGGAAACCCTCAGGGCATCCCGGTGGTCTACCTGCATGGCGGGCCCGGCAGCGGCTGTGCCGACTGGTATCGACAGTTTTTTGATCATGAAAAATACCGCGTAGTTATGTTTGATCAACGCGGTGCCGGTAAATCCACCCCAAAGGCTTCCTTGGAAAATAATACTACTCAAGACCTAATTGCTGATATGGAAAAGATCAGGGCGCATCTGGGTATTGAACAGTGGCTGGTCTTTGGTGGTTCCTGGGGCTCGACCCTGGCACTCGCCTATAGCCAATCTCACCCGGAAAAGGTAAGCGGTTTGGTCTTGCGTGGGATTTTTCTGTGTCGAGATGAGGATATTAAATGGTTCTATCAATCTGGTACAAGCCGCATATTCCCCGATTTTTGGCAAGATTTTATTGCGCCAATAGCCCCGGAGAAACGTGCCGACATGATCACGGCTTACTATGAACTACTCACTGGTGACAATAAACACAAGCAACTTGAAGCAGCGCGTGCATGGTCGGTGTGGGAGGGACGAACGGTAAACCTGATTCCGGATATGAAATATGCTGAGAATTTCAGCCAGGCGGAGTTTGCGCTCGCATTCGCACGTATCGAATGTCATTACTTTATCAATCAGTGCTTTATGCGCCCGGCACAGTTATTAGAGGACATCGCGGTTATGCGTCATATTCCCGGCGTTATCGTGCATGGCAGATACGATGTGGTTTGCCCAGTGGAGCAGGCCTATACTTTATCGCAGGCGTGGCCGGAAGCAAAATTACAGATCATTGATGATGCCGGACATTCGGTTGCAGAAACTAATATCGCGCAAGCATTGCTCGACGCCACTGATGAGTTTGCGGAATTGTTAGCATGATTGGCTTGTTGCAACGAGTGCGTAGTGCGAGCGTGCGCGTCGACGGCGAACAGCTTGCACGAATCGATTCCGGGCTACTGGTTTTAATTGGTATTGAAAATGATGATACCGAGCAGCAAGCCGAGAAGTTACTGGAAAGAATACTTCACTATCGGGTTTTTAGTGATGAGCAGGGCAGAATGAATTTATCACTGGTTGACTGTGCCGGGGGGTTATTGCTGGTACCGCAATTTACTTTGGCGGCAGACACCAGCCGCGGCCGGCGTCCGGGCTTCCAGACTGCAGCCGATCCGGGGACCGCCGAGCGTTTGTTCCAATTTCTCTGTGAATTGGCAAGCAGCCGTTTTTCGAACACTGAAACGGGAGTGTTCGGCGCAGATATGCAGGTTGAGTTAATCAACGACGGGCCGGTCACCTTTTGGTTAACATCTTAGTGGTTGCTTAGCTCTTCGATCATTGAAATAATCACCTTTACTGAATAGCAGACCTTGCCGATGACAGAGCGTACCGCGACCGTTGAACGTAACACCCTGGAGACGCAAATCAGCGTGACTCTAAATCTGGATGGTACCGGAAAGTCCAATTTCGATATTGGTATTCCGTTTCTTGAGCATATGCTGGATCAAATTGCTCGCCATGGTTTAATTGACCTCAATATAGTAGCCAATGGTGATACCGAGATCGATGATCACCATACCGTTGAAGATATCGGAATCACCTTGGGTCAGGCACTAGCCAAAGCGCTTGATGATAAACGTGGGATAGTGCGCTATGGCCATGCCTACGTGCCGTTAGACGAGGCTTTATCACGAGTGGTGTTGGATTTCTCGGGTCGGCCCGGTTTGTTCTATCACGCCGACTACCCGCGTGCTCATATCGGTACCTTCGACGTCGATCTGTTCGTGGAGTTCTTTCAGGGTTTCGTTAATCACTCTCAGGTAACCCTGCATATCGATAATCTTCGCGGCCATAATGCGCACCACATCGCCGAAACAATATTCAAGGCCTTTGGGCGCGCCTTGCGTATGGCTGCTTCAGCTGATCCGCGAATGTTGAATATGATGCCGTCTACCAAGGGTAGTTTGTAAAACTACCGAACCGTATGCCTCAGCAAGTCGCAATTGTAGATTACGGGATGGGTAATTTGCGTTCGGTCCAGAATGCCGTGGACTCTGTGGCCAGTGCTGGCGACAAAATTTTCTTATCCAATGATCCCGAACAACTAATGACTGCGGACCGTATCATTTTCCCTGGTCAGGGCGCAGCTAAAGATTGTATGAGTGCCTTGCAGCAAACTGGCATGCAGCAAGTTGTTCTAGAGCTCGCTAAAACCAAACCATTTCTCGGAATTTGCATGGGTTTACAAGTGCTGATGTCATATAGCGATGAAAATGGCGGAACCAATTGTGTTGGTATGTATCCCGGGCGCGTAAGACACTTTTCTGATGTGCACGAGGCCGATACAGCGTTAAAAATTCCGCATATGGGCTGGAATAACGTGCGTCAAACCCGTTCTCATCCACTGTGGAACAAAATTCCTGACGAAAGTATGTTTTATTTTGTACACTCGTATTTTGTGCAGCCGGAACAAACCGGTTTGACTATTGCTGTAAGTAATTATGGCGTCGATTTTACTGCAGCGATAGCGTCGGATAATATTTTTGCGCTACAGTGTCATCCAGAGAAAAGTGCCGAGTCTGGGTTACAATTTCTGCGTAATTTTTTGCAATGGGATGGTGATTAGCTATGGATCTAATACCTGCAATTGATTTAAAAGAAGGGAAGTGCGTGCGCTTGCGTCAAGGCAAGATGGACGAGGCGACCATCTTCGGTGATGATCCCCGCGAGATAGCCGCCGGTTTTATCGAGCAAGGGGCACGGCGATTACATTTGGTTGATCTCGATGGTGCTTTCGCCGGTTCACCGGTTAATCATCAGGTTATTCGGGATATTACCCGGGATTTTCCCGAAGTGCCCGTACAGGTTGGTGGGGGTATCCGGGACGCCGATACCGTGGCAGCCTATTTAGATGACGGTGTGCAGTACACGATTATCGGTACGCGGGCTGTTAGCGAGCCACATTTCGTCAACGATTTGTGCTTGCAGTTTCCCGGACATGTCATTGTTGGACTGGATGCCAAGAATGGTAAAGTTGCGATCGATGGTTGGTCGAAATTGTCGAAACACGATGTCGTGGATATGGCGCAACATTTTGAACATGATGGGGTCGCCGCGATTATTTTTACCGATATCAGCAAAGACGGGATGATGGAAGGCGTCAACCTGGATTCCACCATTGAAGTG
>CAZUMV010000147.1:0-7616 GCA_964621435.1 uncultured Thiotrichales bacterium | reverse complement strand
AAATGCCGATATAGCACAACTGGTAGTGCAACTGATTTGTAATCAGTAGGTTGGGAGTTCAAGTCTCTCTATCGGCACCAACACCCTATTGCTGATCAAATAACGTCGAGTGTTAGTATTTGGAGCGTTTTGTGAGTTCCAGGCTCTGCGTTTTTCTGCAAGTTCTGATCAAGTCTCTCTACTGTATATCCGAGAACGGCTATTAATAACTTCTCAGCCCTTGGCCGCAATCGATTTATTTGGGTCATAAAACGGTTTTGGAACCACCTTGCAGTTGCGCGTTTCCGTGATCATATCGACTGCAGCTTGTGTGCCGGTCCCGGCGTACTCAATAGCAACCATCGCTAGCGCAATATTCCTTTCCAAACGCGGCGAATAGACCGCAGATGTCACCTGACCGATCTTGGCTCCATCAATGATAACTGACCAATGCTCATCGTTAGAATTTTCCAGCGCAGGGCCATCAATCTCCAGACCCACCAGCTTTTGCTTAACGCCGTCTCGTTTGATCTGCTTAAGCGCTGCTTTGCTCACAAAGTCAGCATCTATATCCAGATCGACCAGCCGATCCAATCCAAGTTCAAACGGGTTGTTCGTCAGCGTCATATCAGCGTGGTAAGACATCATCGCCCCTTCAATGCGGCGGATACTGGAGGTATGTCCCGGATGCAGTCCCAGCGGCTGCCCGACTTCCATCAAATAATCCCATAACTGATCACCGGCGGAGCCGTCACGTAAGAAAATCTCATAGCCAAGTTCGCTAGACCAACCGGTCCGCGAGATAATCAACGGTACGCCGTTCCAGTCGTATTCCATAAACCAGTAGTACTTTAGTTCGGTCGGGATATCTCCGAACGCGGCGCGTAAGATTTGGCGTGATTTGGGTCCTTGCAATTGCAGCGGTGAAACGTCTGGTTCGCTAATTTGCACGTCCATTCCAGAATTGACCGCCAGCCCTTTGGCCCATAGCAAGACGTCGCTATCGGCAATTGAAAACCAGAAATGGTTGTCTCCTAGTTTTAACATGATCGGATCGTTAATCATGCCGCCATCTTGATCAGTCAGTAGTACGTATTTACACTGACCTACTTGGCACTTCGAGAGATCGCGGCAGCTCAGATATTGTGCAAACTTTGCCGCATCAGGTCCGGTGATTTCAACCTGACGTTCTACACCAACATCGCAAAGAATAGCGTCGTTGATCAGGTTCCAGAAGTTTTGTACCGGGTCACCGAAATCACGCGGGATATACATGTGATTGTAAACGGAAAACCCTTGTGCACCCCAGCGCAAGGCTGCGTCCGAGAAAGGGGACTTTCGGACCTGGGTGCCAAAACTGAATTTTTGGAATTGGTCTGTGTTATTAGGTTGCATTTCGATCTCAGGCGGTAGGTGGCGTTGAAATTCTGATTCGCTAATAGTATCAACAGACAGGTCGAATGAAATACACGTGACAGACATTTATATTTCAGAGTACGACAGTTCTTTAACCGCAACGCTCATTGTAGACCGGTAAAAACAGTATTCGTAAGGGGATTCTTGAGTGATATGACGAATCCGGTTACTCATCTGCTTTTCTATGCGAAAATACTAACTTCCTTTATCAATAGTTATGTTCAGGGATTTTTATGGGCGAGCGAAAACACTATCGGGCCTGTCATTTATGTGAGGCTATTTGTGGTCTGGAAATTACCACATCTAGTGATCAGATCGTATCGATCAAGGGAGATGACCTGGATCCGTTTAGTCAGGGCTATATTTGCCCGAAGGCCACGGCGTTGGCTGATTTGCATACCGATCCTGACCGGTTGCGCAAGCCGGTTAAGAAAGTTGCTACGTCCACGGGCGATATTACCTGGCAAGAAATTGAGTGGGATGAGGCGATCGAATTAAGCGCACAATCATTGACTGATGTGCAGGACCGTTATGGTAACGACGCAGTGGGTTTTTACGCCGGTAATCCTTCTGTACACAATTATGGCACTATGACCCATGGAGGATTGTTGCGCCGAGCAATTGGAACTGTCAATCACTTTTCCGCCACGTCACTGGACCAGCTACCGCATCAACTGGCGGCGCTGCATATGTATGGTCATCAATTTTTTCTTCCGGTGCCCGATATTGATCACACTGATTATTTTTTGATGATTGGCGGCAATCCAATGGCCTCCAACAGCAGCATGATGACCATGCCAAATGTTCGGGGGCGCCTTAAGTCTTTGCGTAAAAGAGGCGGGCGCCTGGTTGTTATCGACCCGCGTAAGACCGAGACGGCTGAAGTCGCGGACCAACACTATTTTATAACGCCTGGTAGCGACGCCTATTTATTGCTCGCGATGATCCGGCTAATGATAGAACGCGATTGGGCTAACCCTGGCTTAGCCAAAGACTATCTTTCTGGCTATCAGGAATTGCGTCAGGCTGTGCAACCGTTCAGCCTTGAATTGGCAGCAGAACAAACTGGCATAAATCGCAATGCCATAGAAACGCTGGTGCGAGACATGGCGCAAAGCAGACGTGCTGTTTGCCACGGCCGGATGGGTGCTTCGGTACAACCATTTGGAGGAATTTGCCAGTGGGCAATTCAAGTGTTGAACATTTTGTCGGGCTCACTGGATATCAAAGGGGGAGTCCGTCTAACCACACCGGCATTTGGTGCCGTCGATCAACAGGCCAGTGGTAAAGGTCACTTCAACCGTCATCAATCGCGGGTCTCCGGGTTGCCGGAATTTGGTGGTGAGTTGCCGGCCTTGTGTATGGCTGAAGAGATAACGACAGAAGGAGATGGACAGATTCACGCTATGATAACCATTGCGGGTAATCCGGTACTTTCCAGTGTCGATTCTGGCGCGCTCGATCAAGCCTTTGACAAGTTAAAGTTTGCACTGGCTATTGATTTTTATATCAACGAAACCACGCGCCATGCCGATGTTATTTTGCCGCCAACCGGTCCGTTGGAACATGATCATTTCGATATTGTGTTTCATCGTCTGGCCGTTAGAGACACGGTAAGGTTTAACGAAGTGGTGTTTGAGCCTGAGTCGGGCAGCAAACACGATTGGCAAATATTCAATGAACTTGCTGCTAGAATCAGCGAAATAAAAGGCCTGCCTTTTAAGCCATTGCCACCACCGGACTTGATGGTTGGTCACGCTATCGAAAATGGTCGTCACGGTAAATCATCGGATTCCGGTTTGACGCTGGAGCGAATCAGAGAGCATCCACACGGGTTGGATCTGGGTCCGCTACGTGGAGGGTTGTTTGACCGCCTCTGTACCGAAGATGGCAAGATCCAGTTAGCTCCGGATATATATTTAAAGGATTTGCCGCGCTTACTTGAAGCGTCAGCTGCGGACCAGTGTGACAAGCTGCGTTTGATCGGCCGACGCCATGTGCGGAGCAATAATTCGTGGATGCACAATTTTCACCGGCTCGTTAAAGGTAAGCCACGTTGGCAATTATTTATGCATCCCGAAGATCTGGAGAAAAGAGGTATCGAAAGTGGTGGCGAGGTCGTGGTGTCATCGCGGGTTGGACAAATTCAAACTCAGGTGGAAGCTACAGAATCTGTGATGCCCGGAGTTGTATGTTTGCCGCACGGTTGGGGGCATACAAAAAAGGGTGTTCGTCTTGGTATCGCCTCCAAGCAAGGTGGCGCAAACTTTAACGAACTGACAGACCCGTTGTTTTTCGATCGTCTGTCGGGCAATGCGGCACTAAATGCCATTCCGGTTACAGTAACGCCGGTCGCTATTTAGCGTCAGTATTGCGAGCGCATCAAAACATAGAATTGCATATTTTTGATGCTTATCTCGTATATAGTAAGACAGAAACCCGACCAAAAAAATTGACCCATACCCGGCGATTATAAAATATGAGCGAAAACGAAGAAATGACATGTTGCGCAACCGGGCCAGGGTATGCGAGCCCGGCAGAAGCGATCAAGGCGCCACGAGAAAAGCTGCTCTATACCATCGCCATTTACACCGGCACCGGTATTCAGAAGCCGGATTATCTGGCGACCGTTGATGCAAACCCTGACAGTCCAACTTACTCTGAAGTCATCCACCGTTTGGAAATGCCGGGTATTGGTGATGAATTGCACCACATGGGTTGGAATGCTTGTTCTTCTTGTCATGACGATGGTGAAATGTCGCGCAAGTACTTGCTGGTTCCTGGGGTTCGATCAAACAATATACATGTGATTGATACAGCGACCGATCCGCGCGCACCGCGCCTGCATAAAGTTATTGATGGTGCCGAAATAAAGAGGAAAACCAATCTTTCCGGCCCGCACACGGTGCATTGTCTGGGGTCCGAAATTATTATTTCGTTCCTTGGTGATGCCGGGGGTGAAGCTCCGGGGGGTTATTTGCACCTCAACAAAGAATTTGAAATTGTCGGTCGCTGGGAAAATAGCATGGGCGATATTCCGTTTAGCTATGACTTTTGGTACCAGCCTCGTCACAATGTCATGGTGAGTTCTGAATGGGCTGCACCCAATACCTTTATGCCGGGTTTTGATTTAGAAGAAGTCGGTCACCTGAAATACGGGCGTCGGCTGCATATATGGGACTTTGAAAAAAGAGAGCCCGTTGAAACCATGTATCTGGGGGAGGATGGGCTGATCCCGCTGGAAGTTAAATTCCACCATAACCCGGATAGTTCCCACGGTTTCTGTGGTGCTGCGTTAAGCGCCAACGTCATTCACTTCTGGAAATCGGATGCCGGAAAATGGGAGTGGGAAAAGATCATCGACGTCGAAAATGAGCCTCATCCTGAATGGCCGATTCCCGTGCCGGGCGTAATGTCGGCAATTCTCGTTTCGATGGATGACAAGTATCTCTATCTCAATAACTGGCTACATGGCGACATGCGTCAATACGACATCAGTGATCCGCATAACCCCAAACTCACCGGGCAGGTCTGGATGGGTGGCTTGCTTGGCAGAGCACCAGAGGTAAACGGCGTAAAGGTTGCGGGCGGGCCGCAGATGTATCAGCTATCACTGGACGGCAAACGTTTGTATGTCACCACCTCCTTGTTTTCGACCTGGGATAATCAGTTTTACCCGGAGATTCGTACCCAGGGCGGCGTCATGCTTTTGATTGATTGCGACGTGGAAAATGGCGGCATGACTATTAACAAAGATTTCATGGTAAATTTTGGCAACGAACCTAATGGACCGAGCCGTTGCCATGAAACCCGATACCCGGGCGGAGATTGCACCAGCGACATCTGGTTGTGACTGAAACCAGTAGCATCACAATCAGTAACCGTGGCAATACGACTTATCAAGTCGACCGCCGTCGTCCGCTACTCGAAAGTTTGCGCGAGCAGGGCGTGGATTTACCCTATGGCTGCAAATACGGTGGCTGTATCACCTGCGCGGCAAAACTAACCCGGGGCGATGTTGATCAACGCAAACAAGTTGCACTTAACAACCGCCAAATTAATGATGGCTATGTGGTGCTTTGCGTAGCCCGACCGAAGTCGGATTGCACCATTGAAATTGGTGTCGAAAGCCACGACAAATTGTACCGCAATCCGTTTATTGATCCGCTCGAGCCGCACGAGCTCAAAGCCGATATTGCAACACCCAAGGACCCGTCAATGTCTGAAACTGATATTACCTCGCGCTATGAATATGAACCGAAGTTTATTGCTGACATATTACGCTCGGTAAAGACTATCGCGATGGTCGGTGCCAGTGGTGATAAAACCAAATTCAGCTATGGCGTACTCAGAGTACTCCATGAAACCGGATACGAAATGTTGCCGGTTAATCCCAATCCGAATCTAAAAGAAATTCGTGGTATCAAGGTCTATCATTCGCTGGAAGAGATAGATCGCCCGGTTGATATGGTTGAAGTGTTTCGTCCGAAGGAAGAGTTTTACGGAATTGCGGAACAAGCGATAGCAATCGGTGCGAAAGTACTATGGGGGCAAATCGACGTCTACGATGATCGGGCGGCGGCGCTGGCAGAAGCGGCAGGCTTGCAGGTGGTTATGGATAGATGCCCCAAAATCGAACTATTCAGACCGTTCTGGAAACCGCGGCTTGATTTGCCAATATAAGTAACGCAGAAACCAACAGCTGCCGATAGTCGTGATACAGTAAATATTCCGAATAATTATCTAACAGTGCTAAATAGGTTTGAATATGACTAACTCTGATCTGTTGTTACGCAGCGACGACGGCGGCGTCGCAATCCTGACCTTGAATATGCCCAAGACCATCAATGCCTTGTCTGAAGAAATGATGGCAGCGCTGTCCGACAGCTTAGATCAGATTGCCAATGATCGCTCGGTCAAAGCGGTGATCCTGCGCAGCGCCGGTGATCACTTTTGCGCCGGCCACAACCTCAAGCAAATGACCGAGCGGCGGCAGGACCCAGATGGCGGACTGCAATACTTTAAAGACCTGTTTGCTAGCTGTTCAACCATGATGTTGAAGGTGGTGCGTTTGCCGCAACCGGTCATTGCTGAGGTTAAAGGCATTGCTACCGCCGCGGGTTGTCAGCTGGTGGCTTCTTGTGATCTGGCGGTGGCCTCAGACAGCGCAAAATTCGCTGTTTCCGGGGTCAATATCGGGCTTTTTTGTTCTACCCCAATGGTCGCGCTAAGCCGCAATATTCCGCGCAAGCTCGCCATGGAAATGTTGGTGTTGGGTGATTTTTTGCCGGCAGCCAGAGTTGCTGAGATGGGTCTGATCAACCGTGTTGTGCCGCTCGAAGCTCTCAGTGACACCAGCATGGAAATTGCTCGGATCATCGCCGACAAATCACCGGCAGCGGTCAAGATAGGGAAGCGTGCTTTCTACGAGCAGGCGGAAATGTCGTTAGAGCAAGCCTATGCGTTTGCAGGTAATGTCATTGCAGAAAATATGATGGCCAAAGACGCTGAAGCCGGTATTGGTGCTTTCATCAGTAAACAGCCTATGCCCGAATGGACCGGTGAATGATTTACGACGGGCCAGAACTACAACGCTGCGAGGCTAATTACGCGCCGCTGTCTCCGGTCTCGATATTAAAACGCGTTGAGCGCGTGCATCCTGAGCTGCCAGCGCAAATACACGGCAACATAAAACGCAATTGGGGTGAGGTCGCTGAGCGTTGTAAACGTTTGGCCTCAGCACTATCCAAGCGCGGCATTGGCAAAGGTGACACGGTAGCGCTAATTGCGCCGAATATCCCAGAGGCGCTTGAGTGCGCGCTAGCGGTGCCGATGATTGGTGCCGTGCTCAATGCCAACAATGTCAGGCTTGATGTTGGTACTATCGCCTACATTCTAGATCACGGCGAAGCCAGTGTAGTGTTAGTGGATACCGAGTTTTCAGATTTAGCTGCAGCCGCGATAGCGCAATCGGGGCGAGATCTACTCATTGTTGATATTGAAGACCCGGAGGGCCCGGGCGGTGAAAAAATTGGTCAGCTCAGTTATGAGCAATTGTTGCAAGAAGGAGATCCTGCTTTTCAGTATCAGTTGCCCGAAGATGAGTGGGATGCGTTGGCGCTAAACTATACTTCCGGCACGACCGGACGCCCCAAAGGGGTAGTGTATTCCCACCGTGGTGCCTGGATGACTGCGCTTAACAACGCGGTCACCTGGGAATT
>CAZUMV010000146.1:0-7718 GCA_964621435.1 uncultured Thiotrichales bacterium | reverse complement strand
AAGACAAACGGCCGCTTTCGGCCATCAACTTGATCAGGTTGCCACCTTGATCATCAATCTTGTCACCACAAATACTGATTAAAAGTGCTGACAGCTTGTCCCAGGACATTTTGGGATCATCAATACGTGTTTTCACTTGCTCGTCATCACAAACCACGCTCAAGAAAGCCAGCGCGTCCGACCACTTGTCGGTGGCATTGCTCTCACTAGCCAGTTCGTAAACAGCTTTGGCATAAGGTCTGGCGGCGGTAGATAAATCAGACATTATATTTGCTCAATTAATTCTTCGAGGACGGTTGTATGTGCGTTCACATCAACGCCGTCTTTCAGGAGTGCCCGGGTACCGTCCAGAGCTTTATCAGATATTTCGCGACGTAAAGCTTCACGCGCGCGGTTGGTCTCAACCTCAATTTCGGCTTTCGATTGTGCCACAATTCGTTCGCTCTCACTGGTCGCCTTGACCTGCGCTTCGCTAACGATTTCTTTGGCACGCCGTTCTGCCGTACTGACAATCTCCGCTGCCTGCGATTTGGCTTCCTGAAGTTGAGTGGCTGCTGCAGCCTCAGCTTCTTTTTGTGCCTGTACAGCGCGGTCGGCAGCGGCCAGACCATCAGCGATACGTTCGCGCCGCTCTTCCATGGCAACCTTTACCGGTGGGAAAACGTACTTCATACAGAACCAGACGAACAAAAAGAACGTTAACGATTGCACGAAAAATGAAATCCAGTTCATCATAGTCCTAGCCCCCTTTGCTCAACACTTTCGCCATACCAGCTTTGGCAAGATCGGCAATTTGTTCGTTAAGCTGTGAACGTGCGGTGTTTACTTCGGCATCAATCTCGGCTTGCGCAGTACTTATAATGGCGTCACCTTCGGTACTCGCCTTCGCTTTAGCACTGTCAATGAGTTCATTGCCTTCACGCTGCGCGCCGTGAACAATGTCCGCTGCTTTGCCTTTGGCTTCATCAAGCTCGAGTTGCACTTTTTTCGCCGCCTCAGCTTCGACCGCCATACTTTTGTCCGCTGCGGCCTGGCCGTCAGCAATTTTCTTTTGCCGGTTTTCGATGTTGGCCAAAATCGGCGGCCAGACGAATTTCATGCAAAACCATGCAAACAGTAAAAATATGAAGCTCTGGATGAACAGCGTGAGATTAATATTCACTTGCTAAACCCTGTTAAAAACTTCTCGGTTAAGCAACAACAAATATTAAGTACATAGCAATACCAACACCAATAATGGGTATCGCATCAATCAAGCCAGCTGCCAGGAAAAATGTTCCCTTTAGCTTGCCAGCAAGTTCTGGCTGGCGCGCTTCACCTTCAAGCAACTTACCACCCAAAACACCTACACCAATAGCCGCACCGAGTGCGCCCAGTCCCAACATAATTGCAGCAGCAATATAAACCATCTTCTTCTCCTTAAAATACTTCTCTTAGTTCGTAATCAATTAGTGATGCTCAAACGACATGTTCAGGTACACGATCGTCAAAACCATAAATATGAATGCCTGCAATACCACCACCAGGATGTGGAAGATTGCCCAGCCCATTTGCAAGGCGCCACCGAAAAGCTGCCAAATACCCCAACCACCCGCAATACTTGCTAAAGCCGCAATCAGGATAAAGATCATCTCGCCCGCATACATGTTGCCAAATAATCGCAGGCCCAATGAAAACGGCTTGGCCAACAAACCAACCACTTCCATAAAAAAGTTCAAAATGATCAGAAGTGGAGCGACAATCAATCCAAGACCTTTAGTAGGTACCGGAAACGGCATGGTCGTCAGCTCCTTTAAAAAGGCAACCGGACCTTTCTTGGCGAACGAATACCACAACATTAAAATAAAGATCGATACCGCCATACCCATGGTTACATTCGGATCTGTGGTCGGCACAATTTTCATATAAGGCACACCCAGCGCAGCAAAAGCACTAGGGATCCAGTCTACCGGCACCAGATCCATCAGGTTCATCAAAAATACCCAACAGAATGCTGTTAATGCCAAAGGTGCGACCAGACGGCTTTTACCATTGAACATATCCCGAGCCATGCCATCGACGAATTCGACCACCATCTCGACAAAATTAACCAGTTTGCTTGGCTTGCCGCTTTCCGCCCTTTTCGCTACGCGCCAGAACAGGAACGCAAAGATAAGACCAAGTCCTACAGCCCAGCCAATCGAATCCAGATGTATTGCGTTGAAGCCCATCGCAGCAGCTTCTGCGCCACCATGAGCAATAGTCCATTCATCATGTTCAAGCACATGCGTCGTACCATCTGCATGGACACGTTCGAAACCAGCCGGGAGTTTACCGTAGGTAAGGTTAGTCAGATGGTGGGTAATATATCCACTGACTGTTTGAGCGCCTTGCTCTGCTGCCATTCTCTCTCTTTTCCCTGCGCCAAGCCCCTCGGACCGCGCAATCAAATCAAATTCTTTTTACTGGCTACTTTCTTAGCAACGGATATACCGCGCCGGCCAGTGTTGTAATGATGAAACCAAGTAGCATAACTACCGTGTGACTTTCACCATTTGCCTTGAACGCCCACATAAAAAATAATGCCGTTAGTGCAATTTTCAAGGCCATCCCGCGCTGCGTCGAACGCAAGGTATAGCGCACATCTTTTTGCTGTTGTTGGCGACCGGCATAGTACACAAAGAGTGCGTGCGGAATGGCCGCGATCGCTGCGCCCAAAAGCCAGAATTTACCTGACTCTACCCCGCTCAACAAACCAACACCCGCAGCGCTTGCTAGCGCAACCCCGGCCTGAAGCAGCAATACTTCATGCCAGCGCGGTATCTTATATGGTGTGTCAGTTGCCATGTCAGCATGGTCCAAAACCCTTAAAAATCGAGGCCTGAAGACCGCTAAAGTGCGCGCGAATTATACGAGCCAGCCTTTGAAGAATCAACAGCTGTGGGTGCGCAATTGCCAAAATAGCAACTTCTGCGATCCCTTGCGCTATGCGCTCGGTCTCGACACTGGAAAAACTGCTGGATAAACAAGCAATTACTTCAAATGTTCCAAAATTCCATCGAGCTCATCCAGTGAGGTATAGGAGATTGTTAACTTTCCAGCACCACGACTGGAATGCTTCACGCTCACCGGCGCACCTAACTTATCTGATAGATCCATTTCGAGGCGTTTAATATCACTGGATTTTGAGGATTGTGAGGTCTTTTTAGTGCCACTACTGCCGCTTTGATTTTTAAGCTTACGCACATACTTTTCCGTATCACGCACTGACAGTTCTCTGGAGACAACATAACGTGCTGCTTTGGCCTGCTTCTTACCCGATAAACCGAGTAAAGCACGCGCATGACCCATTTCCAATTGTCCGGTATCCAACAAATCTCTGGCTTCGTCACCCAGCTCTAACAAGCGCAAGAGATTGCTCACTGCAGAGCGTGAGCGACCCACTGTAGTCGCCAACTTCTCGTGGGTCAGCCCGAATTCCTGGGTCAGTCGCTGGAGTGCCATAGCCTCCTCGACCGGATTCAGATTTTCCCGCTGAATATTTTCGATAAGCGACATTGCTGCAGCCGCTTCATCCGGAACATCCCGCACTACTGCTGGCACTTCATGTAAACCGGCAAGCTGGGCAGCACGCCAACGACGCTCACCAGCGATTAATTCATATTTTGTGCCAACCGGGCGCACTAACAATGGTTGTACGATCCCTTGTGATGAAATCGAGTCGGCTAGTTCCTGCAGAGCGCCTTCATCAAACTGCACTCGCGGTTGGTAGGTACCGCGCAAAATCTGGTCAACGGCTAACTGCCGTAAGCCTTCACCGGGTGCGGCAGGAACATCTTGAACATCTCCTACTGCCGCGCTCGCGCCACCAGAACTCAATAAGACGTCCAGTCCTCTACCGAGGCCGGGTTTTTTCTTTTTAGGCACGTGCAGTTTCCCCGGCAGTAAACCTCGCACTTTCGAGACGCCTTAAAATCTCTCCGGCGAGCGCCAAATAAGCAACCGAGCCGCGCGATGCTTTATCGTAGTGCAAAATTGGCATACCGTGACTCGGGGCCTCTGCGAGCCGCACATTACGGGGAATGACAGTGTTGTAAACCTTGTCACCAAAGTGTTCAACCAATTGCTCTGAAACGTCGTTAGCAAGATTATTTCGCGGATCGTGCATGGTGCGTAACAAACCATCAACTTCCAAGCCCGGATTTACCGAACCCTTTATCTCTTCAATCGTTTTCATTAAGGCGGATAAACCTTCCAGGGCGTAGTACTCACACTGCATAGGAATTATAACGCCGTTGGCCGCAACCAGGCCGTTGACAGTCAACATGTTGAGAGATGGCGGACAATCGATAAGTATAAAATCGTAGTCGGCGCTTACCTCTTCGAGTGCTTGCTTTAACTTGAATTCGCGGCCGATCATAGTCATCAACTTAACTTCAGCAACCGTCATACTGGAATTGCCTGGCAACAAATCGAACTTCCATTTATCAACCTTAATAATGGTGTTTTTTACGGTTGCGTCACCCAGCAACACCTCGGTAAGGGTGGTATCCAAATCATGCTTATCAACACCGGCGCCCATGGTGGCGTTACCCTGCGGATCCATATCTATCAAAAGCACACGGCGCTTGGTCGCCGCCAGCGAGGCGGACAAATTAACGGAGGTGGTGGTTTTACCGACCCCACCCTTTTGATTGGTGATCGCGAGTATTCTAGTCATTTAGTTATTTTTTATGGTTATCAGATGGCGGGCAGCCTCAAGTTCGGGCACTGCTAGCTCTTTCACAGTGTACTCGAAATTTCCGTCCAACGCTGTAAGTTCCTGAGTCGGCAGTTGACCCTTCATCGCCAGCCATTGTCCGTTTTTATGCAACAAATGTTGGCTTTGGGCAACAAAATCAGGAATTGCAGCAAAAGCCCGGCTCATTATCAGATCAAAACCTGTCTCTGACTGGTAATCCTGCACGCGGGTATGCAGTACCTCTACATTGGCTAGACCGAGCTCTATAGCGGCCTGCCGCAAAAAACTCACTTTCTTACCACTGGACTCTATTAACGTGAAACTGCGTTGCGGGCTTAATACCGCCAGGGGAATTGCCGGCAAACCACCGCCGGATCCGATATCAGCAATACGGCTGCCAATGACATGATCGTGAATACTTAAACTGTCATACAGATGATGGGAAAGCATCATTTCCGGATCTTTAATCGCAGTCAGGTTGTGGGTCTTGTTCCAACGTGTCAGCAACAACAAGAATTGCTCGAGTCGCTGTTGTTGTTCCGCGGTAAGCGTAAAAGTCTCGAATACTGTTTTCACTTGTTTATCTTACCTAAATTTATTCCCTAGTGGCTAAAACAAGCCGCACTGCTTTGACACTTAAATTGGTTCAGCTGAACAAATCAAGCAGGTGATTGATAATGACTTTTCGCGCCGTGGTTTTGCGCCACACTAATGCAATCTCCCTTTGCGGCACTGGCTTTTTGAATTCTAAAAACTTGATGTCCTTATCCTGTTTGTTGATCGCGATAGCTGGCATCAAGGTGATGCCAGTTCCTACCTTGACCATCTGTCTAAGCGTCTCCAGGCTCGTCGCTTTAAAGTCCTGCGCATGCGCGAAACTATTGATCTGGCAAACCTCAAGCGCCTGGTCACGCATGCAGTGTCCTTCATCTAACAACATAATGGGATGATCGCTAAGGACAGTTTGGTCCACGATTGCAAGACTGGATAAAGGATGGTCTTTTGGCACCGCCAATAAAAATTCATCCGCAAATACTTTTTGCGTTTCCAGCATTTCATCATCGACGGGTAGCGCCAAAAAAGCTGCATCGATTTCGCCGCCCTTGAGTTGTTCCAGTAACGTCGCGGTTTTTTCCTCAACCAGAATTAATTGTAATTTGGCCTTTTGCTTTTTTATTTGCGTAACCAGAGTAGGAAATAGATAGCTCGCCAAGGTAGGAAATGCACCTAGCCGAAATTGACTCGCAAACGGGTCGCGGCTGTTGCGCGCTGTTTCACGCAAAGCACTAACATCACTATTAATACGACGCGCAACGCGCGCGATTTCAGCACCGGTATCGGTCACCATAACGCGCCGGTTAGTGCGCTCGAATAAAATCACACCGAGCTCTTGTTCAAGCTTTTTTATTTGCCCACTGAGGGTTGGCTGACTGACATTGCAGCGTTCGGCGGCGTGACCGAAATGGGCCAAATCAACGACTGCAAGAAAGTACTCCAGATCACGCAAATTCACAACATCCACCAGTAATTGGTTTTAACTATCAATTAAATAGAAATAAACGATTAGAGCTATTAAACACTAAAGCCTATATTCATACAACGGTGCGCTACAAAACCGCCCGGAAAACAGGATTCCCATAAAAAATCATTTCAGGAGACAGGAATATGAAACTCAATTACTCGGTTATAACAACCCTATTACTGAGCGTACTGATCTTGCCGCAGTACGTGGTTGCCGACGCCGTAAAGACCAATAATTTTTGGTGGCCAGAGCAACTTGATTTATCTGCACTGCGCGATCACGATTCAAGATCAAATCCGCTGGGCGATGACTTTGATTATGCTGCCGCTTTCAACGAGCTTGATATGGCTGCAGTCAAAGCAGACCTTAACGCAGTCCTAACCGATTCACAGGATTGGTGGCCAGCGGACTTTGGTAACTACGGACCATTCTTTATTCGCTTGTCTTGGCACAGTGCAGGTACCTATCGCACTTTGGATGGGCGCGGTGGCGGTGATGGTGGTCAAATGCGTTTTGACCCGCTCAATAGCTGGCCAGACAATGGCAACCTCGACAAAGCCCGACGCTTGTTATGGCCACTGAAACAAAAATATGGCACATCGCTTTCCTGGGCAGACTTAATGATCCTCGCGGGCACCGTGGGCATGGAAAACATGGGTTTCAAGATATACGGCTTTGCTGGCGGACGTACCGACGATTGGGAACCTGATGTGGTGTACTGGGGACCAGAAGTAGAAATGCTCGCCAGTGACCGACGTGATAGGGACGGCAAACTACAGCGCCCGCTAGGTGCTGCACACATGGGTTTGATTTATGTCAATCCAGAAGGACCGATGGGTAAGCCTGATCCGGTTGGATCTGCGCGAAACATCCGCGAAGCATTTGGCCGCATGGCCATGAACGATGAAGAAACTGTTGCGCTCATTGCTGGCGGTCACACTTTTGGAAAAATGCATGGTGCCCGTAAACCGGCAGATTGCGTTGGCGTTGAGCCAGGTGCAGGAGATCTGGAAGATCAAGGCCTCGGCTGGAACAACAAATGCGGCAAAGGACACTCTGAAGATACCACTACCAGTGGCTTAGAAGGTGCCTGGACGCAACTGCCCACCAAGTGGACCTCGCTATACCTTTCTAATCTGCTTAATTTTGAGTGGAAGCAAAGTCGCAGCCCCGCCGGTGGTATTATTTGGATACCAGAAAACGAGGGCTTGCATCAATCCGTGCCGGACGCGCACATTGAAGGCAAGAAAAATCCACCGGTGATGACCACCGCGGATTTAGCATTGAAGGCTGACCCTGAGTATCGAAAGATTGCAGAAGCATTCCTCGCTGATCCGGAAGCCTATCGGCTGGCGTTTGCCAAAGCCTGGTATAAGCTGACCCACCGTGACATGGGCCCGGCGATCCGCTATCTGGGTAATGAGGTACCAGAGGACGAACTGATCTGGCAAGACCCGATTGGTGCAGCAGCAGAAC
>CAZUMV010000145.1:0-7789 GCA_964621435.1 uncultured Thiotrichales bacterium | reverse complement strand
CTTGCCATGGCTTGCTTGATCCGAGCGCCAACATATCCCCGAGTCGCTTACCTGCCGCTTTGCTGCCATAGATGGAGCACTCATGTAATGGTCCGGTGTGGCCGGAGGTTTCGCATAGTGACTTATGAAACTGGAATTGCAAAATGTGCGCCAGGAAGTAACGCGTATACGGCGTGTTGCCCGGAATGTGGTATTTTGCACCAGGATCAAAATCAGCCTCAGTACGCGTAATTGGTGCGCGAACGCCCTGATATCTTTCTCTGAGTTCCCACCAGCCTTTGTTGTATTCACTTTCGGGGATTTCGCCGGAGAATACTCGCCAGCGCCATTCGTCGATCATCTTTCCGAACGGTAAAAAGGCAACTCGCTCCAACGCGACTTTCATCTGTTGGTTAATCACCGCTTGCTCGCTGACACTGACATCGCTAACGAGATTTTGCGACTTGAGATATTCAGGTGTCATCGATAAAACGACGGTATCACCAATCGCTTCATGAAAACCGTCGTGCGCGCCGTCTTTAAATAATGCCGGTAGTTCTTTTTGCATTATGAAGTAATAAATGTGCCCCAACTCATGATGAATAGTAGTTAAAGACTCTTCGGTTTGCTCGATGCATTGCTTAATACGGACATCATCACCATTACCCATAGGCCAGGCGCTGGCATGGCAGACCACATCGCGATCACGCGGTTTTTCCAGTAATGAGTTTTCATAAAATGACTCTGGTAAGTCGGGCAAGCCCATCGAGGTAAAAAAGCCCTCGGCAATTTTAGTCATTTGTACTGGCGTATAGTTGCCAGCTTTTAGTGCGCTGGTAACATCCAAATTGGAGACGCCGGGGAACGGCTCAAGCATATCGTAGATATCAGCCCAGGACTGTGCCCACATATTGCCAAGCAAATGTGCAGGAATGGCCTGATCACGCGGTACCTTACTTTCTCCGTACTTATCCGCCAACTTATCGCGTACATAACAGTGCAGGTCTTCATACAAGGGCTTGACTTGATCCCATAAACGGACCGTTTCTGTATCAAATTCATCCACCGACATATCGTATCCGGAACGCCATACAACACTGGTGTCGGCAAAGCCCATTTGTTGCGACCCTTCGTTCATCAAGTCGGTAAACTGTTTGTACATCGGACGCATTTCCGGGGAAATGGTGCGCCATCCAGACCAGGCTTCTAACAACTCATCATAGTCTCTGGACGTCGCAATAGTCCGCGAAAGTTCGCCAAGATCCTGACAGGAATCAGGGGTTTTACAATATTTCCCCTTACCATAGAGGCCTTGTAATTTAGCGCTAAGTTGGGCGATTGCCGCGCGTTTTTCGGCGCTATCCGGCGCCGGCATACTGCTGCCGAGTTTTATTGATTTAATGGCGCGTGCCGTAGCACCGCTGAGTTCGGTTTCATCATACCGATTTGCGCCTTTCAAGACTTCGCTGGCGAACGCGAGGTCTCGCTCACTCGCTTTAGAAACCAGGACTTCAGTATCCGGTGTTATGTAAGTTGAATATACCCAATAGGCAGCTTCGGATTCCCGGCCTTTTTCAACCATCTCTTTATTGACGCGGGCAATAAACTGGTCAGCGGTTTCGTTTTCGACCGCTGCATCGGTGTTGGTAGTTGCTGGCGTAGCGGCGCAACCGGCAAAAAACAACCCGGTGATCAGTGAAAAAGTTACTATTGATAGTTTCGACATTAGGTAAGAGCCTCGGGCTTGAATATTGCGCTCATTCTACTTTGATTCGGGGTGGATCTAAATAAAAATTCAATTCGATATGTGCTTGAATAATTGCAATTTTATGTTAAGAAAGTCTTTTGTAATCCAGCATTTTATAAAGATATTGACGGCCGCGCCTGCACAAGTTAGTGTCGACCGAACGGGCCGTGCTTGCCCAACCAGATAATAATAGTAAAAATCTTAATTAGAGGTGTCATTGTGAAAAAAATCATTCGTTTGCTCTCCTTATTTACTGCAGTACTCCTTATTCTGAGTGCCTGCGCGAGTACCAACCCGGTTGCGTTAACAGAGAATGCCAAAGCAAACGCATTGTTTGAAGCCGCTTTTAAGGAACAAGTGGCGTTGAGTCCAATGTCCCAAACCTACCTCGGTATGAAAACCAACTACGATAAGTGGGACGATATCTCGGACGCGGGCGTGGCAACCGAATTGGCACTGACCAAAAGACAGCTCGCTGATATGATCGATAATATCGACTATGCCGCGCTGACTGGACAAACCAAATTAAGTTATGAGTTAGCTAAAAAATCTTTAGAGCGGGATATAGCTGATCAAAAGTGGCGTTATTATAATTATCCTGTTAACCAGATGTTTGGTTTGCAGTCACAGGTGCCGTCTTTTTTGATTAACATGCATCAGGTTAGCGAGCTCGCGCACGCAGAGGCTTATGTCGGTCGTTTAAATGGTGTCGAAGCGATGTTTGATCAATTGATAGAGCAATTGAAAACCCGTGAATCTCTCGGGATTGTCGCACCGCAATTCGTGCACGATAAAGTCATTAATGATAGTCGTAATGTTATCAGTGGTGCGCCTTTTGACAGTGCTGCGGATAGTCCGCTGCTTGCCGACCTTAAATCCAAAGTAAACGCATTGGAAATTTCAGACGCGGACAAAACGCGTTTGGTAGCGGCTGGTGAGTCGGCCTTGCTCGATAGCGTGCGATCGGGTTATACCAAGCTTATAGAATTCATGTCAGGGCAGAAAACCCGAGCTACAACCGATGCCGGTGTCTGGAAATTACCCAACGGTGATGCTTTTTACAAAAACGCATTGTCGCGCAGAACCACTACTGATCTAAGCGCTGAACAAATTCATCAACTGGGCCTATCCGAGGTTGCCAGAATCCATGATGAAATGCGAGTGGTCATGCGCGAAGTTGGTTTTGCCGGCGACCTGCAGAGCTTTTTCAACCACGTGGATGATGACAAATTCTATCTACCGAATTCGGAGGAGGGCCGGGCCGAGTTTTTGGCGCGTTCAAATAAATCTATTGCCGATATGAAAACGCGTCTGGATGAATTATTTAACGTAAAACCAAAGGCTGATCTGCTGGTAAAAGCGGTTGAGCCATTCCGTGAAAAGTCTGCTGGTACCGCCTTTTATCAAAGCCCGGCGCTGGATGGCAGTCGCCCCGGCATTTACTATGTAAATTTATATAATCCTACTTCAACGCCGACCTACGAAATTGATGCGCTGGCCTATCATGAAGGTATTCCCGGCCACCATATGCAATTGGCAATCGCGCAGGAGCTTGAGGGTATTCCAACCTTCCGTAAGCTTGGCGGATATACCGCATACACCGAAGGCTGGGGATTATACTCGGAATATTTACCGGTCGAATACGGTTTTTATGCGGATCCGTACAGCAACTTTGGTCGGCTGAGTATGGAGCTGTGGCGAGCAATAAGACTGGTTGTTGATACCGGTTTGCATGATAAGCGCTGGACACGCGAAGAAGCGATCCAGTACATCCTGGACAACTCACCCACCGAACAAGCAGATGCCGCAAAAGCGATCGAGCGCTATATTGTAATGCCCGGACAAGCCACGGCCTATAAAGTGGGTATGTTAAAGATTCTCGAGCTCAGACAAAAAGCAATGGACGCTTTAGGCACGAATTTCGATATCCGGGATTTTCATGATGTGGTGCTGAAGAACGGTGCGGTGCCGCTGGATGTTCTTGAAAATCTGGTCGATGATTACATCGCTACCAATACCTGAGAACGCTAGCGAACTCGGGAACTCGCAGACTTGAGCATATCTGCAACGGCTTTGTTGGAAGCGTATCTGGCAAGTGAGTTTGAACCAGATTGGTGCTTGGCCACTGTAGTCTCAAAAGAAGGTTCGAGCTACCGCAATCCAGGTGCCATGATGCTGGTGAGCCCGCTGGGTCAAGCCAGTGGCATGGTCAGCGGCGGCTGTCTGGAGATGGATGTGATCCAGCGTAGTCGGCAAGTATTGCATGACAATTGCGCCCGATTTATTGAATACGACATGATTGATGAAGAATCATTGGCGGCGGAACTGGGTATTGGTTGTCGCGGCAAACTCGGTATTTATATTCAGCGCATCGAGCAAAAACTACATAACCTGATGCAGCGTATGTATACCGAGCTGGACGCGGGCCGGAGTTGTTATATGTTGCAGCGCTATAGTGTCGTAACCGCGGGGCAACAAGGTGCTTTGGTGTTGCTCGATGACCAGCATAAGGTCTTGATGAGTACTAAAGATGTCGGCGTGCTACCGAACATTGCTGCAGGTAAGCAGCATCAGTTAATTACTTCTGATGCCCAAAACTGGTCTTGCGCCGGGATAACGCCGGCAATAAATATCATGATTTTTGGCGGCGGCGCAGACGCGCGGCCGCTGGCAAAAATGGCAGTAACCCTGGGATGGAGAGCCTACGTTATAGATCACCGCCCGGCTTACGCCAGCGAAAGATTTTTCCCGGAAGCCTATAAGATTGTTCGGGAAGCGCCTGATAAATTAAAGGCATTTGATGCGCGGATTGATGCAGCGATTGTGTTAACACATAACCTAAGATTGGATGCCGCCTGTTTAAACTGGGTTTTTTCACAAACAGAATTGCCTCAATATATTGGTTTGCTCGGACCGGCCGAGCGCAAATATCGCGTCCTGGAAAACGTTACAAGCATTGATCATGAGCTGGCTCTGCAACACATTAGAGGGCCGGTCGGCATAGATCTTGGTGGTGAATTGCCAGAGTCGATTGCGCTGTCTATATTGTCGGATGTGCATGCGGTATTAATGAACGGTACGCGTGCTCAACTTTATCAGCAAGGTTCTGAAAACTTTCGCAACCTGAAATCAGGCTAGCGCTGCTGCAGTTTCAGTAAGTCTTCGGGTGTATCGATATCAAATTCTGCAGCCGGGATCGGTATGCTTTTGATGGCGTTCTTTTGCAGTACTGATTTTGCGCCTCGATCGCCCGAGAGTTTCAATAGCTGCGGAAACAGCTTTTCCGGGATGACCGCGGGTATGCCAAAGTCGTTAGCAAATGCTGCGGCGATCGGGATGTCCCCGTTTTGAATAAAGCAATTAACCAGTGCGTTTAAATGGGTCGTGGTGATTAGCGGTTGGTCGGTGGTCATAAACAAAATCGCATTAGCAGAGCTTAGCGCTTCGACAGCGCAAATAATGGAGCTGGACATGCCAGCTTCAAAATGCGCATTTTCGATCACGTTAACTGCCGCTAGTTGCACATTGTCTTCAATGGTTCTTTGATTGGCGCCCAAGACAACGTTTACATTTTTACATATTGAGGCGGTCGCGGCGTCGATTGCTGTTTCCAGAAGATTTCTATTCTTGAAGCGGGCTAATGCTTTAGGCGCACCAAAGCGCGTTGAACTACCAGCCGCCAGAATTACGCACTCTGTACCCACTTATAGCTGCCCGTCCGAAAAAGCGATGCGCTTGCTGCCAACGAAAAACAGCATTGTGATTAACAACGACGCTGTCATTGTAACCAGCAACAAACTATTCGCTGTGCCATCGTAAAAAGTTGAAGTCAGGAAGGCGCCAAGCACGCCGGCGCAGATTTGCGTGGTACCGAATATACCGGCTGCGAAACCGGCCGTATTGGGCAAGGGTTCAAGTGCCATGGACGTGCAATTGGCAAACAAAAAGCCAAAGCCAATCAAATACGGAATGAACAGCATGCAAAATAACGGTAACGAAACAGGCTGATTAAAGTACGCGATGCATAAAAGTACAAATGCCAACGCATACATTATGGCCGCAAAACCAACCAGTTTTTTTGCAGAATGCGTGCGCGCCAGGTGTCGGTTAATCAGGCTCGCGATGAAATATATAAAAATACCGCTAGTGAAGATCGCACCACTGACGAACGAGTCGAGTTGATACACATCTCTCGCAACAATCGTGAATCCTGACAGCATGCTTACATATCCAAAGAAGTGTAACGACGCCAACAAGCCTGACCAGATCGCAATGGGCGTTCGACCGATAGCTTTTATGCTAAACATAAATTGCTTTTGAATACTTTCATTACGTTGTTCTGTGCCCCATGTTTCCGGGATAAACAAATAAACCAGCGTTATCGAAACGAGCCCCATAAATATAGTGGCGCTGTAGACGGCCCGCCAATCAAAAAGGAAAATCAACAAACTACCCATAAAGGGCGCCAGCATAGTAATAAACGCCAATACCGAGGTTAGGGTTGTAAACAAGCGCTGTAGATCTTTTCCAGAGGTTAGGTCGCGCGCGATGGAGCGTGCCACAACGGCACCCGCTGCGCCGCCCACACCCTGCGTGAACCGCCAAAATAAAAATGCATTTATACTGCTTGTTATCGAAGTGGCAATTGCAGCAATGGTAAAAACCAACAAGCCTGTCAGGAGTATTGGTTTGCGACCGAAGCGATCAGCCAGGATACCAATCGGTATTTGAGATATGCCATAACCAAGCAAATACATCAAAATAACAAGGTGGGCATGGTTTGGCTCACCGCCGAGATTATCTATGGTGATTGCCGTAGCAGGTACTGAGATATCTACTGCCGCACCGGTTAAAGAAATCAGCAGTGCCAGCGTGATATAGATTGAGCGTTTAATTACCAATTTAGAGTCGCTAGATTTCCGGTCTTAGTTCATTGCTGAGCGGCGAGTAATCTTCTTTTGTGCGTTCTGAGTCTTTATTGAATAAATGACGTATGTCTTCCAGAATCATGTAGTTACAAGGTACCATCAACAATGTGATCATGGTGCCGAACAAAACGCCGAACCCTAATGACGTCGCCATGGGAATAAGAAATTGTCCTTGCGTACTATCATCAAACAGAATCGGGAATACGCCGGCAAAGGTCGTTACCGAGGTCAGCACGATGGGTCTGAAACGGGCCGCGCCCGACTCTATAATGGATTCAAACTTGTCTTTGCCCTCTGCCACGCGCCGGTTGATCCAGTCGACCATTACGAGGCTGTCATTGACGAGAATGCCTAGTAGCGCAAGAATGCCCCAAATGCTTAGCATTGACATGATCTGACCTGTGAGCACATGCCCAATAATCGCTCCTACCAACGAAAAAGGGATTACCAGAATAACAATAAGCGGTTGCAGATATGAGCTAAAGGGAATAGCCAGCAGGGTATAGACAACGATCAATATGAAAAAGGTCGAGAGCAGATTCTCCCGATTACTGGCTGCCTGATCTGCATATTCTCCTTCAAGTGAAAAATCTAGCTTTCGAAATGGCGCGAAAGTTTCTTCCAAAAACGCTTTCAGGTCTGTTGCCAGGGCGGCTTCGTCGACGGTCGCTTTATCAATATCACCAGTAACACTAACCGCCCGGCGTTGATCGACCCGGGTAATGGAACTGGCAGATCTTCCCCATTCAACCGTAGCGATGTCGGCGAATCGCGCTTGCGAACTGGTGCCCGTGTTTATTAATAAATCATCGAGCTCTGACAAGTCTGATCTTTCTTCCAGTGGATACTTGACCATCACACGTATGTCGTCCCGATCTCTTTGAATTCTTTGTGCTTCAGCGCCAAAAAATGCCGAGCGTACTTGCGAGCCAACGTCTTGCAAGCTAAGTCCAAGTAGTTCCCCTTGAGGTTTGAGTGCGATCTTAAGTTCACGTTTGCCGTTGTTAAGAGTATTGCTTATATCGAATACACCGTCATAGGTCGCCAACTTTGCTTCAACTACCGGAATAATGCGCCGTAGTGCCGCTTCGTCTTTGCTTGATATGCGTACATCAATCGGTTCGCTAAAGCGGAA
>CAZUMV010000144.1:0-7845 GCA_964621435.1 uncultured Thiotrichales bacterium | reverse complement strand
CCCGGGCGTATCGATAAAATTCAATAAATACTCAAGCCCATCATTCGCTTTGTAATTCAAGCTGACGCTTTGCGCTTTTATGGTGATACCACGTTCTCGTTCGATATCCATCGAGTCAAGCACTTGCTCAGACATTTCGCGCTGGCTAAGACCACCACAAATTTGTATCAACCGGTCCGAAAGCGTCGACTTTCCATGATCAATATGTGCAATTATCGAGAAGTTACGAATCCTCTCCAAGGGGATTTTCTCACTCATCGCAGCGCCTGCATAATGGTCGGCTCGTCAAAAAAATGTTTACAAACTATGTCATCACCTTTGAGCAAAACGGGTACGTCGATATTGAACCGCTGCAACAGTGTTTGGTCTGTATCCACATCGACCACCTTAAATTCAAAGGTGTTCTCATCGGCAAATATTTCGAGCCTGGCTTCCATATCCATACATAAATGGCATCCCGCGCGAGTTACCAGTCTGAAATCATTGTTCTTCGGCATCGAGCGTAATCGCTAAAAAGATATACCCGTTGTTGCGCTTCACCAACACATCCAGCGGCTGACTGCGATCATGACTGGCAACGATAGTGTTGAGCGTATCAACTGATTCGAGATTCTTGTTTTTTACGCTGACCAATATATCACCCGGAACCACGCCAGCTCTTTGCGCCTCGCCTTTCGTAACACCCTCAACCAACAAACCACTGTCGACAGCAAAATCGCCAAGTTCGTCTGGCGTTAATGGCCTTAATTCCAAACCTAATGCACCTAACTCCTCAGCTGGCTCGGAAGCGCCGCGCGATGCCAGCGCCTCGTCGGTGGGCAATTCTTCAATAGTGATCGGTAAAGTCACTCTTTTACCATCACGTAAAATGGTAACGCTCGACGCGGAACCGACTGCCGTCGTCCCGACAACCGGTGGTAACGATGCAGAGTCCGGAATAATTTCACCGTCAAACTCCATGATCACGTCGCGTTGTCGTAAACCCGCTTTCTCCGCCGGGCTACCATCCAGAACCTGGGAAACCAATGCACCGGATGGCGTCAGCATACCCAGTGACTTAGCCAGATCGCTGGATACAGGTTGGATAATAACGCCCAACCACCCTCTGGATACTGAGCCTTTGGTCTTCAACTGATCCACGACGTCGAGCATGAGCTCGACCGGAATAGAAAAAGACAGACCCATAAAGCCGCCGGTACGACTATAAATTTGGGAGTTTATCCCGACTACTTTGCCATTCATATCGAATAATGGTCCGCCAGAATTCCCGGGGTTAATGGCAACATCCGTCTGAATAAACGGCACATAGTTTTCACCCGGCAAACTTCGTCCTTTAGCACTTACAATACCCGCGGTAACTGAGTAATCGAGCCCAAAGGGCGAACCGATTGCAAGCACCCACTCCCCTTGCTTGAGCTTTTTCGAGTTACCCATTGAAACAGCGGGGAGTTTGCTGGCATCAATCTTCAAGAGTGCAATATCGCTACTTTTATCCGAGCCAATCAACTCGGCAATAAATTCTCTACGATCATTCAAACGCACAATAATTTTAGATGCACCATCAACAACATGGTGGTTAGTAACGACAAAGCCGTCTTTCGAAATAACGAAACCAGAACCAGAAGCCGAACGCTCAAACTCCTCTTGCTGACCACCACCTTCTTCAAAAAATTTACGAAAGTACTCGCGTAACTCTTCAGGAACATTTTCCGGCAACTGACCATTTGGACCTAAGCCAGCAGGACGTGCGGTCTCCGTGATGGTGGTTGTGATGTTGACAACCGCACGACTATTTTTTTCAACCAGGCCGGTAAAGTCCGGCAGGCCGCGCGCGGCTGTCTGCACGCTGAAAAAACCTAAAAACAACAGCAGTGAAATTTGTAAGAAACGCATTAAGTTTGATTCCTAATTTTGGAAAAAGTTACGCCGGCAAATTATGTCAATGCAAGCGTCAAAAGACCATGAATTCCAGCAGAATTTAGACGTATTTAGATCAATTTTGTTAGCAGTTTCGCGGTTCTCAGCGGTTTAGGCAGTGTGCAACGACTTTGGGCTCGAAAGGGCCGCGCTCAAAATACCGTTTTGCGAGGAAGTTCGAGAGGAATATTCCGGCGCCGAGACCAACAAATGCGGCGATTATTTGTAGTAGCTCACCCGATGGTGCGCTGATTGTCTTAATAAGAAGCGCCGACAAAAGCATGCTGACGATCGGCAATACATACATTAAGCAAGCTGATACAAATATAACCTGCTCAGGCATCTCAATAACAACCATATCGCCCTGCTGCACGGCCATACTGCTGGTCGCATTTAAGGAATGGTTTTTTCTACCGAAGAATGCCTGCAAGGTACCCGCACCACAGCCTGTTCCATTGCTGCATTTAGCACAAGACTTTTGTCCACTGGTTTCGATAACAACAGTGTCACCGGTAACGGAGATAACTTTGCCGCGCTCCTGGATCATTACCTTTAAGGCTCGCGCCTTAGCGAACGCGCAATAAACTCAATGGTGTTTTTGGGTACCGCACCTACCACGGTAATATGATGGTTATCAGTGATTACAGAATAAATATTTAGACTTCCGGAGCGACCCGCACCCTGATCTAATTGCACATCATTTTCAATCTTGCTTATAAACAACGACAGCGTTGCGAGTTTATCAGAGAGCACAAAATGCTCTACCGGACCAGGCGACCCGGGAATAAAACGCTGGGAACTTTCAACCTGAACGAAACCGGGAGGCAGTTGCTGTAATCGCCATACCGATTTGTACTGTGGCAGTTCAACACCTTCTTCAGTCGCGTTGACCGATTCCTGCCATTCGTAATCATCCTGTTGCAAAATTGCGGTAAACTTTTCTGCCGCAATAGTTTCAGGAAAACTCACACTGGTATACATCATTTGTTCATGAATCTGACCAGACCGATCTTGCGTTAACGCTTTCAGCAATAAGCCGGTTTCCTCCTCGATCGAGAAACGATAACCGAACCTGAAATTGTCCTTGGGATAAATCGAAACTACTTGACAGGTCTTTCCGGCGATCCGTTCAGTGCCTTGTAACTGATACTCGTAATTCTCGTTGGCTTCGTACAAGTTGGCGAACTGAACTTGCTCGGCGCGATGCCCACTGTGTCTTTTTTCTACCAGAATTTTACCGGCATGCGGCATGACCGCAAACATATGTTGATCATCCATAACGACTTCTTTATCGTCACCACTTTTTGACATCACGCGTTTCCGCTCGCCACGCTCGTCCTGTGAATGAACGATATGCATTGTCTCAACACTTGGCCCATGCAGGTAGACCAAATCACCTTCGTAATTCAGGGTTTTTTCGGCATTCGCCATTTTTTTGAGTAACGACAGGACTACTTCAGTATCTGCGAAAGCGGTTGGCGCCAGCAGTACACAAACTAAGAACAACAAATTTTTCATTACGAAGATTATTCTTGCGGATTCAATTCATAGCCTACCAGACGAATGTGCGACATCATACTGCTAGGATCAGCGTATTGAGAGTGCGTGGCAATGTAATTTGTCAGGAATGCCTGATTACCACGCAACTGGCGCACCGCAGGCTCGCGCTGACCCGTCTCATTCGCATTAGAAACCTTCTTGACTGAAACCGGGGTGGTTTTAGCCGTTACAACTTTGGTCTGCGGCGCTGCGGGTAGCACACGAGCCAACTCTTGTGCTTCACCAGATAAACTGGCGACCGCTACAGGGTCGGAGGTTGGCGCCACCAGAGAATTCAACCCGAATACAGAGACCAGAGCAACCGATGCTGCTATCGCGAGCCCGGTTACCGGCTTTTTCCATTCCCGTTGCTGCTGTACCTGAATAGCCGGCTGCTCGTCCAGCTTCGCCATCACACTCTGGCTAAACGAATTATTCAGGCGTTCGGGCAAATCACCGCGTAAGGCATCGCCAATCAACTGATAACGGGATAAGCGGCCAGACAATTGCTCATCTTTGACTAGCTCATCGGTCCATCGCCGGGTTTCAAAACGGCCTAGCTGGCCATCCAAAAGCGCTGAAATTCGTTCGTTTGTCTTGTTTTTCATTAACTAAGCCCTGGGTTCATCATACGTGCTACACCATTCATCAATTGTAAGGCAACTTTTTGCCCCATTAGTTCAATAGTGGCTGCAAAACTTTGTCGACCGCTTCACGCGCTCGAAAGATTCTGGAGCGCACCGTTCCGATTGGACACTCCATTGCTTCCGCTATTTCCTCATAACTCATATTCTCTATTTCTCTTAACTTGATTGCCATACGTAAATCATCCGGCAGATCTTCAATAGTCTGGAATACCACATCGCGGATCTCTTCAGTCAGCAATTCTGCTTCAGGAGTGCTACGGTCACGCAGTAAAGCGCCGTCATCGTATTGCTCGGCGTCTACCGCATCAACGCCGTCGAGAGGGACACGACGAGCAGTAGCCACCAAGTGATTTTTCGCTGTATTTATCGCGATCCGGTAAAGCCAGGTATAAAACGCGCTATCACCACGAAATCGCTCCAAAGCCCGATACGCTTTGATGAAGGATTCTTGCGCAATATCTTCCGCGATCATGGGATCCTTGACGTATCGCCCAACCAGCGAGATTATTTTGTGCTGATACTTTTGTACCAAGACATCAAATGCGGCTTTTTCCCCTTTTTGAACGCGCTTAACTAATTCTGCGTCAAGCTGACTTGCGCTGCCCTCAGAACCTGATTTCACGAAACTCCCTAGTTTGTTTGCATTTTATTGAGCATTTAGCATACCCACGTCGAACCAAATTAGGGCTGCTTCCGGAGGCCATTATATGAGAATATACACCTTAAGAACCATCATACAGTCATAAGATCATGTTAAACCAGCACGACGTTCTAATTATCGGCAGTGGCGCCGCCGGCTTAAGTATGGCAATTCGACTGGCTAAAAGCCATAAAGTCGCAGTCTTGAGCAAGGTTGTGATCACCGAAGGCAGCACTATGTACGCGCAAGGCGGCATTTCTGCGGTCATTGACGATGATGACTCGGTCGCCGCACACGTCGAAGACACGCTCATTGCGGGCGCCGGCATATGCGACAAAGATGCAGTCGAACATACAGTTCAGGGAGGTGCAGATACAATAGAGTGGCTGCAAAGTATTAATGTACCCTTTACCCTCGATGATGAACCGGGAAAAACCAACCAACTACACCTCACCAGAGAAGGTGGACATAGCCATCGACGCGTCGCGCACGCAGCCGATGCGACCGGCAAGGCTATTGAAGTATCACTGGTAGACACAGCGCGCCAACACGCCAATATCGAATTGTTCGAACACCATATGGCGGTCGACCTCATTACCAGAGGCTCGAACAACGAAAAATACATTGCTGGTGCTTATGTACTGGATCGAAAAGCCAATCAGGTAGATATTTTTCAAGCGAAATTCGTGGTCCTGGCATGTGGTGGCGCCAGTAAAGTATACCTGTATACCAGTAACCCGGATGGCTCAACCGGTGACGGCATCGCGATGGCATGGCGCGCCGGTTGCAGCATTGCCAACATGGAATTTATGCAATTTCATCCCACTTGTTTATATCACCCGCAAGCCAAATCATTTCTGGTCTCCGAAGCTCTAAGAGGTGAAGGCGCAATCTTGACTCTGGCAGATGGCGAACGCTTTATGGAGAAGTTTGATTCGCGTATGGAATTGGCGCCGCGAGATATTGTTGCGCGAGCGATTGACCATGAGATGAAACGGCTTGGTACCGACAATGTTTATCTCGACATTAGCCACAAACCCGCTAAATTTATCAATGATCACTTCCCCAATATCCAACAGCGATGTCAAGAGTACGGTTTCGACCTGACCACCGGTCGGATACCTGTGGTGCCGGCCGCACACTATACCTGTGGTGGTGTGGTAACAGATCTGCACGGCCGAACCGATATCAGTAATTTATACGCGGTCGGAGAGGTTTCCTACACAGGCCTGCATGGCGCCAATCGATTGGCTAGCAATTCGCTTCTCGAATGTCTGGTATTTGGTAAGGCGGCGGCAACTGATATCGAGAGCCGTCAGGCGATTCACAACAATGACGACGAATTAGCCGTATGGGATGAAAGCCGCGTGACCGACCCTGATGAGCAGGTCGTAGTAACCCATAACTGGGATGAATTGCGACGATTCATGTGGGATTATGTTGGTATTGTTCGAACCACCAAGCGACTGGAACGGGCACAACACCGTGTGGATCTATTAAATCGGGAAATCTATGAATTCTATTCGAACTTTAGAATCAATGGTGATCTGATAGAACTGCGAAACCTGGTCCTGGTAGCCGACCTGATTATTAAATCTGCGCTATCGAGACACGAAAGCCGCGGCCTGCACTTCACCCGCGACTATCCCGATGAAAATCCTTATCTCGACAACGTCGCGTCAGTTTTAACGCCACCGCACCGGTAACACAATAGAAATACCGTTATTTATTGCCAGCAACAAAAAAGTGCCGGCGATAATGTTGCAACTCCCGGATTGAATCACGAATGTCATCCATGGCTAAATGCGAGCCCTGTTTTACGTAAGGCTCTGCGTCAGGATACCATCGCCGACTCAATTCCTTGATGGTACTGACGTCGATATGGCGATAATGAAAAAACGCTTCCAGGGTAGGCATTTCTCGCGCTAAAAAACGACGATCCTGGCAAATGGTATTACCACACATTGGTGATGCTTTGGCAGGCACCCATTGTTGTAAAAATTCGAGTGTTTCGACTTCAGCGCCCGCCAGAGTCATATCAGTATTCAATACCCGCTTGCTCAATCCAGATTTTTCATGTTGCCTGGTGTTCCATTCATCCATCCCGTCCAGCACTGACTTAGGTTGGCTAATAGCCAACATCGGCCCTTCTGCTAGAACGTTCAACTCGCTATCAGTCATGATGGTCGCAATCTCGATGATATGGTCATTGATCGTATCCAAACCGGTCATTTCCAGATCAATCCAAATCAAATTCGTTTTATCCATAGCCTTTCTTCTTGTAGCAGGAAATATCACAGAAAAGCTATTCTAACAGTCTCGGGTTCACACTGCTTGGCATATAATTAGAACGAATTAAAGCTATATCAATATATCCCCGGCGCCTTGATCGGTTACAATACAAGCAAGTGAATACTGAAGAAAACCGAAGACGACGCAATGCAAAATAAACTCGCAGTTTTTGTTTTGGCCACAGGCCTGACACTATCGATTTATGTGAATGCGGAAACAATAATTCCACTCAATAAAGACTTTGAAGACGGCGCAAATGTACTTGCGGCCTCGTTAAAAAATCAGTCTGCCCTGCATACCGAGCATTGTGTCGGTTGTCACGTCAATATTACCGACGGAGACGGTTCGGTGATCTATACCCGAAAAGATCGACTGGCCCAGAATGAAGCAGAACTTCGTTATTGGGTTAAACACTATGCGGACGGTTTAGGCTTGAACTGGACCGATCAAGAAGTTTCACAGATAAGCAATTATATCCAAACACAATTTCGCGCAGGCGAAAACAAATGAATCCATTACGTGATCAACATTGCGCAACAACCACCGGCATGTCCTTGTTAAACCAACAAGAAATTAATGATCACCATGCTCACGTTGATCCGCAATGGCACATAACTGCACATGGGAATGGTATCGAACGACTGGTCCGGTTTAATAATTTTTATGAAACCATGACTTTCGTCAACGCGGTCGCCTGGATCGCGCATACCGAAAATCATCACCCACGACTACAAGTTGAATACAATCGTTGCCAAGTCAGTTACACCACGCACGATCTGGGCGGTCTGACTGAAAACGATTTTATTTGCG
>CAZUMV010000143.1:6873-7905 GCA_964621435.1 uncultured Thiotrichales bacterium | reverse complement strand
CCCGTAGTCGGTCCATTGTCTGCGGCCCGGGTGCAACTACTAGAAGATCACTGGCGAACCGCTACCGGGCGCTCACCAAATGCGGCCGAGTTGCAGATCGTGGTGCAACAAGAGCTCGATAATGACATGTTGTTTCAGGAAGGTCTGAGATTGCAGCTGCACCGGTACGATTCGGTGATACAGCAGCGATTATTGCTAAATATGCGTTTTCTCGGACTCGCGGAAAACCATACGGAAGTAGAGCAGTTCAGGGAAGCATTGCGCTTGAACCTGCATCTTGGTGATGACGTTATTCGCGGTCGCATGATTCAGTTGGTGCAAGAAATTTTGCTGGGTAGGGTTTCAGTTCCGCCCGTGACCGAGGATGATCTTGCGCGCGAATTTCAAGCAAGTAAAGCCGAACATCGCGAACCGCGTAAGTACTCCATCAAACACCTGTACTTTTCGTCCGAGCGACTTGCGCAAGCGATGTCGCTAAAAACGCGTATTGCGCAAGAAGATCTTGGGTTCCAGATTACCAAGCAATTCAGTGAGCCCTTTTTGCAGGGATATCAGTTTTCCGAGCAGAGCCCTGCACAGTTGGCAAAATATTTTGGTACAGAGTTTGTGGATAATTTCGAGCAGCTTGCGCCATCCGTTGGTGCCTGGGTAGGGCCGGTTAAGTCAACCTACGGATTTCATTTAGTGTGGGTCGACGCAATTGAAGATTCAAAGCAGCTCTCTCTGGACGATGTGCGTGAAGGGCTACAACGTGATCTCCTCTCAGAGCGTCAGCGTCAGGCGTTGCAGCAAGCCATCACTGAACTTCGTGGGCATTACGAGGTGTTGTCGTGAAAATATTTCGTCAGTTGCTGTGTCTTTTGATATTTCCCATGCTGGCGGCACCCGCATACGCGCATAAATTCGCGCCATCATTACTGCGTCTTAACGAAGTCGGTGTGGCTGAATACAATGTGGTATGGAAAACGCCGGCCGAGACCACTGGTGTGGTGCCGATGACGCCGATCTTTCCGGAAGACTGCGACGTTAGTG
>CAZUMV010000143.1:0-6863 GCA_964621435.1 uncultured Thiotrichales bacterium | reverse complement strand
CAGGTCGGACAAGTTCAGGGTACCGGTATTGCTTATCGGTTGAACTTAAAGTGCGGACAGAGTTTGTTAGGACAAAAAATTGGCGCATCCGGGCTTGCAGAAAATCGTTCGTCGTTATTGTTTTCAATTGAAATGCTGGACGGCACCTTCTATCAAAAACTTTTAAGCGGTGAACAGGCAACGTATCTTGTGCCTGCCGAGCCCAGTCTCTTAAGGGTGATCAAAGATTACACTATATTAGGCGCACAACATATTCTGAGCGGGATTGATCACTTATTGTTTGTATTCGGGCTGTTGTTACTAGTAGGCGGTGGTGCGCGTCTGGTCTGGACTATTACCGCATTTACTCTCGGGCACAGTGTTACGCTTGCGTTGGTGGTGCTCGGGTATTTTGAGTACCCGGTGGCATTGGTAGAATTTACTATTGCTCTAAGTATTTTTGTCTTGGCTGTCGAGTTATCAAGAGGCGGCGCTGGTGGGCTACTAAGACGGCACCCCTGGTGGCTGGCCGGAGGTTTTGGCTTATTGCACGGTATGGGTTTTGCAGGCGCATTGGCGGAGATCGGTATACCGCAACAAGCAGCGCCATTGGCATTACTATTCTTTAATATCGGGATAGAGTTAGGGCAGCTGGCTTTTATTTTTTCGATAACCATACTGTGGTTTATTGCAAAGCAGATTTTTAATGCTATGGATGGCCAGTCAGTGCCTACTGTTTTCCGGTCAGGGAGTCTTGGTGCGCGCATAGTGCCGGTGTATGTGCTTGGTGCCTTATCCGCGATGTGGTGTATTGAGCGTGGCCTTGAAGTATTGAGTTAATCAATGTGATCCGCGTTTTATAGTAATTTTGTGGTTTCTAACGCTTCACTTCAGTCCGGTTGCGCTCTCCGACTTTTAACAACAGATAAGCTACGAATCCTACCGCAAGACTTAACAGCGCCACTATATCTGCAGTAAACACCCGACTTACTTGCTGGTTGTAGCCACCGACGGTCGAGGCAATATAAAGAAACGACGCCACGCTAACGGCGGCTGCTAGGAGTGCATATGGGTGAATTTTTGGTTTGAAAGCGGAAAACATAAGAAACCCTCCGAGAATTCCGAATAGCACCGCTCTATGTCTCATAAGTATTTCGATGTTTGGCTCTTCGAAGGAAATACCATAGAGTTTACTCAACTGCTCCCCACTCAGCACACCTGATAGCGGCAATAAGTGTATGACTGACACGATTATCAACATCGCGGCGACGATCCGATTCATTTTGACTCCCTATTTAATCTAACGCTTTGCAATCCGGGCTAATATACTGGCAGGTTCTAAAACGATCCGGCGTTGCAATACCTTGTTTGTGCTGGCGCCAATCGCGTCAATTTTTCATATTGTAATAAACTTCCTCGCCATTGGGCTCCGAAACCTTTTTTCACCGGAGGCGAATAATAAGTTCACGAAATAAATATAACAGAATATTGGGCTGCGCCTCTATCGTGTGGCGTTAGATTTCAAGATTGGTTATGAACTGTTTATACGTCCGGTCTGTCTAGCGCAAAAAAAAGCGCTGAAAGAAAGCTCTTTCAGCGCAGTTATTTGGCGGCGGTCTTTAGAACTGATTCATGGTATTGTTTTTGCCTGATGCTTTCAGTGCCTGGGCGCCGGAGAAGTACTCTTTATGGTCGTCCCCTATGTTTGAGCCGGACATGTCCTGATGTTTAACACAGTCCAGAGATTCCCGGATTTCTCTTCTTTGTACGCCCTTAACATAAGCAAGCATACCTTCTTCTCCGAAATAGCCCTGTGCCAATGTATCCGTTGACAAAGCGGCCGTGTGATAAGTCGGCAATGTTATCAGGTGGTGGAAAATACCAGCTTCTCGTGCGGCATCTTGCTGGAAACTTTTGATACGTTGATCTGCTTCGGTGGCGAGATCACTAGCATCATAAGATTCGTTCATTAGCTGATCGCGATCATACGTGCTGGTATCTTTACCTTCCTCAACCCAGGCATCAAATACCTGTTGACGGAAATTCAGGGTCCAGTTAAATGATGGGCTGTTGTTGTAAACCAATTTGGCTTGCGGCTCTACTTCACGTATACGATTTACCATTTCCGCGATTTGCCCGATATGGGGCTTTTCAGTTTCGATCCACAGCAGGTCGGCGCCATTTTGTAGCGAGGTAATACAGTCCAGCACGCAACGATCAACACCGGTATCCGGTTTGAAGCGAATCAAACCATTCGGCAAACGTTCGGGTTTAATCAGCTTGCCATCGTGCGCCATCAATATATCGTTAGCGGAAGTAGCAGCCTCTGGCGACACTTGTTCGCCATCGATAAATGCGCGGTACTGGTCTGCCAGGTCGCCCGGTTCCGTTGACACTGGAATCTTTTGCGTCAACCCTGCACCGAGAGAATCAGTGCGCGCAACGATGACACCATCCTCTACGCCAAGCTCCATAAATGCGTAGCGTACTGCATTAATCTTGCACAAAAAATCTTCGTGCGGCACGGTGACTTTGCCATCCTGGTGGCCACACTGCTTGGCATCCGACACCTGATTTTCGATCTGGATGCAACAAGCGCCAGCCTCGATCATTTGTTTAGCCAATAAATAAGTTGCTTCTTCATTGCCAAAGCCCGCATCGATATCAGCGATAATCGGTACGACGTGCGTTTCGAAGTTTTCTATTTTGTTTTCTGCGGCTTTGATTGCAACTTCATCATTCGCATCTCGTGCGGCATCAAGATCCGCAAAGATATGACGAAGTTCCCGCGCATCTGCCTGCTTCAGAAACGTATACAGCTCTTTTATTAAAGCACTGACAGAAGTTTTTTCATGCATGGATTGATCAGGGAGGGGACCGAACTCTGACCGTAGTGCGGCGACCATCCAGCCGGACAAGTACAGGTAACGACCTTTAGTTGTATTGTGGTGTTTCTTAACCGAGATCATTTTTTGTTGGCCGATAAAGCCATGCCAACAACCCAGAGACTGCGTGTATGCAGCGGGATCTTTATCGTAAGCAGCCATATCCGCACGCATGACCCCGGCGGTATAACGAGCGATGTCCAGGCCCGTGTTAAAACGGTTTTGCAGACGCATACGGGCAACGTTTTCTGGTGAAATCGCATCCCACGAATTGCCATTTTTGGCAATGACATCTGCCGCTTTACTTATTGCTTGATGATATTGAGACATTGTGTTTTTCCTTTTAAAATTGAAATTGGTATAAGTTAGCCAGCTTTTACGCGGGCCCGGTATTCGTGCAGCAGTGGCTCGGTATAGCCGCTGGGTTGATCGCATCCTTCCAGAATCAGTGCAAGCGCAGCCTGGAAGGCGATGCTGTTGTCGAAATCCGGCGCCATGTTTTGATATGAACTGTCATTGGCATTTTGCTGGTCGACAACTTTCGCCATGCGCTGCATGATCTCAATGACTTGTTCAGACGTGCAGATGTCGTGGTGCAACCAGTTGGCGATATGCTGGCTTGAGATTCTTAGAGTGGCGCGATCTTCCATTAGGCCGACATTGTTAATATCCGGAACTTTTGAGCAACCAACACCGTGGTCTATCCAGCGTACGACGTATCCCAAAATTCCCTGAGTGTTGTTTTCCAGCTCCCGGGTAATTTCTGCTTGCGTAAGTTTTCTTGAATCGGTCATCAGAGGTATGGTCAGTAAATCCGATAACTGTGCGAATTCTCTTTCCTTTAATTCGTTTTGAATTTCCTGCACATTGACATAGTGATAGTGCAGCGAGTGTAAGGTCGCGGCGGTAGGTGACGGGACCCAGGCAGTGTTGGCGCCAGCATAGGGGTGGCTAACTTTTTGTTCCATCATTTGTGCCATCTCGTCCGGCATCGGCCACATGCCTTTGCCGATTTGGGCGATTCCTTGTAAGCCAGAATTCAGGCCGTGATCTACATTCCAGTTTTCATAGGCTCCGATCCAGACCTGCTGTTTGATTTCATCTTTTGGTAAAAAGGGTCCTGCTTTCATGCTGGTGTGGATTTCATCACCGGTACGGTCTAAAAACCCGGTATTGATAAAGACCACCCGTTCTTTGGCAACGTTAATGCAGGCTTTGAGGTTGACTGTTGTGCGCCGCTCTTCGTCCATGATGCCCAGTTTGATTGTATTGCGATCCAGTCCGAGCATATCTTCAACCCGATCGAAAACGTCGCAGGTAAACCTGACTTCATCAGGGCCATGCATTTTTGGCTTAACAATGTAAATACTGTTTTCGCGGCTGTTTCGTATGCCCCCGGTTTTCTCCAGATCAATCAAGCTAATCAAGCAGGTAACCACAGTGTCGATCAAACCTTCCCCGACCGCGCGGCCTGAGTTATCTTTAATAATATCCGAGGTCATCAGCAAACCAACATTGCGATTAAATAACAAGCTGCGCCCGGGAACCGTGTAGGTCGTATCAGTGCCAGTACTGTTGGCATCGGTGTAGACGCGATCAGGGTTTAAGCTTCGGGTTACAGTTTTTCCGTTTTTATCAAAGGTTTCAGTTAAATCGCCAGTCATAAGGCCCAGCCAGTTGCGATAAACCTCGAGTTTGTCTTCAGCGTCAACGCAAGCGACAGAATCTTCACAATCAACAATAGTTGTAACGGCGGATTCAATGTGAATATCTGAAATTGAGGCCGGATCGGTGGCGCCAATATCGGAGCATGGATCAATTTGAAGCTCTACATGCAAGCCGTTATTTTTTAATACAATGGCTGATGGTTCTGCCTGACTTCCCATATAGGCGACAAACTGTTCAGGATGTTTCAGGCCAGTGCAGCTACCATCTCGCAAGGTGATGCCCAGATGGTGATAGTAAACCTGATAGGCGGATACATCGCGATGTGAGCCTTGTTTTAACGGAAAGACTTCATTCAAAAAGTCGCGCCCATAATTGATGACTTTTGCACCACGCCGTCGGTCATAACCGCCTTGTTGATTGGCTTCGACCGGGATGACATCGGTACCGTACAGGGCATCATATAGGCTGCCCCAACGAGCATTAGCCGCGTTTAAAGAAAAACGCGCGTTTTTGAGTGGAACTACAAGTTGCGGGCCGGCGATCTGGCAAATCTCTGGATCTACGTTTTTGGTGGTAATGTTAAAGTCTTCTGGTTCCGGAACCAGATACCCGATATCGATAAGAAATTTTTGATATTCGTCTAAATCGTCGGAATTATATTCATTTTTTGAATGCCACTCATCAATCTGTTTTTGTAGTCGCCCCCTTTGGGCAAGCAGCGCCCGGTTTTGGTCACCGAAGTCATGGATCAGGCGATCAAGCTCCGACCAGAATGAAGCTGGCGTGACTTTAGTTAACGGCAATACTTCCTGATCGATAAAATCCACGAAAGATGAATCAATCTGGCAGGCCGACTGCTGTGGATTATGTCGTGTTTCTCTATTAAGGCTTTGTTGCATTATTTTTCGAGACCAGTTTGGTTGTATCAATGTTGGTATTCTAGATTCATATATATTAAAATTTTAATAATAAAACTTCACAATGTTAATTTTACAAATATGAAAAAAAGTTCACTCGCGAGAAAGGCCCATTTCATTGGACCAAAAATAAGAAATCTCCGGAAAAGCAATAACTTAACGATGGAAGATCTCTCCATGCGTTGTATCCAGATTGATGCTGACTCGGCCCCCTCGGTGTCATATCTATCCATGATTGAGAACGGAAAACGGGTGCCGAGTGAAAAAATGCTCGAAAACATCGCTGAAGTGTTCCAGAAACAGGTTGAATGGTTTTTAGATGAATCTTTGGAAGAGATAAGCACGTCACAAAAATCAACAAAAGGCGGTATCAAAGGGATGCCACTGGAGCCGGGTTTTCTATTTGATCAGGCGCATTTGCAGATCGCTATTCCGGAAATGTTGGCGCAATCGGGCACTACCGGCAAGCAGTTCGCACATTTGCTGATACGGGCGCATCAGGAATTTCACCAGAATAATTTTCCGGACCTGGAGAAAGCTGCAGAAAAAATTGGTGGTAAAAAACTACCGCTCAGTCTAGAGGAGATTTTCGGTATTTGTAAAAAGCTCGGCCTCAAGATCGAATGGTTTAATCGACGCGGCAAGCGGGTGCCGGATAAATCGGGCGCAGATGTCAAAATGATGGTGCGTTCATTCTTTGAAGCGCCGAATCGGATTTTCGTAAATGAAAATCTTAAAAAGTATCCGGCGAGGCTCAAGTACGATTTGGCTACCCATATTGGACACGCCATTCTTCATGGCAGCGACAGCTTTAACTCGATTAATATAGCGGGTAGAGGAGCGTCCCAGATGACTCCGGATTCGGAGCAGGGCGCACGGGATTCAAAAACCCTCCACTCGAGCGATATTTTGCATGCCTGGAGACACTTTGAATGTAGCTTTTTTGCTGCGGCTTTATTATGTCCGAAAATGCCATTGCGTCAGCACCTCAATAGGTATGCCTATGCGATTAATTCAGCTGAAAAACTCGAGATATCTACGTCGGTATTGATGCGGAGAATGACCGCAGTATCTCCCTATCCACATTGGCATTATTTTGATGCTTATTCCGGGGGTAATCTAAAAGCCGTGTATCGCGGGAATGGTATACCGTTACCATGGGGAAATATGAGATTAGTCGAAGACCCGTGTGAACATTGGGCAGTGTTTAGAATGTTAAGCGATAACCAGCAGTCATCGGCGCAAATATCTGTGATGCATGACGGCGAACAAAACCGTATTTATTGTTGTGAATCAGTCAACGTGAAAGACCTCGCAAGTAACCCGCATGTTTTGTGTGCGGGTGTTGATTTGAACCCAGCACTTGAGTCTCAAGGAAAAGATGCTGCTGCAATTGCCGAGGAGTTAATGGAAG
>CAZUMV010000142.1:0-7973 GCA_964621435.1 uncultured Thiotrichales bacterium | reverse complement strand
GATCCTGTAGCAAACTTGTATTTACTTACCAGGGTTTGATGTGCCGTAGGATTACTACCGTACTTTGACGATAACAATAAAGTTTGATAAATGAACACAAAGCAATGAAAAACACTCTGTATGACGCTGTAATTATTGGTGGCGGACACAATGGTTTGGTGTGTGCGTTTTACCTCGCGCGAGCCGGACTCAAAGTAAAGATCTGTGAGCGTCGGTCGATTGTGGGCGGCGCAGCGGTTACCGAAGAATTTTATCCCGGTTTTAAAAATTCGGTTGCTAGCTATACGGTTAGTTTGCTGAATCCACAAGTCATTGAAGATATGCGTTTAGCCGAGTACGGCTTAGAAGTTGTTAAGCGCCCGGTCTCAAACTTTTTACCGACCAAAGACAGAGAATATTTGTTGCTTGGCGGGGGTCTGCAACGCACTCAGGAGGAGTTTCGGAAATTCTCTTTTCATGATGCTGAGCAACTACCACATTACTACCGTCGACTGGAGGAAGTTGCCGATGTGTTGCGTCAACTATCGACTCAAACGCCGCCGAACCCGCGTGCTCGACTAAAAGGAGGAATTGGCGCGCTAAAACAGCTTTGGCCAGTAGCAAAAGGATCAGCCGAGCTACAACAAGACGTTTTTGATTTGTTCACTAAAAGCGCCAGAGGTTTTTTGGATAATTGGTTTGAAGCGGACTTGCCGAAAGCGGCATTCGGGTTCGACGCGGTAGTCGGTAACTATGCCAGTCCGGACACGCCCGGTTCAGCCTATGTATTACTACATCATGTTTTCGGTGAAGTTAATGGTGAGAAAGGTGCCTGGGGTCATGCGCTAGGTGGTATGGGTGCGATTACAACCGCCATGCGTAAAGCCTGTGACGAAGCCGGGGTAAAGATTGTGGTGGACGCGGCGGTAGACTCGGTGTTAACAGAGGATGGAAGAGTCGCCGGGGTAAAGCTCGAATCTGGAAAGGAGGTATTTGCGAAGCAAGTGGTTGCGAATGTGAATCCAAAATTATTATATGAAAAAATGATTCCGTCAGATTCGTTGGAAAAAGAATTTCTTACGCGTATCAAAAACTATAAATGCGGTTCGGGTACTTTCAGGATGAATGTTGCTTTGTCAGAGTTGCCGGATTTTAGTTGTTTGCCGGGAATGAATATGGCGGAGCATCACCAATCGGGAATAGTTATCGCCCCAAGTCTGGATTACATGGATCAGGCTTTTATTGACGCCAAACAAAATGGCTGGTCAAAACAGCCCATTGTTGAAATATTAATTCCATCGACAGTTGATGACTCTTTGGCGCCTTCGGGCGCACATGTCGCGTCATTATTTTGTCAGCAGTTTGCTCCCGAACTACCGGATGGGCGCAGTTGGAGTGAAGAAAGAGAAGTGGCGGCGGATTTAATTATCGACACTGTGAACCAATATGCGCCAAACTTTAAGGCATCAGTACTCGGGCGCATGATATTGTCGCCAGAAGATCTTGAAAACAAATTTGGTTTAGTCGGTGGCGATATCATGCATGGCGCTATGACCCTGGATCAGATGTGGGCGGCCCGACCAACCTTGGGGCACGGAGACTATCGTGGTCCACTACAGGGCTTATATATGTGCGGGTCAGGAACACATCCCGGTGGTGGCGTGACCGGCTTACCGGGGAAAAACGCCGCACGGGAAATCGCTCGGGATCTTGGTCTGAAAATAGCCAAGTGAATATTTTTTGAACGTAAGAATTTAATTGGAGGATTCTATGGTTCGTTTAATGATCGCAGCATTGGTATTACTCGGGATATTGTATGTATGGTCGGGAAATAAAAGCGCCGGGCAACAAGGTGCATCACAACCACAGTTACAACAACTAGAAAAAGCCAAAGCGCTTGAAGAGCAATTAAAAAAAGCAGCCGAAGCACAGCAACGTTCGTTTGAGCAGCAATCTGAGTGAACATAAGTTAAAGATAGATTGTTCAAAGCTAACTAGTAGTAAAATCTTACCTTGCCAAGTGTGCGGGAAACCTGCAAATCAAGTGTTTTAATGTATGCTTGGCGTCGCCTTGGTTAAAGGCAGTAATTTACGATGAAGTCCAACTCCCGGAGATTAAAAGATGGCTAATAAATTTAAGAAAATCATGTTGCACGACAAAGATGGAAAGAACTCGGTTATTGTCAATGGACAGACCGGTAATTTGGCATTGGGTGGTGGCGGCCACGAAGGCGACATAACCATGCGTGATTGGGAAGGCAAAAACACTATGCATATTGACGGTGGTAATGCCAATATCAATATCGGTGGCCGTGGTCACGAAGGTGACATCGGTATGAAAAACGCCTTGGGTAAGCAAACCGTACATATCGATGGTGGCGACGGCAATATAACGCTTGGCGGCGGTGGCTCCCAGGGCGATATTGGTATGCGCAATGAGAAGAATAAGCAAACTGTCCACATAGATGGTGGTAACGGTAATATTACTTTGGGTGGCAATGGTTCTGGTGGCGATATCGGGATGCGAAACTACAAGGGTATGCAGACCGTTCATGTTGATGGTGGTCGTGGCAATATCACTTTAGGTGGAAACCGTTCTGAAGGTGACGTCACTCTGTTGAATACCAAAGGTAAGCAAACAGTCCACGTCGATGGTGGTAACGGCAACCTAACCCTAGGTGGCAACCTCTCTGAGGGCGACATAGGTATGCTGAATACCAAAGGTAAACAAACCGTGCATTTAGATGGTGGCAATGGCAACCTCACCATGGGTGGTGCTGGCTCGGAAGGTGATGTGACATTACTCAATACCAAGGGTAAGCAAACTGTGCACATCGATGGTGGCAGTGGCAACCTGACTATGGGAGGCGCTGGTTCGCAGGGTGATTTAACCCTGCAAAACACCAAAGGTAAGCAAACCATTCACATTGATGGCGGCAACGGTAATATGGCGATGGGCGGTAATGGTCATGATGGTGATATTTGGTTGATGACCTCTAATGGCAAAACGCGGGTTGAGCTCGAAGCACATGATGGAAAAATTCGTACTACTAATGCTACGGGCGCGACAACATTCCAGGTTAATGGCAAGTCAGCGACGCTAACACTTGGCGGCGGTAGTTCTGATGGTGAGATCATCATAAAGAACAGCAAGAAAAAGACTGCGATAAAATTGGATGGTAACAAAGGCGCGATTCGCGTTTCTGGTAAAGCCATTAAAACCGCAGACTTTGTATTTGAGTCTGATTATGACTTGCCAACGCTGGATACGGTAGAGCAGTTTGTTAAAACCAACAAGCATTTACCGGATGTACCATCGGCTGAGCAGATGAAGTCTGAAGGTCTGGATTTAAATTCTTTTGCGACCAAACTGTTACAAAAAGTTGAAGAGCTTACTCTCTATACGCTGGAGCAAAACACCCAGATTAAAGATTTGCAACAGCAGCTAGATCGTTTAAAGAAGTAGTTTTTCAATAAGCGTAAAAAAAGGCGCCTAGGGCGCCTTTTTTTATGCTGACTATTATTCGCTCAGCGTTGTAGAAACCACCATATAACTCCTACCTGAGCGGCAACTACAACAATCAAAGCAATGGTGCCAAGTATCTTTGATTGTGCCGAGACTTCCAGAGACTCATGTTCAAGTTCTCGAAGTACATCGTGTTTTTCTTTAAGCTCACGGAACACGTACGGTGAAGAGTCATCTATCGGTGCTTCTTCCAAAAGTCCGTCGAGTGCATTGGTGTCCTTTTCGATATTGAGATTATCGGGATCGCGTGGTGGTTCTTTTGCTACCGGCTCAACCGGAATCGTTACTACTTCTTTAGGTGCTGGCGGGGCACTGCGCCGTTGTCTTATTCGTAGGGGTGGTTCTGCATAACGACTGCTTCGTCGGCGATAGGCTTCGCGCTCCCGTAGTATTCTGCGGATCTCGCGATCGCGGTGGCTTTTTAGCAACTTGTAGCCAATGAAAGGTCCGATAACCGGAAAGCTGTATGTGAAAAAACAAAGTATCAGTTTTTTGGCAATCCTCATGCGTGGAAAAGTGAGGATCGAAAACATTACCCAGATAACAAAGCAGTAGTAAATAAACGCTATTGGAAACGGCATTCTATATCCCTTTTTCGGAGTTCGCGGGCGTATATGTACGGGTTGTCCACTAATATGCTGGACACCAAGCTTATAGTAAAGGCCTAGTTAAGACGGTCAAGCGTATTGACTACCGCGCTTTCCATTATTTCGTTGACCGAGTTTGAAAATCCTATGACCTCATCGGATTCAAAATGATCTTGCAAATTCGCTTGATTGTCCCATTGCGACACGACCAAGAATGATTGTGGATCATCCTGATCTTGTTGATATTGAAAATTGATACAACCCTGGTGTTGTAGACTGGGTTGTTGCAAGCGTGCCAGTGCTTGCAACACTTGGCCTTCGGCGCCATCAATCGATCGAAATTCACCAATTACTCGTATTGGGTTCATGATAATCCTTGGTTAATATCTTTATTTTACGTTCACTGTGTTCTATTACAACAGTACTTAATACTCATTAATGGTGTTTGCCGACGCGCATTTCAAGCGCTCGCCCGACAAACAGTTTGGATTTAGCGATAGATAAACACGTTAGGAATCTGGGTCTAATATTGGTATTGCAGGGTTTGGGGTGTTTCGTTGAGGCACATCGCTTAACACGAGGGGTTGCAACTGTTCTAATGCAATAATAATTTTATCGTTTTTTTTGCCGTCGAGGATAAAAGCTTGTTCACCAACAGTGCCCAGGAAACGGAAATCCGAGTTATTGTCTATACCCAAATTTTGAGCCGCCACTATATTTTTGTAGCTGATGCCTTGTTCGATTAGTAAGCCTTTGGTTTTGCCATAGCCAAACCCCATTGATGGTAACAGCGTCGCGATTAATACCACAAAAAACAAGTCTCGTTTGTTGAATTCGGTTGAATCAAAAATATTATTAAATACGATGAATGTTGTGGTGAAAAATGCAAATGGAATCGCTAGTAGCAACCACTGTGCAGTACCCCCGATTACCACGATCAAAATAATGCCGACTAAACTTAAAATATAAATTGCCTCGGGGCGAATGAAGGAGCCGATAGCTGCGCTAGCGCCAGAACGGTTTGGGTCATTTCGTAAATCAAGCCTCAAAATCGACGCTAAAGATATACATACCAGCATCATTATCGCTATACCGAGTAACGGTACTGTGGCCAATACAATGAGCTCACCTAATTCAATATGATTAATGATTTCAATATCAAATGTTCCCCAGTATCCCCATAGGTAACACACGGCTGTGATTACCGAAAAACATACAATTGAAAACAAGCCGACTAAAGTCTTATTCATTCACCACCTTAATGATTCAGAGGTTCGCAAACCTAGCACGAGAGCTTAACATAACTCCGGAAGTCTAGACTTAGCGATAGGTCATGCTTTAGACGCTCGGCAGCAATCCCGGGCTCAGCTTGCTTTGCGCTGTGATCACTCATTCTTGCCCTTTCTCGAAAACCATAAGAAAGGTAGCAGCGCCGCAACTACCACACCCACTGCAAGTAGCGCAGCAATGATAAAGAAAGTCATGTTTTTTTCGATGTCCAGTGAATCGAAAAATTATATCGGATAGCTAATAAAAGTTGCCAAATTATTCGAAAATTTGCTCGGTAACACGCTATATCGAGGCACAAGATCGTTTTCTACCAAGATAATTTGGACGAAGAAAAAATCCTTTTCAATACTTCGAGAAAGGCGTCTAATAGGGCGCGCTTAATACCTAAAGAGTAACTTGTTATGCCACAACCAACTCATAGTGGAATTGATTTTCGTGGATCGGTAGAAACAATGTTTGATCGGGCCGCCGATTTAACCGATCTCTCTCCGGGTTTAAAAAATAGAATTAAGGTCGCTAATTCAACTTATATCGTCCGCTTCGGTGTACGTTTGCGAAACCAATTGTATAGTTTTACCGGCTATCGTTCGGTTCATTCAGAACATTGGGAACCAGTTAAGGGTGGTATCAGATATGCCCCCTACGCTAACCAGGAAGAGGTAGAAGCTTTAGCGGCATTAATGTCATATAAGTGTGCGTTAATGGATGTCCCGTTTGGTGGGTCAAAAGGTGCATTGGTGATTAACCCGTCAGATTGGGAAAAGCATGAGCTCGAGCGGATTACCAGACGCTTTACACAAGAATTAGCTAAGCGCGATCTTATTAATCCAGCACAAAATGTACCGGCACCTGATATGGGAACAGGTGAACGGGAAATGGCATGGATGGCTGATGAGTACCGTCGTTTACATCCGAGTGAATTAAATACCGCAGCATGCGTTACCGGTAAACCGATCGATAGCGGTGGTATACGTGGTCGCGTTGAAGCTACCGGTCGTGGAGTGCAGTATGCCTTGAGAGAATTATTTCGCCATGCCAAAGATGTCGAGTACGCAGGCTTGAGCGGAAACCTTGCTGGCAAGCGGGTTGTGGTCCAGGGATTTGGCAACGTTGGCTCGCACGCGTCAAAATTCCTGGCAGGGGAGGACGAATGTTTGATCGTAGGTGTTATCGAGCATGATGGCGCCGTAGTTAATGAGCAAGGGATTGATACCGAAGCATTGCTTGAATATCTTGCGAAGAATCATGGTGTATCCGGATTCCCGGGATTTCAAACCGATACCGCCGAGGTGCTGGCGATGGATTGCGATATCCTGATTCCGGCCGCTATGGAAGGTACCATTGATGAACACAACGCCAAAGATATTCAGGCCAGAGTTATTATAGAGGCTGCTAATGGCCCGGTAACATTTGCTGCTGATGAAATTTTGAAAAAGAAGAAGTGTTTAATTGTTCCTGATTTATATGCTAATGCCGGTGGTGTAATTGTTTCCTATTTTGAGTGGGTGAAAAATCTTGGGCATATCAGGTTTGGTCGCTTGCAGCGCCGTGAGCATGAGCGTCAAATGAAAGGCCTTGTTAGCGCTATAGAGTCCATGACTGGCAAGACCTTCCCGGCAGAGCTGTTAGATGAAATTGTAGAGGGCCCGACCGAAATAGACCTCGTGCGATCTGGCCTGGATGACATGATGCGTGATGGTTACTGCGCTATTAGTGAACGTTGGCATCAGGACGATCGTATTGAAGATTTGAGAACGGCAGCGCTGATGATTGCGATAGAACGAATCGCAGACAGTTATGACTCTATCGGCATATGATAAAACCTATTCGATTATTGCTTGCATTTTTTTTATAAGGCATTGCTCATTGCGGTGTAAGCAGCGGGGCGACAATCGATCTTAGTAAAGGCAGGGTTTCTTGTTCAAACCATTTGTTCTTTGTCATCCAGAATCGGTTTCTGGGTGATGGATGTGGCAGGGGAAAGTGCTCAGGCAGATAACTTTCACAATGGCGGACCGTTTCAGTGAGATTCTTTTTACCTTTCTTGCCGAGATAGTAAGCCTGGGAATATTGTCCGATCAGCAGTGTTAGCGGTTTCGTTGATATTTTATTGATAACTTGATTGTGCCACTGTGGTGCGCACTCTTTGCGAGGCGCGATATCGCCGGACTTGCCTTTTCCAGGATAGCAAAAACCCATTGGTAGTAGCGCAAAATACTGTGGGTCATAAAATACTGCATCGTCCACTTGCAACCATTTTCGTAGTAGTTTTCCGCTGGGGTCATCCCACGGTATGCCGGTTTCTTGAACCCGACTACCGGGCGCTTGTCCGATAATTATAATACGGCTATTCGGGCTCGCCGACATGACCGGTTTGGGTGGGTACGGTAGATGTTCCTGGCAAATCGTACAGGCGGAAATTTCCTTTAGTAAGCGTTTCATTCGATTCGGGTTACCCAAGGTCACTGACAACTACTGATTGTAGAACGAGCCGAATAAAGCGGCAACTGGCTTACCGATTGATCTAATTCAGTAATCGTGTTTTGCCACTGCAAATATCATTGGCTTTTTGTCGTTTGCGTTTCAATATG
>CAZUMV010000141.1:0-7987 GCA_964621435.1 uncultured Thiotrichales bacterium | reverse complement strand
GCGAGCGAACCTTAAGTATTGCCGATCGGCCTGATTGGGGTTTCCTGGAAATAGCATCAGGACATGATGCGATGGTGACCGAGCCGGAAAAATTGGCCGACATCCTTGTGAAGATAGTCGCTCGACAATGAGTAGGCGACGACTTAAATCGTCAAACTAGTAAGTTTTTTCCATGAGTTCTTTGCTGATCCAATTGACATCAGGTGATGCCTGATCAATATCAAAGGCAATTTTCCAATCACCATTCAGATCTTTTTTGTATATCAGGAGTGATCTGCCTTGATCTCTAATGGGTTTGCTTGAATCGTCAGTTTTCAAGGTGAGCCAATACTTGCTAACTAAAACAGCGAGATCGTCAAATACTTCTATGCTCTCGTAATCCAGTTCAAAGGTTGCTTTTGCGGCACCAACCCGTGGTTTGAAATAGTCTTTAACTGCTTGCATACCGACCAAGCCTGGTTGCCCGTGCAGATAAACTTTGGGGTTATCCGTATATAAAGTCATTAGTCCGTCATAGTCAGCCGCTTCGTAGTAACTTTTCCATTGTTCTGCAGCCATGCGTACCTGCGATATTTCGTCAGTCGAATTCGTTGGGGTAAACGTGCTCGCGCACCCGTTCAGAAGTGTTGAAAGGAAAAATGTAACAGCGAACAATGTTGGCAATTTGCGTATTGAAGTACTCATAAGCTCGCTATTATCTGAAAGATTATTATAATGATATAACAATATGTGTTTTGACGAAATATAAGCATATCAATCCCCCAATCCCAGTGGGTGCCCGATCCGTAAAAGGCAATATTCAGGTACAAAAAAGATGACAAAGTATAGGCAGGTAAGGTTAAAAACGACGCCGCTGGATATTCCAGAAGAGACTGATTTTGAAGTTGTCGAGGCTACTATGCCGACTCCCGGAGCCGGTGAGGTTCTGGTAAAGATTGATTTTTTATCGCTCGACCCCTATATGCGCGGTCAGATCGCCGGCCGACATATATCCGGGAAGGTCAACCCTGGTGATCTCTTGAAAGGAGAGACGGTCGGTACTGTTGTGGCTACTGAAAGTGATAAATTTTCTGTTGGTGATACCGTTATTGGTTTTGGTGGTTGGCAAGAATATGCCTGTCTAAATGAAAGTGACCTGACCCCGTTGCGAAAAGATCTAAAGCCATCGAGTTATGCAATTTCAGTGCTTGGCATGCCGGGTTTAACCGCTTACGCGGGTCTTATTTGGCAAGTGCAAATTAAACCGGAAGATACGGTGTTAATTCCGGCCGCTATTGGTGCGGTTGGTTCAACTGCTGCACAGCTCGCTAAAAACATTGGCTGCAGGATTATCGGTATTACGAGTAGTGATGAAAAAATTAAATATGCCATGGATGAACTGGGATACGATGCTTGCATCAATCGTTCCGAGGGAAACATTGAAGAGGAATTAAGGCGGCTGGCACCCGATGGTGTTGACGTTTTTTTCGATTTGGTTGGTGGTGAGGTTTTGGATATCGCGTCGCGAAACCTCGCGATTGGAGCACGTGTCATCCTGTGCGGGCTGATGGCCGACTACAACCATGAACAAAAGACCCCTGGACCTTATCCGGGGTCATGGATCGGCGCTCGCGCAGTGCTTTATGGGCTGGTGGTTTATGACTTCATGCCACGACAAAACGAATTTTTGGATGCCATGATTCCAATGGTAGAAGCTGGGAAAATGAAAATGCAGGAAGATCTAAGCCTCGGTATAGAAAGTGCGCCGGCGGCATTCTGCAAACTGATGCGTGGTGAGAATCACGGTAAGTCGCTCGTTAAAATGAATGCGGAGTAAAACATGTCAGATACAGAATTAATGTCGGCACCGGACTTGATAGACGAGTTGCGAGCGTTGGTGGGTGAATCTAATGTTCTGGATGGAGAAGACGCGGTTTTATATTCACAAGACGTTTTTGAAAAGTCGGATTTTGTGACTACGGTAGTCCAGCCAACAAAAACCTCTGAAGTGTCCGCGGTGGTTGGTGCTAGTACCGCGTACGGAGCCGCAGTAATCCCGCGTGGTGGTGGGATGTCCTATACCAGCGGGTATATTCCGGTTGAGTCCGGCAGTGTTACGATTGACCTATCGGCCATGAACAAGATTGTTGAAGTCAATACCGAGGACATGTATGTCACTTGTGAAGCTGGTGTTACGTGGAAACAATTATACGAAAGATTGAGTGAAACAGGATTGCGTACACCGTTTTGGGGGACCTTGTCTGGTATTCATGCAACAGTAGGCGGGGGAGCATCACAAAATTGTGCTTTCTGGGGTTCCGGGCGCTATGGTGCCGGTGCGGATTCAATTGTCGGGTTGGAGGTGGTTTTAGCGGATGGAACAGTGCTGAAAACCGGTGCGGCTGCACAGACCAATAGTGATCCATTCTTTCGTCATTACGGGCCTGATTTAACGGGATTATTTTGTGGCGACACGGGCGCTTTTGGATTTAAAACAAAAGTGACGCTTAAGTTGATCCCTGCGCGCGCCGAACGCCGCTTTATCTCGTTCGAATTTGATGATCACACCTCAACAGTGAAGGCAATGAGTGCTATCGGTCGCAGCCAGCGCGTAATGGAGTGTTTTGCTTTTGATCCTTACCTGCAGTCGCAACGCTTACAAAGAGAAAGTCTGGCCAAGGATTTTGAGCAGCTAAAGGGTGTTATGAAGTCTAGTGGTTCGGTGCTGGGTGCTCTTAAAGACGGTGCCAAGGTCGCTTTGTCTGGTAGAGGCTTTATGAAAGGTGTTAAGTTTTCGGTGCATTGCTCGATTGAAGAACACAGCGCCGCAGGAGCGGATGCGGCTCTTGAAGCGGTGCGAGCGTTGGGTATAGAAGCTGGAGGCAGAGAAATAGAAAATAGCTTGCCCAAAATCAACCGCGCTAATCCATTTATGCCGGTTAACAGTATGATCGGACCACAAGGCGAGCGTTGGGCACCGGTGCATGCATTAGTTTCGCATTCCAAAGCGCAAATGCTGTATGACCAAACCATCGCGTTATTTGAGCGCCATGCCACAACGATGGAAGGCTACAATATGAACTATGGTGCATTGCTCGCCACGGTTGATACCAACATGATGATTTTTGAGCCGGTTTTGTATTGGGAAGATGCGCTAACTGAAATTCACCAGCATTATGTCGAAGACTCCGTTCTCAATAATATTTCAGGTTTTGAAGAGAACCTGGAAGCACGGGATTTTGCCGAAAAGTTGAAGGACGAAGTCTGCACATTGTTTAGAGAGGCTGGCACGGTTCATTTCCAGATTGGGAAGGCATATCAGTATCAAGAAGGGATTGCGCCGGCTAACCGCAGTCTTGTTGCCGCAATAAAAGATATTGTCGACCCTGAGCGCCGCATTAACCCTGGTTCACTTGGTCTGTGAACACAGCGGTAGTAAGCAATACCCGTCGGTGGCTCGCTAACGTAGATAAAATCGAGTCGGTCTTGTGTGCAGTTGCATTCGCGCTACTAACATTGTGTATTTTTTCGGATGTATTGCTGCGAGAATTGTTCGGTAATGGTATTCATTGGGCGCAGCGCATGGCGTTAAATGCGAATGTTCTGCTGGTGTTTGCCGGCTTTGGCTTGGCCACCACTAAAGGTGAACACCTTAGGCCACGAATACTGGATCAGGTTTTACCGGCAAAATACGATCCTTTAATAACCCGTTGTCAGCAATTGTTTTTGTCAATTTTTTACCTCGCCGTGGTTATTACAGCATGCGTCGTAGTTTTTAAAACCTATCAATTGGCTGAAACTGACGATGTACTTGGTTGGCCGGTCTGGCCATTACAGTCGCTGATTCCTTTAGCGTTTTTGCTGGCTTCAATTAGACACGCCATTTACTTTTTAAGACCATCGCTGATTCCGGATCGCGATTTGGAAGATCAAGCGTAATGTTAGTGATCGGTTTACTTGTAATAATTGTCGCGCTATTGGTGTTGCGACAAAACCTGCTGGTTATTTTGGCAATTGCGACTGCCTACTCATACTGGGTCTGGGGTGATGGCTTATTCGAGTACATCGTTTTAGATGGTTGGTATGCGGTCAACAAAGAAGTTTTGTTGTCTATTCCGTTGTATTTATTTGCTGGCACGCTAATGAGTCATGGCAGCATGGCCAACCGCATCGTCGATTTGCTCAAAGCAGCGACAATAGCAATTCCCGGTGGTTTGGCCTTGGCGGCGGTTTTGTCGTGTGCCATGTTTGCTGCAATCTCCGGCTCGTCTACTGTGACGATGTTGGCCATTGGAACCGTGCTTTATCCGGCATTACTAAGCGCTGGTTACTCAAAGTATCTGGCAATGGGTGTTCTGTGCGCCGCCGGTACGCTCGGTATCATTGTACCGCCCAGTATTCCGCTCATTCTCTATGGCGTCATGACGAGTACCTCGATCACCGATCTATTCAAGGCAGGTATTGGTCCGTCGCTTGTCATTGCAAGTATCCTGGCGATCTATGTTGTCTTGATGGGGCGACAGTCGCAACGCGGCGCGTTTTCATTGGCGGATGTGCTAGCAGCCGGGAAGCGCAGCATTTTGGCAATAATGATGCCGTTAATTGTTTTGGGTGGAATATACAGCGGATTCTTTACGGCAACTGAGGCGGCTGCGGTGGCAGTAGTCTATACCTTGATAGTACAGGTAGGCATCTATCAGGAAATGAAGATCGGTGGCGTGATGCGCTCGGTCAATCGAACTGCGGCATTGATTGGCTCGCTTTTCCCGGTCTTAATGATCGCGATTAGCTTGAATCAGTTGCTGAATCTTAATCATGTGCCGCCAATGTTGGTAGAGTGGATGACTGACAGCTTTGACACAAAAGTCGGTTTCTTGATGGCCGTTAATGTGGTGTTGTTATTGGTTGGCAGTGTTATGGATATTGGCTCCGCTATTTTAGTGCTGGCGCCGTTGTTAAAACCTATCGCTGCAAGTTACGGCATCGACCAAGTACACTTTGGTATTATGATGATTGTTAACCTTGAAATTGGTTATCTAACCCCGCCAATGGGGTTAAATATTATTGTCGCGATGTCGGTATTTAAGGAATCGTTTGTTGATATCGTAAAAGCCGTTATCCCTTTTATAGGCTTATTATTACTTGGCTTGATTATCGTAACTATTTTTCCGAAGTTGTCGCTATTTTTGCTATAAAAACGAGGTGTTGAATGGCGCGTTTAGAACCACTTGAGTTTGCTGACTTGTCAGCAGATCTAAAAAAATTCACTGAACAAACGGCAGAGCACATGGGTTTTCGACCCAATGACTTGTTGATCATGGCGAGAAATCCCGCTTTAACATCAGCATTAGGTGAGTTAGTTAAAGTAATTTATAGCCCGGGCGCGTTACCTATGGAGCTCAAAAGTATGATCGCGCTGATGAGCAGTAGCGTCGCCGGGTGCCGATATTGCCAATCACACAATACTCATGGTGCACTAAAGCAGGGAATTGGTAAGGAGAAAATTGCCGCGATTTGGGAATATGCCAATAGTCCATTGTTCACCGCAGCCGAACGTGTCGCACTGGATGTATCGCGCGCAGCATCTTTGACGCCAAACGAAGTCTCGGATGAGATGTTTGATCAATTGAAAGAGTATTATAGCGAGAACGAAATTATAGAAATCGTTTCTGTGATTAGTTTGTTCGGGTTTTTAAACCGCTGGAATGCCACGTTTAACACCGACATTGAGGATGTACCCAAGTCCGCTTCGTTATTGTAGAGTGCCAGAAAAGAACTAAAGAAAATGCCAAAGAAAAAGAAAGCCAATAGCAGGAAAATATTTCGCCGTACTTGCGCAACTGCCAATCCGAATGAGTATCAGATACAACGAAACGATCAGATACTACGTGGTATGCGCAAGAGAATAAGATCGCCGCAAACGATTAAGATAAACGTTCAATTTATCCATATTACCAATGGTAGCTCAGGCAAAGTTAGTAAAGCCAAGCGCACAAAACAAGTCGCGGTTTTAAACAACGCATATGGCGCTTACGGTATTACGTTCGATTATCAGGAGGACGATGTCAAGAACGTCGATAACCCTGTTTGGTATGAGATGGATTTCGGTAGTTGCGCTGAACGCGAGGCGAAGACCCAATTGCATGCAAGTCCGGAACGGAATCTGAATTTCTATACCGCAGGTTTGAATGGTGGTTTGTTAGGCTGGGCAACTTTCCCATGGGATATGGAAGGTAACCGTGATATGGATGGTGTGGTGGTGCTAGATGCCAGCTTACCTGGTGGCGTAGCAAAGCCTTTTGACTTAGGCATAACAGCGGTGCATGAAGTCGGTCATTGGTTGGGGCTGTACCATACCTTCCAGGACGGCTGCGCGATTAACGGTGATCATGTTGACGATACCGTAAGTCATAGTACGCCTAACTACGGTAAACCAGATGACTGCGAACCAAATGGTGCGTGTAAGGAAGGCGAGTTGGCACCCGTGCATAACTACATGAACTATTGCGACGATGAATGGTTGACAGAATTTACGGACCAGCAAATGGAGCGCGTCAAGAAAGGCATTTTGCAATACCGTCCGGACTTTATTGTTAAGCCAAAGGCTAAAACGGCGAAAAGAAAAACCAGCAAGCCCAAAGCTAAGGCAAAGACGTTAAGTAAGAAAGTGAAGTCCAAATCAAGATCAACCGCGAAGATTTCCAAGAAAAAAGTAGGGTCAAGATCGAAACCCAAAACGAAGGCGACAAAGAAGAAAAGAAAAGCACGTAAGAAAAAATAAGTGAGGCGTTACAATGCGCCGCTGCTTGCAGTGGTCTTAGTTACACTTTGAGCTAAGAAATCTGCTTTTCCTTGCTGAATTAAATCGTAGAGCTCTTGCGCTCTACCGCCAATGCGATTGATTAACACCTTATGATTATCTTTTGTTGCTTCTTTCCACAATGCGAGCTCCTCGTCGGTTAGCTCATGCAAATTTTGAATTCCAAATTTCCCGGGGTTTTTTAGTACGTCTTGTTCATAACTTCTCACCATTTTGCGGCTTTGATCTACCGGCATTAACGCATCGTACAGCGATTGTTGAGCTTCGGTAGAAAGTGATTCCAACCAGGTTTTGCTGCCAATAATCAAGCCAGTATCAAAAGCATGTTTGGTTAGGGTTAAATAGGGTGCTTCTTTAGGCGTGCCAACCAAAGCATAAAAAATGGAGCTACTCTCACCGCCATCAATTAAACCGGTCTGTAGAGACGGGATGATGTCTGGAAACGGAAGCGGTACCGCATTACCGTTAATGCTATCGATCATTATCTGCGAAGATAAAGCTTTTGAAGAGCGAAGTTTTCGCCCGGCCAAATCATCGGGTACGGAAAAGGGGGCGGTCGCGTAATAACTCGTCCAGCCGACTTCTGACCATGAAAGTATGACCAGTCCCTTTTCTGCGAACAATTCATCGAAAAAAGGTCCGATGTAATTGTCGGTAATGAAATCGACCTCTGCATAGGAGTCAAACAAGTACGGACTTAACAGTAATGAGATCTCTGGGACTACGTTAGCTGAGCCTTGCAGTGAAAACCCGCCAATTTGAGTGCGACCACGACGAATTTGCGAATACACATATTCTTCAGTACCGAGTTCACCGGAAAGATACATGTCAAATGATAGTGGCCCATTGGCCTTTTTGAGGTTTTTGTCCGCAAATGTCCACATCCGATGCCAGGGCGTTCCGGGAAAAGATACCGCACCTACGCGTGCAACATAGGGGTCGTTTTCTTTGCTACAGCCATTCGAGAATAGCAAAGTGATAAAGATAAGGACTATTTGAAAAGCTTTTATATCAGGTTTCATCTGTTAATTCGGATCCTCTATTAATTCTAATAACTCACCACTATTACCGCGGACAACCATGCTTGACCGGCTCGAATAGGGTAGCGTCGGAATAAGGTTAGGCGGGTCAATGGCCTGGGCTTTAACATCATCTAAATCATCGGTAAAAAACGTCACCATCAATACA
>CAZUMV010000140.1:0-8006 GCA_964621435.1 uncultured Thiotrichales bacterium | reverse complement strand
CTCGTGGTTGCTATGAAACCCCCGGCGGTACCATTATGTTACGTGCGCACCGCGCCATAGAGTCAATCACTTTAGATCGTGAAGCTGCTCACTTGAAGGATGAGCTAATGCCGCGCTATGCGAGTCTTATCTACAATGGCTACTGGTGGAGTCCGGAGCGAGAAATGCTGCAAGGTCTTATTGATCAGTCGCAGACGCATGTAAATGGCGTAGTGCGCTTGAAACTTTATAAAGGGAATGTAATTGTAGTGGGAAGAAAGTCTGACGATACGTTATTTGATGAGGTTATCGCCACATTCGATGATGACGGTGGAAGTTACAATCAAGCCGATGCCGAGGGCTTTATCAAACTCAACGCTTTGCGTCTAAGAATCGCAGCGAATCGTACTACGAGAAGATAAATACAAATGTAATTTGGTGAAGGGACGGATATGAAAAAACACGTTGTTATCTTGGGTCTACTTATGTTTCAACTTGGGTGCGCCAGTGTACCTGCTGATCAACGTGTGCCAGAAGATCCGCTGGAGTCGATCAATCGATCTATCTTTAAGTTTAATGCCGGTTTGGACAAGGCCATACTCAAGCCGGTTGCCAAGGGTTACCGTGCCGTGATGCCTGGTTTTGCAGAAACCGGTGTTAGTAATTTCTTTTCCAATCTTGACGATGTGCCGACTGCGGTAAACAACTTGCTTCAGGGCAAGGTTAAAGCGGCTGGCAGTGATTCTTTGCGGTTTTTATTGAATAGCACCGTCGGGATCGGAGGTTTAATAGATGTTGCTGGCCCGGCCGGTTTGAATAAGCATAATGAGGATTTTGGTCAAACGCTCGGTGTTTGGGGGGTATCATCGGGCCCGTATTTGGTGCTGCCGGTGCTTGGTCCAAGTACAGTGAGAGATACCATTGCATCACCGGTCGATTATTATGCTGATCCGAGGAGGTATGTCGATCAAGCTCCGGTAACCGATCGGTTGAATATTCTTGAGATAATCGACACTCGCTCTAACTTAATTGATGCGGAAGAGCTATTAGGTAGCGGTTTATACGATAACTATCAGCAATTAAGAGAGATTTATATAACGCGACGCAATCGCGCGATTGCGGACGGCGTTGAAGCAGAGGATGCGGGCGAAGATTTGCGTAATGAGCTGGAAGACCTCGACGAATAGTTAATGCATATACATATCCTCGGGATAGCCGGCACCTTCATGGGTGGCTTGGCGCAGTTGGCAGTGGCGGCGGGTCATCGAGTTACCGGGTCTGACGCCCATGTCTACCCGCCCATGAGTACCCAGTTAGAAGCCGCAGGTATTGAATACACCGAAGGCTTTGAACCCGAGCAACTTTCTTGTGACCCGGATATCGTTGTGGTCGGCAACATTATGTCGCGCGGCCGACCAATCATTGAGGCGTTACTCAATAGCGGCATTCCCTATACTTCCGGTCCGCAATGGTTGTACGAACATGTCTTAAGGGATCGGTGGGTGCTCGGTATTGCTGGCACCCACGGTAAGACCTCGACCTCAAGTATGCTGGCGTGGATTCTGGAGGACGCGGGTTTGGAGCCCGGTTTTTTGATTGGCGGGGTGCCGGATAACTTTGGTTGTTCCGCCCGCTTGGGAGACACACCGTTTTTCGTGATTGAGGCTGACGAGTATGACACTGCGTTTTTCGACAAACGTTCAAAATTCGTTCATTACCATCCGCAAAGTTTGGTAATTAATAATCTAGAATTCGATCATGCTGATATTTTTCCGGATTTGGCGGCGATTCAGACTCAATTCCATCACCTGATTCGGATTGTGCCCGGCAATGGACTCGTGGTTTATCCACTAAATGACGAAGCCGTTACGAACACACTTAAAGAAGGTTGTTGGTCGCAGATGGAGTCTTTTGGTGGTGACCATTCCGACGCTGAGTATCACTATAAAGCAACGGCCGAAGATTACTCGGCATTCGAAATTTATCAAGGCGACGAACTGACCGGTAACGTCGAGTGGTCTTTGATCGGCGCGCATAATGCCAGCAATGCCTTGGCAGCGATTTTGTTAGCCAAACACGCAGGCGTTCCAATCGCTCAAGCGGCGTCATCTCTAGCTGCGTTTAAGGGCATAAAACGTCGTCTGGAAATGCGTGGCGATATTAATGGTGTTTGTGTCTACGATGATTTTGCTCATCATCCGACGGCTATCGAAACTACTTTAAAAGGTCTGCGGGCCCGTGTTAAAGAACGACGCATTATCGTGGTGTTTGAGCCGCGCTCGAACACCATGCAGATGGGCGTGCATAAGGACACTCTGGGTCCGTCTTTTGATCAAGCAGATGAGGTTTTCGTATATGAGTCCACGAACCTTGGTTGGGATCTTGCAGGTATGAAAATCAGAGGTAATTTGCGCGCAGCACAATCGATAGAGGAGCTGGTAAGCTCGGTATCAAGCATCGCGCGTGCGCAGGATCACATTGTGGTCATGAGTAATGGTGGTTTTGGCGGACTTCATGATAAATTACTGGATGCGCTTGCAAATAACACTGAAAGCGAAAACTAATTGTTCAAATATCCTAGATTTAACATCAGGAAGCTTGAAAATATACCACCAACCCAAATAAACTCTAGTAACTACTAACAAAGGGCGCAGTATGGCAACCGTTGACATAACCGAAAGTGATTTTGAGAGCACAATTACTGACAATGATATTGTCATTGTTGATTTTTGGGCCGAGTGGTGTGGACCCTGTCGTTCGTTCGCTCCGATTTATGATCAGGTAGCAGCAGAGCATGAAGACATTGTCTTTGGCAAGGTAGATACCGAGAGTGAGTCTGCTTTAGCGCAGTCTTTCGCAGTTCGTTCTATACCTATGTTGATGGTCTTTCGTGAGAAAATTGTGCTTTACGCGGAGCCGGGGGTTTTGTCCGCAGCGCAGCTTAACGAGTTAATCGGGAAGGTACGCGACGTCGATATGGAAAAAGTTCATGCTGATGTTAAAAAGCAGGAAGAAGAACAAGAGCAAGCCAGCTAAAATTTAACCTGCTCGATGTTGAAATTTATAGTAGATTCGGATTAGCTGCGTTTTTTTAATTTAGTAGGGTAAAAGCCTTGCCCGCCGCAGCCACAGTGTCATCAATATCCTGGGCGCTATGCGCAGACGACATAAAGCCTGCCTCATAAGCCGATGGTGCTAAATACACACCGGTCTCCAGCATGGCGTGAAAAAAACCTTTGAATCTTTCGATATCGCAGTTAGTTGCTTGGGCGAAGCTGCTTACTACAGATTGATCTGTAAAAAATAGTCCGAACATGCCACCAGCCTGACTGGTTGAGATTTCTACGTCTGCATTATTTGCCGCAGTTCGAAGGCCTGTGAGCAATCGCTCACCACTCGTTGTGAGTTGTTGGTGAAAACCAGGCCGGCTCACAATTTCCAGAGTTTTTAAGCCGGCAGTCATCGCCACCGGGTTGCCAGAGAGCGTGCCCGCTTGGTACACCGGCCCAATCGGAGCCAGATGTTCCATGATTTCGCGTCGCCCACCGAATGCACCGACCGGTAGACCGCCACCAATTACTTTACCAAGAGCAGTTAGGTCGGGCTTAACGTTAAACATTTCTGCGGCGCCACCTAGTGCCACTCGAAATCCGGTCATGACTTCATCGAATATTAAGAGCGCACCATACTCGGTACAGACTTCTCGTAAACCGGACAAAAACCCATCAACAGGTAAAACGCAATTCATATTACCGGCGACCGGCTCGACAATAATTGCCGCGATTTGCTCACCATGCTGCGCAAAAATCTCTTTAACTTGTTCCAGGCTATTGTAGTCAACCGTTAAAGTATCATTGGCCACCGCAGCCGGTACGCCCGGGGATGTTGGTACGCCCAATGTTAGTGCGCCAGACCCAGCTTTCACTAATAACGAGTCGGCGTGTCCATGATAGCAACCTTCAAATTTGAGTAATTTATCCCGGCCGGTATAGCCGCGCGCAAGTCGGATTGCACTCATAGTTGCTTCAGTACCGGAATTCACCATCCGCACCATTTCAATCGACGGCATAAGCTGGCCTATGCGTTCTGCCATTTGAATTTCCAGCTCTGTTGGTGCGCCGAAACTAAGGCCTGAATTTATGACTTTTGCAACCGCCTCGACAATTTCCGAATTCGCGTGTCCGGCAATCATGGGTCCCCACGAGCCAATGTAGTCGATGTACCGATTGTCGTTGTTATCATATAGATAGGCACCGGCAGCGCGCTTTATAAACACCGGGTCACCGCCAACACCATTGAAGGCGCGGACCGGAGAATTGACACCACCAGGAATCACGTTTCTGGCGCGTTCGATTAAGTTAGATGTGCTCATTGCTTTTGCTCTTTGGTTGGACCAACAACATTCAGGCGGCTTGTTGTTGCGTAGGTGTCAATGTCGTGAGGAGTACGCTAATGGTTTCAATTAGTTCTTGCGGCGTCATTTCGTCACTGACAAAGCGGAGTGACTCTTGACCTTTGAGAGTATACTGCTCAGAGTTTTGTTGTACCAGTTCAAGTAGTCTGTTGACGTTGATATTCGGGGTTTTGGAAAAGTTTAGTTTTACCCAGCTGCTACCTGCAGTAATTTTTTTAACGCCAAGTGAATTCGCCTGGCGGCGTAATTCTTGAGCATCAAAAAGATATTGAGTGAATTCGGGCAGCAAACCAAACCGGTCGATGAGTTCAATTTTGAGGTCTCTTAACTCGTCCTTGTCTTTGGCGCTAGAAATTCTTTTGTATAAAATTAGCCGGCTGTGTACATCGGGCACATAATCGTCCGGAAGTAATGCCGGTAGGCCGAGATCAACTTCGGTCACTGTATTATCAATAAGGTCATCGTTGTGTTCTCCGGATTTTAGTGATTTAACCGCGCGTTCTAATAGTTCGTTATACATGGAAAAGCCAATTTCCTGGATTTGACCACTTTGCCCTTCACCCAGTAATTCGCCTGCACCCCTGATTTCGAGGTCGTGGCTGGCAAGCGTAAAGCCAACACCTAGATCTTCCAGTGATTCAATCGCTTCCAGCCTTTTAATGGCATCGGCAGTCATCGCTTTGCGCTCTGGCGTCATTAAGTACGCGTAGGCGCGGTGATGGGAGCGGCCAACGCGGCCGCGCAATTGGTGTAATTGTGCCAGCCCGAATTTGTCAGCGCGGTTGATGATTATGGTGTTGGCCGAGGGAATGTCGATACCGGTCTCGATAATTGTGGTGCATACGAGGATCGTAAACCGCTGGTGATAAAAGTCATCCATAACTTGCCCGAGCTGTTTTTCGGGCATTTGGCCGTGCGCGATTTCAATCGCCACGTCCGGTAGTAGTTGTTGTAATTGATAGGCAGTTTTCTCTATGGTCTTTACTTCGTTGTGCAGATAAAAAATTTGTCCGCCACGATTAATCTCTCGCAAACATGCTTCGCTAATTAGGGTGTCATCCCAAATGCTGACGAAAGTTTTAATGGGTTGCCGGAGCATTGGTGGTGTGGCGATAATTGACATGTCGCGTAATCCACTGAGCGACATGTTCATAGTGCGTGGAATTGGCGTGGCGGTCATGGTTAAAATATCTACTTCTGACCTGAGACTCTTGAGTTTTTCTTTTTGTCTTACCCCGAAGCGTTGCTCTTCGTCGACAACCACTAAGCCTAAACGTTTGAAGTTAATATCTTTTTGCAGCAGCTTATGTGTACCGATAACGATATCTGCGGTGCCATCGGCAAGACTGTTCATAATAGCCTTGGTTTCCGAAGTTTTTCTAAACCGCGACAGGCTTTCAACTTTAACCGGCCAATTGGCAAAGCGGTCGGCAAAATTAGCGGCGTGTTGTTCGGCCAACAGCGTAGTAGGCACGAGTATCGCCACTTGTTTGCCGGCGGCGACAGCCACAAACGCTGCGCGCATCGCAACTTCTGTTTTCCCGAATCCAACATCGCCACAAACAACCCGATCCATTGGTTGCGGTGCTTGCATGTCTGCAATAACCGCAGCGATGACTTTTTCTTGATCTTCAGTTTCCTGATAGGGGAATGAGGCGCAAAACGCCTGGTATTCTGTTGCGTCCAGGGCGTAAGCATGTCCGACCCGGGCAGCGCGTCTTGCGTAGATATCTAATAGCTCAGCTGCAACATCGTGCGCTTTTTGAGCCGCCTTGCGTTTGATTTTTTGCCACTGATCGGTGCCGAGTTTATGCAGTGGCGCATTTTCAGGGTCGGCGCCGGTATAGCGACTAATCAAGTGCAATGAGGCTACTGGCACATAGAGTTTATCCGCACCGGCATACTCCATGCATAAAAATTCTGTATCGGTATCTCCTATCTCAATCCGCTCAAGACCTAGATATCTGCCGACACCATGCTCTTCGTGCACCACGGGTGAGCCAATGTTCAGTTCGGTTAAATTGCGCACGATAGCGTCCGCATCGGGCGTTTTTCGGCGACGCTTTTTAGTTCGTTGTGTGCTACTACCGATCAGGTGAAATTCAGGGACGATTGCCAAGGCATCTTTGCTAAGCCGAATCCCTGTTTCAAGCGGGGCAATAGTTACCGCCAGCTCTTCTTTACTGTTAAGAAATTCGTGCCAACCAGAAACCTTGCGAGGTCGAATGCCGAACGGGCGCAATGTTTCCAATAGAAATTCACGTCGCCCCGCCGACTCGGCAGTAAATAAAATTCGTTGCTCATTATCCGCTATAAACTTCTGTATCGCTGCGGCTGGATCTTCTTGTCTGATTTTTAAGGCTAGCTCAGGCAGGCTGTGCATCGAGAAGTTTTTTGCTCCACTTTTGGTGAGCTTCAAAGATGATGCTGAAAAAAAATCAAACTGCTCTAATTTTTTGTGCACCTCTTCGCTATCCAGATAAAGTTGTTCCGGTGGAACCACCGGTCGGGTTTGATCATGCCGGCGTTGCTCATAACGCGTTTGGGTATTGGTATAGAAATCGTCGGCGTGATTTAGGGATTCATGCAGTTGGCAGAACAAGGCGTTGTCCGGCAGATATTCAAACAAGGTTTCGAGTTGCTCAAAGAATAATGGCAAATAATATTCGATACCACCGCATGGAGTGCCTTGAGATATGCTTGTGTAGACCGGACTTTTTTGCGGGTCGCCAGAGAATTGTTGTCGATACTTCGAGCGGAAGTTACTAATGCTCTCTTGATCAAGCGGGAATTCGCGCGCGGGCAATACTTTTACTTGCTCGGTTTTTAATATGGTGCGCTGGTTGTCCGGGTCGAACAATCTGAGTGATTCTATTTCGTCATCGAATAAGTCGATCCGGACCGGGTGTTTGCTTCCCATGGGGAATAGGTCAATTAGCGAACCTCTATGCGCATATTCACCATGGCCCAGAACCTGATCAACATTACGATAACCGCCTGCTATCAGTTGTTGTTTAAAGCGCGCCAAATTTAGTTGATCGCCAACATTCAGGTCGAAACAGTTGCTTTGAATCCAGTTTTTCGGCATCACGCGTTGCATTAAAGTGGCAATAGGCACGATCAAAAGACCATCCCTGGTTTCAGCAAGGCGTTGCAAGGCATTCAGGCGCGCCGAGATAATTTCGTCGTGGGGAGAGAAAAGGTCGTAGGGCAGGGTTTCCCAATCGGGAAAGCTAAGCAATTTATGCTCGCCTTGATCCAGAAAAAACCTTGCTTCTTCGCTGAGTTTGTCGGCGCTATGACTATCCTCGACGATCACTACCAAAAGCCGCTTTTCTGACCGCGATAACTCGCTCAGAACCAGAGCTGCGCCGGATTCTGTCAGTTGTCCCAGATCAGGATAGTTTTGTTGCTTTAAGTCGGCAATTGATGCTCTGATTTGCATCCGTATAGGATAACAGTCAGCGGCGACAGGGGGTACAGCTTAAGTGAAAGTGGCGTCGCGAATGTAGTGCGCAACGATCTCGTTATTGCCGGTGAACAAGCGAATGTAGCACAATGTTGTACTCGAAGTAGACGCTGTAACCACTATAGTTCCAGCGCGATATCGGTG
>CAZUMV010000139.1:5360-8015 GCA_964621435.1 uncultured Thiotrichales bacterium | reverse complement strand
ATTCATTTTACTGACCGTCGTGAATTTTTGGCGTATCAATATTCTGGCCGGTGCATTAATGATTCCATACTTGCTTTGGGTCACATTCGCGGGCGCTTTAAACCTTGCCGTATGGCAACTTAACCCCTCCGCGCTGTAATTAAAATCAGAGCAATAAAAAAGGGCTTCACTCGGAGAAGCCCTTTTTTATTACTTTTAGCTGTATAAAGCACTGGATCATATGATTTTACGCGTCGAAATTAGCAGCCACAAAACTCCAATTTACTAACTCCCAAAAATACTTAAGGAATTCGTTGCGAGCGTTACGATAATCAATGTAGTAAGCATGTTCCCAAACGTCCACCACCAGCAATGGGATAAGATTATCAGATAGCACACAGCCTTCATTAGAAGTATTTACAATCGAAAGTTTGCCAGTATTATCTTTCACTAACCACGTCCAACCAGAGCCAAAATTACCCATGGCGGATTTAGTAAACTCTTCTTTAAACGAATCAAGAGAACCAAACTCATTATTCATCGCCTCGAGGAAAGCACCTTCGACCTCAAATTCATTTAGGGGGGTGAGGCAATTCCAGAAAAAAGAGTGATTCCATAGTTGAGCGGAGTTTTTATGAATACCGCCGGTAGAATTTTTAATGATATCTATCAAACTCATGTCTTCGAACTCTGTATCGACAATCAGTTTGTTGAGATTGTTGGCATAAGCCTTGTGGTGTTTGCCGTAGTGGTAAGCCAGAGTTTCTTTAGACATCAATGGCTCCAGGGAATCTTCTTCAAAAGGTAGGATTGCTTCGTGCTTCATTTTTTCTGACCGCGCATTCATAAGTGAGTGGATAACGGGTTAGGATAAAACAATACGAGCCAACAGACTGTAAACAGTCCTATATATATGTAACAAATTCTCACTTAGATTTAACAAAGTGAAACACGGCTTTTTTAACAAGCTAGTTAATTAAGAATCGTAGATATGCTCGCGCGGACGCAAACGCGTTTTGTGGGTGACTCTAAGCGGCGGGAATTCGAGCTAGTAATAGGGGCAAATACCGATCAATCAAAAGAAAACTGAATAATAACAACAGGTAAACGATAGAATAAACGAAAGTCTTCATCGCCCACATATCACTTTTAGTGTGCCACATCATTAAGGCGTGATACAAAAACATACCACCTAGAAAAATAGACCCGGTCAAATACATCACCCCGTTCTCACCCATTAGAAATGGCAACATGGTAATGAGACATAATAAGATGGTGTAACAAATGATTTGCACGCAAGTGAAGTCAGTGCCGTGGGTAACCGGTAGCATGGGAATACCGGCCTTGGCATAATCTTCTTTTCGAGCGATTGCCAAGGCCCAGAAATGTGGTGGCGTCCAGGTAAAAATTATTAACACTAATACCAAGGCGTATGGATCTGCGGAATTGGTAACAGCAGTCCAACCTAACAAAGGTGGCGTGGCTCCGGCGATGCCGCCAATAACGATGTTTTGCGGGGTCGCGCGTTTTAGGTACATGGTGTAAACAAACGCATATCCAACCGATGAGAGCAAAGTTAATACGGCCGTTAGCATATTAACGAACAGCACCAATACCACAATACCGACGAGACCCAGAATAAAAGCGAATATGAAACAATTACGCGGGGTTATATTGCCGCTGGGTAAAGGACGATTTTTTGTGCGATACATTTTTGCATCAATGTATCTATCAACAACGTGATTGACGGCGGCGGCAGATGCTGCCAGCAGCGTGATGCCCAAGGTACCAAATATAAATGCGTTTAGAGGAAAAGTACCTGGTCGAGCTAAGAACATGCCTGTCCAGGCGGTAAAAACCATAGTCATCACAACTTTTGGCTTGGTCAACTCATAGTAGGCGGCGACTTTCTGTCGCAGGTTTACCGGGCTATTTTCAAATACTTCGCTCATTAGCCGATCCGTGAATTTTCAAGGAGTTTATGCAAATCGCCATACAAACCCTTGGTGCTCGACCCTTGCTCGTAACGCAAAACCCGGTTGGCATGGGGATCAATCAAAAACATTTTGCTCTGTGGTTGATCACCGAATTGTGACATTGTCTCTAAACCATCGGTAATTCTCACTACTAACATTTTCGGATGACGCGCTTGCAGCTGCTTGGCGGCTTCGAAGGATTGTTGGTCAATAGCAAGAAACAAATACTGCAAACGAGACATGTCATTGCCTAACATTGAACGAGACTGGCGCATGCTAAAAAGCGAGGTCTCACAATAGATATCACAGCCACCTGCGCCGACATAGGCGAGCGTCCAGGTGTTTTTAAATATACCGAGATCCAGAGCCTTCGCGCTTTCATCTTGCCCATTAAAAACTTCGAGCGGCTGGATGGGCAACATTAACTCACCGTAATTACTTTGTTGCGGGTGTTGCCATGCATCCAAATTATAAAACATCCAGATTGCGACCACTAACGGCCCAAAGAATATTGCAAGCATGCCAAGCAGACCTGCCCTGGACTTTAGATTACCGTCAGTATCTTTTACTTCATTCAATTTTCTTTCTTACCAAAATAATAAAAATAACCAACATCGCGGCTGCTAAACCGAACCACTGTACGGCATAGCCCAAATGGCGTTCCGGACCGAAAGCAACCGTTTTCCAATCCCTGCGGTAA
>CAZUMV010000139.1:0-5350 GCA_964621435.1 uncultured Thiotrichales bacterium | reverse complement strand
GGTAACCATCCGGTTCATCTGGTGCGAGCCGCAATACCACCGGTATCAATGGCTGCTGCAATTGTTCCGCCAACTGCTGGTAGTCGATATATTGTATCACTCGTGGCCAACCACTACTGCCATTGTCCACCGAACCCAATCGCAAGCCATCAGCAAACGGCGTATATAACTTGCCCGACAAAGTCTGCTTCCGATTGCGTATATCAATGTTTGGCAAACTAGACCTTGATTCGGTCTGCGACAACCAGCCCCGGTCAATCAAGACTATATCGCCACTTAGCAACTTAAATGGTGTCATCACGTTATATCCAACAGTACGGTCGCGAATTTGGTTATCGAGCAGAAACTGTTTTTCAACCAAATACTGTCCGTCAGCGACAACCGGGCGATAACGCCATTGACTATAATCTTGCAATCCTAACGGTATCGTTTCAGCGGCGGATTGAGCGCCGGCTTGCTCGGTATCCAAGATATTTTCTTTTTCCGCTTTTCTATGCAGCTGCCAGCTCCCCAGCGCGAGAAAAATACATAGCATTACCAGGACCAGAATCGAGAGGCCGGAAATTCCTCCGCATTGAGAGCGGCTCAGGTATACTTGATCCATCACTTAGGGGTTCACATGATCACGAAACTTTTCGTTATATTTTTGTTTCTTATTATCTTGGGCAGCTTGGCATCAGCAATGTTTTATATGATGCGCGACACCGGAAACTCAAAGCGCATGGTGAGAGCACTAACCATGCGCATTAGCTTATCGGTTGTTGCATTCGTGATTGTGATGGTGCTGATGTACTTCAGCGGCGGTAACCCAAAACCCTATTAGCGCTCCGCACCTAAAGCCAATAGACAAAAATAAATAGCCCCAACCAGACCACGTCTACAAAGTGCCAATACCAGGCGACCGCTTCAAATCCGAAGTGATGTTCTGGAGTAAAATGTCCTCTCAGAACCCGGAACAAAATCACGGTTAACATAATCGCACCAATCGTTACGTGCATACCGTGAAAACCGGTGAGCATAAAGAAAGTTGAACCGTAAACACCGGTGGTCATTTTAAGGTTGTAGTGAGCATAGGCTTCATAGTACTCCAGGAACTGACAGCCCATGAATATTGCACCTAATATGATAGTAGCAACCAAGCCCCAGATAAGTGGCTTGCGGTGATTATTTAATAAACCGTGATGAGCAATGGTTAAGGTGACGCCAGAAGTTAGTAGTAAAGCGGTGTTTACTGCAGGCAAGCCCCATGCGCCCATTTGCTTAAAATCCCCACCAATACCATCCGGACCATTGGTTGGCCAGATACTTTCAAAGCCGGCCCATAATTGTGTGTTGGTAGTGAGTTCGGCACCCGCACCACCAAGCCACGGCACCGACAAGGTACGCGCATAGTACAACGCACCAAAAAAGGCCGCGAAAAACATGACTTCCGAAAAAATAAACCAAAACATACCCCAACGAAAACTACGATCGACCTGCTCGTTATAAGTACCGGCTTCGCTTTCAATAACGACCGTTCTAAACCAGCCATACATAAAAGCAATAGTCATACCAAACCCGATCACCATTAAAATCGGCCCAATACTGTTTTCGTTCAAATACATTGAAAAACCTACCAACAACGTGGTGAGGGCAATTGACATGGTAATAGGCCAATGACTTCCGTGCGGAACATAATAGGCGTTTGAATCATGGGCGTGAGCTGACATCGGGTCTAACCTCCAGCAGAGACTGCAATAGTAAAATCGGTAAGTGACGCGGTTTCGTTCTCGGTCACGTCAAAAAAAGTATAAGAGAGCGTAATCACTTCTACCTTTTCAGGTATCGCCGGGTCGACGACAAAGACCACTGGCATTAAGCGCTCTTCTTTGGCAGCAAACTCCTGCCGGTTAAAACAAAAACATTCTACCTTGTGGAAATGCCGCGACGCTGTGCTTGGCATCACACTTGGAATTGCTTGACCCACAACCGCATCGGGACGGTGGTTGATGGCTTTAAAGTTAGTGACGACACGCTGGCCAGGATGCACTTCCAATTCAAAAACTTCCGGGGCGAAAGTCCAGTTCAAGCTACTATTTAGATTAGCAACAAACTGCACTTTAATTTTTCGCGTAGGATCTTCTTTGAAGTTAACTTCTTGTTTGGTTTTAACGACAGTCGTGTTGCCGTTTAAACCGGTTATGTCGCAAAAGACGTTGTAGATCGGCACCATTAAGTAACCAAAACCAAACATGAAGATCGGAATTAATGTAATGCGAAAAACGTTGCTCTTGAACATTGAACTACTTACCGCCAATGATAAGGAACGCCGACAAATAAAAGCCAAGCGCAACCAGCCCCAATATGGCCGCGGTAATCCGCGCTCGTTTTTTTTGTTTTAGCTCATCCATTTTTTTAATTCAAGCCAGCCTACTTAATTGGCGGTGGCTCGTTAAAGCTATGGTACGGCGGTGGTGACGACAAGGTCCATTCCAAACCTTCGGCGCCTTCCCACACTTGATCGGTCGCTTTTTTGCCGCCACGAATGGTCTGGATAACGATAAAGGCAAACAGCAATTGCACGATACCAAAACCGAATGACCCAATCGAAGCCATGGTGTTGAATTCGGTAAATTGCAATGCATAGTCCGGGATACGCCGCGGCATCCCAGCCAGGCCAACGAAATGCATCGGGAAGAACGTCAGGTTAACGAAAATAGTCGATAGCCAAAAATGCCACTTACCGAGCGTTTCGTTGTACATGTGTCCGGTCCACTTTGGCAACCAGTAATAGGCCGAGGCCATAATCGCGAAGACCGCGCCCGGCACCAGCACGTAATGGAAGTGCGCTACTACGAAATAGGTATCATGGTATTGGAAATCCGCTGGCGCTATTGCCAGCATCAGGCCGGAAAAACCACCGAGCGAGAACATCACCACGAAACCGATAGCGAATAGCATCGGCGTCTCAAAGGTCATCGAACCGCGCCACATGGTCGCGATCCAGTTGAAAACTTTCACCCCGGTTGGCACCGCGATAAGCATGGTCGAGAACATAAAGAACAACTCACCCACCAGCGGCATACCCACCGTGAACATGTGGTGCGCCCAAACGATGAATGATAGAAACGCAATACTCGCCGTTGCATAAACCATTGACGAATAACCGAACAAAGGCTTACGCGCAAAGGTCGGTATGATTTGCGAAACAATACCAAAGGCCGGCAAAATCAAAATGTACACTTCGGGATGACCAAAGAACCAGAAAATATGCTGGAACATAACCGGGTCACCACCACCGGCGGCGTTGAAGAAACTTGTGCCAAAGTACTTATCTGTCAATAACATTGTCACGGCACCAGCCAATACAGGCATGGTGGCAATCAACAGGTAGGCTGTGATCAACCAGGTCCATACAAACAAAGGCATTTTCAACAAGGTCATGCCCGGAGCACGCATATTTAGAATAGTCGCCACCACGTTGATTGACCCCATGATCGAGGAGATACCCATTAGGTGAATAGCAAAAATCACGAACGGCATTGCGTCACCTGTTTGCAGCATCAATGGCGGATACATGGTCCAACCACCAGCAGGTCCACCGCCGGGCATAAACAGTGTCGACAACAGCATGGTGAAGGCAAACGGTAAAATCCAGAAGCTCCAGTTATTCAAACGTGGCAACGCCATGTCACAACCGCCAACCATCATCGGAATTAACCAATTCGCCAGACCGGTAAACGCGGGCATAACCGCACCGAAAATCATGATTAATGCGTGCATTGTGGTCATGGAGTTGAAAAACCCGGGCTCCACAACTTGCAGTCCCGGAATATACAACTCGGCGCGAATAATCATCGCCATTGCACCGCCAACAAAAAACATTAGCAAGGAAAACAATAAATATAGTGTGCCTATGTCTTTGTGATTCGTGGTGAACAACCAGCGCTTGAAAAAGCCCGGGTGTTCCTCATGATGATGGTCATCAACCATTTCTGAACTCATTTTCTCTTCCTTTACTCTTAATCTTTTATCTTAAAGCCGCTACTTGTTCTGGCGTGACTACGTCACCAGTGTCATTACCGAACGCGTTGCGTTGGTAGGTAATGACCGCTGCTATATCGTCATCACTTAACTGCGGACCAAAAGCCACCATCGCGGTACCGGACACGCCGTTGAGAATTAAATTAATCTGGCCATCCAGATCCCCCGTTACCACGGCACTATTAGCAATGCTGGGGAAAGCCGGTGGCAAACCCTTTCCGTGGCTTTGGTGGCACGCCACACACATTCTGTTATAGACCGCTTTGCCAGCGACGAAAACCGGGTCTTCGCGCTGTGCTACCGCGCTTAGCGCGGGGGCTTGCTCGGCAGCTTCGGCTACAGCTCCGGTAGCAGCTCCGGTAGCAGCTTCCGCAGAATCAGGCTTCGGCGAACATGCCAGCAAACCAAGGCCGATCACTACAACACCGAAAAATGCATTTTTTGATTTCATCGAGATCACCTTTCACCTATTGTCCGGTCGCCACATCGGTTTTTAAAATTGCAGCATCTGGTTGCGCTGAAACCCACTGCGCATATTCAACTTCATCTTTGGCAATAACAACAATCGGCATGAAACCATGATCCTTACCACATAGCTCTGCACATTGACCGCGGTACACACCAGGCTCATCGATTACCGTCCACATCTCGTTGATGAAACCGGGAATCGCATCTTTTTTGACTGCAAAATCCGGAATCCACCAAGCATGAATAACATCCGCTGCTGTCAAAAGAAAACGAACTTTCTTGCCGGTGGGCAAAACCAAAGCGTTATCCACTTCCAGCAAATAGTTCGGGTTTTCGGCACGCGCCTGCTCCGAAGCAGCATCGCCACCATTAATTTGTTCTAACGGTGTTGACAAAGAACTAAAGAAACTTACGCCCGCGGCATCGCCATCCAGATATTCATAACGCCACTTCCACTGGTAGCCGGTTATCTTGATTGTTATGTCAGCTGACTCGGTGGACTCCATAGCGATTAGGGTTTTCGCTGCCGGAATCGCCATAGCGATAAGAATGATAAAAGGAATTACGGTCCATACTATTTCAACCACCGTGCTGTGATGAAAGGTTGCCGCTTTATAGCCGCGAGATTTTCGGTGAAACACGATCGACCAGGCAATCGCACCGAAAACTACGAACGCAATCGCTACGCAAATCCAGAAAATCAACATGTGTAGACCATAAACCTCGCGGCTTATTTCCGTGACACCTTTGGGCATGTTTAACCCATACTCGGCCAGTGCAAATCCACTGCTAAGTAAAAATACGGCCAATACCGCGCATGATAGCTTCAGAGAGTGGCCAATCACGTTTTTCATAACAA
>CAZUMV010000138.1:0-8058 GCA_964621435.1 uncultured Thiotrichales bacterium | reverse complement strand
CCACCAACAAGTCGTATCACGTTTAAAAAAACGGTACACAAATACCGGCCGGATACACTAAACTTACCACAGCTGTAGACATCGGCCGCGTCGTACGAATGCAGGAAGGCTAGAAGTCAATGGCAATCAATTCTTGACAATATTGTTGCATGATAGATATTCTATCTATCAATAGAATATCCATTTTCTGAGGAAACTAGTTTACCAGTGCATGTGCCCGAAGGATCTGACCACACCAATACGGGATCTGTTTTTTGTGTCTGGAAAATTGAAAAGCACTAAACATTAACATCTCCAACGCACCCCTGTGCAGGGTCTGTTCTATACATTAAGCTCAGAGCAATCACGTTTTTAATATGTGCTTAAAGTAACAGCACGGATTGTGCAACCGAGAAACGCTTTTTTGCAATAACGCAAAGTGAGAAATTTATGGCAGGAAGTAATGAAACAAACTCACCAACCGGGGTTTATAAACCCCTTGGTAATCAAAAAGTCATTGTTGGTACAGGTGGACTCGATAAACTGGGGGACGAGGTCGATTTATTAGGCGGCAAGCGTGTTTTGGTCATTACCAGCCCCAGCATTGTAAACACTACGCCCCTGTTAAAACAAATCGAAAGTTCGCTCGGCAAACGTCTAGCCGGTGTGTTCGATGGCGTGCTGCCACATTCGCCTATCCCCACCATCCTAAAAGCTGCGGTAAAAGCAAGAGAAGTTTCTGCTGACTGTTTAGTGAGTATCGGCGGCGGAAGCTCATTAGACACCGCCAAGGCGTTAGCGGTGGTACTAGATTTGGATATCACGGATATTTCAGGACTGGAACCCTATCTCGGTCAGTTCTCTGGCGGCAAGTTTCCACAAATGCCTGTATTGACCAAACCAGTCCCGCATATTGCGATCCCCACAACCGGTTGTGCTGCTGAATATTCTGGGATCTCTGGCGTAACTGACCCAGATAGAAATAAAAAATATTTAATTGTTGCACCGCCTATCGCACCAAACGTGGCAATTCTCGATCCGATAGCGGTAAAACACACGCCGCATGAATTATGGCTTTCGACGCTGATCAGATCAGTCGATCATGCCATTGAAGCTTCTTATTCCACCCAAGGAAATCCGCATACACAAATTTTAGCGGATGAAGCAGCGCGCTTGCTATTTAAATACTTACCACGATGCAAAAAAGCTCCTGACGATTTGGACGCCCGCGCGTGGCTGCAGGTGGCCGCGTGGCACAGCGGCTGGGCGGCGCTTGGTGCCAGCACGGGACTCAGTCATGGTATCGGGTATGTGCTCGGAGGCAGCTTCGATATACCCCACGGCATTTGTTCCTGTGTGATGCTGCCTACCGTGATGGAATGGAATATGTCGGCCTCTATCGATCCACTGGCGCGAGTTGCCCGGGTAATCGGTGTTGCGGACAAAAATGACTCCAACGAAACTGCAGCCGCCAACTGCGCCACCGCAGTGAAATCGCTGATTACCGATCTCGGCCTGCCCACCCGCCTTGGAGAACTCGAGGAGTTGGAACGAGAAGACCTGGCTCTGGTTGCTGATCTCACTATGGACTTGCCTCACCTGCTAACCAATCCACGACCAGTACAAGGCAAACATGAAATCGTCGAACTGCTCGATTTGGCATGGTAGCTCGATCGGACGCGCCAGTCGAATTACCAATCGCTCAACGCCAACGTAGCGCATCCAAACTTGAGCGCGGAACGGATAAAAAACTTTACCCCGCCGCGGGTCAATACAAGAGAACCAAGCATGGACATTAAAAAACTTCTCGATTCTGAAGTCGCTCAGTCAGCAGATTTATTCCCGCCAATTATGCAGGAAATTACCAGAGATAATCTCGATGAAGTGCGGGCATTACTCGCCCAACAGGGCTCTATTCCCGATCCTCGCTCGGACGATCAGGAAGACCTTGTCACTAAAAGTATCATTAGTATTCCGGGGCGGGATAGTGAGATTGATCTGCACATATTTCGCCGGAAAAACTTATTACCAAACAGCCCGGTATTGCTCTGGCTTCACGGTGGCGGCTATATCATGGGGAGAGTTGAAGATCAGTTCGTTGAGTACTACGCCAAAAATTGCGATTGCACAGTCGTTTCTGTAGATTACCGCATTGCTCCCGAACATCCATTCCCTGCCGGCACACACGACAGTTATGATGCGTTGCTCTGGCTACACAAAAATGCCGGCGAAATCGATGTTGATCCGGAGCGCATTTCTATTGGTGGAGTAAGCGCCGGTGCCGGCATGGCAGCCGGCGTTTCACTGTTGAATCGAGACCAAAATGGACCCGCACTAACCTTCCAGTTTTTGCAATACCCGATGCTCGATAACTTGCACGACACCCCTTCCGGACGCACCGAAAGTCACGTCTTGTGGAATAGAACTACCTCAATAAACGCCTGGGAAATGTACCTGGACGGCGAACCGGCCGAAAATGCCCCAGCATACGCCGCTGCCACGCGCGCAACCGACCTGACCAATCTGCCACCAACCTATATTTGCGTTGGTGGTCAGGACTTGTTTCGAGATGAGTGTATTGCCTACGCACAACGGCTCATGCAGGCAAATGTACCTACTGAATTAGGTGTATTTCCAGGACTTTACCACGGTGCTGAAATGTTTGTTCCCGAAGCACGGGTAAGTCAACGGATGCAGCAAAGCATGCTGACGGCGCTTAGAAATGGTCTCGGCGCCTGAAATTTTCTCTGCCAAGCAATGCCAAGCGGCCGCTTACACATCTCCAACCGAATGAGCACCATCCACAGGCAAAGCAATCCCGCTAATAAATGAACCAGCATCACCGGCGAGCAATAAAAACGGTACCGTAAGCTCAGACAGTTCTCCGGTGCGCCGGCTTGGGGAACGCTGTATGTATTTTTGTCCCTGTTCGCTGTCAAAATATTCCTTGTTCATCTCTGTAACAAAGTAACCCGGACAAAGTGCGTTTACACGAATGCCGTAACGTGCCCACTCAAGCGCCAGGCCTTTCGAGAGCTGTACCACGCCTGCCTTGGACGTCGCATAACTACTCTGACCATTAGCGACCCGCAATCCAAGGATAGAAGCAGTATTGACAATACTGCCCGTGAGATCAGCCTGCACCATGCGCCTTGCTGCTTCCATCGCGATCATCCAGACACCGTTCAGATTAGTATTGATCACGTTATCCCAACTTTCTTTGTCAATCTCGAGCGCTGGGCGTGCATCCGCAATTCCGGCGTTATTGGAAACTATGTTAATCGTACCAAACGCATCTTCGGCGGCATCAAAACTCGCGCGCACGCTTTCTTCATCCGTTACGTCCAGCTCGACCGCTACTGCGCTGCCGCCTTTATCTGTTATTAACTTAACCAGCGCATGCAATTTATCCCGCCGTCTCGCCGCCACCACAACCCGGGCACCATGTTCCGCCAGGACCTTTGCAAAGTGCTCGCCCAAGCCGCTTGACGCACCCGTAACAAGCGCAGTTTTATTGGCTAAGTCAAAATATGACTCGGTCATTACTTACTCCGTGGTAATTTTATTCACTCTCCAGAACATCGACCGCCATCCGCGCAAGCGCTGGCGCAAACCCGCCATATTCCAACGCCCGTTGATTTGACGCGTTACCCTCCTTTGCGCGTTTCATGATTCCTTGCAAGATTGCGGCCAATCTGAAAAAACTAAAGACCAGATAGAATTTCCAGTTCTTGATGCCATCAATATTCCTTAAACGGCAATATCGCTCAATGTATTCTTGCTCTGTGGGAATACCCTGCGCCTTACGGTCAATCCCGCCCAAGCCCGGAATAGGTGCATCGGCCGGCATCCGCCATTGCATACATTGATAAGCGAGGTCCGCGAGTGGGTGTCCCAGGGTAGACAATTCCCAGTCAAGCAACGCCAACACTTCAAGCGTCTCGCTGTCAAAAATCATATTGTCGATACGGTAGTCGCCGTGTATTAACGCGACCACGCCATCGTCCTCAGGGGTATTTTGCGGCAACCATTCAATCAGTCTGTCCATCGCTGGAATCGATTCCGTTTCGGAATCCCGGTATTGTCTGCTCCAGCGCGACACTTGTCTCTGAAAATAATTTCCCGGCTTGCCGAAATCCGCAAGTCCGGCGGACTCCACATTAACATCATGCAGGGTTGCCAATACCTCGTTCATAGAATCATATATTCGCGAACGCTGGCTCGCTTCAAGTTCGGGTAGCGCCGAATTCCAGAAAATCCTGCCTGGCACATAAGTCATTATGAAAAACATGCTACCGAGTACTTCACGGTCTTCGCAAAGGTGCAATACCTCCGGTACCGGCACCGGCGAGTCACTTAATGCCTGCAAGACACGAAATTCCCGGTCCACAGCATGAGCAGACGGCAACAACACACCTGCGGGCTGTCGCCTCAAGACATACTGACCGGATTCTGCCCGCAACAGGAAAGTCGGGTTAGACTGACCGTCACTGAATTTACTCGCGGACTTCAGGCCGTGAAATTCATTGATGCTGTGGCTGAGGTACTCACCAAGTTTTTCTGCATTATCCAGTCCGTCAAACGAATCAGTCATTCGCGTACCGCCGTATAATTTGTTTCCCCAAGGCCATCAGATGCACCTGATCGGGGCCATCAGCCTGTCTACACCAGCGCGCATAGTTAAATGCTTCAGCCATAAAATAATCATGCGTTAGTCCACCGGCACCATGCATTTGCATACAGCTGTCAATTACATTTTGTATCATTAATGGCACCCTGCTTTTACTCGCAGCGATCAAATCCCTGGCCTCCTGGGCGCCAACTTCATCCATTCTTTTACAGGTCTTGAGCACCAACAGCCGAGCCATTTCGATTTCGGAAAAGCTCCGTGCGATTTCCTCGCGAACGGACTGATGTTCTCCGATTTTTCGACCAAAAGTACTGCGCTCATTGACTCGACTACATGCCAACTCCAGTGAACGTTGTGCCGCGCCGATCAGGCGCATACAGTGATGAATACGCCCCGGACCCAGACGGCCCTGGGCTATTTCGAAGCCCCGCCCTTCACCCAGCAACACGTTTTCGTGCGGTACACGAACATTATCGAAATGAATTTCTGCGTGACCTATTGGCGCGTCGTCATATCCCAATGTGGTGAGTGGCCTTATAATTTTGACTCCCGGGGTGTCTTTGGGGACCAGTACCTGGGTTTGTTGTTTATGACGGTTTTCGTTTTCCGGATCGGTTTTACCCATAACAATGAATATCTTGCAACGTTCATACATGGCTCCGGTAATAAACCATTTCTTTCCATTAAGCACCCAGTCCTCGCCATCCCGCACAATGCTAAGTTCAACATTGGTCGCGTCGCTTGAAGCCACCTGAGGCTCGGTCATTGCATAGCTGGACCGTATATCCCCATTCAGAAGTGGAAGCAGCCATTGATCCTGCTGTTTTTTTGTTCCGTACTTCATAAACACTTCCATGTTTCCGGTATCCGGCGCGTTGCAATTAAAGATCTCAGGAGACCAAAGCACATGGCCCATGATTTCCGCTAATGGCGCGTAATCCAGATTGCTTATTCCGTCATGATCGCAAAAATCTGCGTGTGCCGGCGGAACAAAAAGATTCCACAAGCCCTGGTCTCTGGCTAACTGCTTAAGTTCTTCCATTAATGGCATGGTCGTGAACCGATTCACAGAGGCATCGAGTTGAGCTGCATAAGCCTCCTCATTGGGGAATACATATTCATGCATGAAAGACCAGAGTCTGGTCTGCAGTTGTTCAGATTGTTGTGAAAATTCGAATGTCATTTTTATATAGTGCCTTCTTATCGTTAATCGGCTCGTTGTCATTAAACAGCAGTATTTTCGCTCGGGAATCTCGCGCAATACCTGAGTGGTTGTTTGTTTTTGGCAAATTATCTTTCTAACAATTTCCGACCAGATTCATGTACCCATCGTTATCTTCTACAGGCTTTTTGGCTGATACATGATCGTCGAATTCCCCAATATAATTTTATCGAATTTTAAATAGATTTTCAATTCAATGATAGAATTTTGGCGCGATCTGCTGGTTAAAGTATCTGAAATTCAGTAGATTACATTGTAACGACATAACTATTACAGGCAAAATCATCTTGGTTAAAATTGACATAGTCTCAGACGTTTCTTGTCCATGGTGTGTGATTGGGTTTCACGGTCTGCAAGCAGCGATGAAAGAACTGGACCTGAAAGCAGAACTTTTATGGAGACCATTTCAATTAAATCCGGACATGCCAAAAAACGGACAAAGCTACGCAGAATATTCCAGAAAAAAATATAATCGAAGCGCCGAGCAATCAAAAGCAAACTTGAAAAATATCGAACAGCGCGGAACCGATGTGAATTACCGCTTTAACTTATCGGATGAGCACCGAATCTATAACACCTTTGACGCGCATCGTTTGCTTTATTGGGCGCGAGATTTTGATTTGCAAACACCGTTGAAACTCGAATTGTTTGACCTTTATTTTCAGCGTTCCGGCAATCCGGACAACCATGATACATTGCTGGAATGCGCACAAAAAGTCGGCCTGGATCGTGACGCCGCCGCCAATGTACTGTCTAGTTTGCGTTTCACCGAAGAGATACAAACCGAGCTTGAGTTTATCTCCCGTCAGGGCATCACGAGCGTACCAACCTATATTTTTAACGAAAAACATATGGTGTCCGGGGCGCAGTCCAAAGAGACCTTTTTGCATTACTTGCAACAGACTTTCAAAAACCCGGTATAAGCCTGCCCTTTCCCTGATGCTTTATCTCATCTATATCAGTCTTAGTCACGCCGATAGTTTTTCTTCTCCCGCTTGATTTGCACTAGCATGACCGACTGCTGTTACTTCCACCCAGGGATTGCTAAAATGCAGGGAGCGAAAATCGACGAGCTCCCGGCGGATAATCACATCAAGGATCCGAGGGCTTACCCCTGGACCCTTCGGTATTCGATTCATGTTCACGCGTATATTGAAAATTAATGACCGACTCTTACGACTACATCAGCCCCCTGCCAGAGAACGTTCGAGCAAAGGTCGCTGCGCGCATGACGCGAAAACAGTTAATGCACGGCGAACCAGCCTACAGGTGCAACGATGAATCAGACGCGCTGTATCAAATTATCAGTGGTGAAATCCGGATTCTCAATGTATCTCGTGAAGGCAAAGAGGTTCTCTATCTGACTTACCATGAAGGAGATTGCTTTGGAGACATTGGACTTTTGGATAACAAACCACGAGCTCAAAACGCAATTGCCAACGGGCCAACGGTTCTTGCAGCGCTCAAAAAACAGGATTTTGACGAACTGCGTACGCTGTACCCCGAACTGATCGAACAAATCAGTCTCGTTTTATGCCAACGACTGCATTTGGTGTTTGGCTTTTTTGAAAGCAGCGCCCTCTTACCTCTGTCACAGCGACTCAGCCAGAGAATTCTGGATCTCGCCCGCCAGGATCAACATGAATCAGGAAGCACCAAAGATCATAAGATAAATCTCGCCCAAAGCGACCTCGCACATATGATGGGCGTTTCGCGTCAAGCCATAGGCAAGATATTGAAAGACTGGGAGGAGCAAGGCCTGATCAAACTGGATTACAGAAAACTTACCGTTATCGACATCAACGCTTTTGCCAACAACACCCATATGATTACGCTCGGTCAAGCATGATCAACAATCGCCGAGCCAAGTCGGCACCGGACCTACCGATTCACGAGCACGGTTATTCTCGCAAGCCGTTTACTAGCGGTCGTATTCCGTCCTCAACCAACTTGCCGTCATACCCTAACATCACCAGATCATAGCCACGATCGAGCAATTCCCGACCGTCGCTAACGGTGCCCGCATAACCTCCCAGTTTGATACCTGCAGATTTCACCATCTGCTCCGCAGGTTTGATCGTGTTCAGTACCCGGGGGTGGTCAAATTTCCCCGGCAACCCCAGACTTTGGGACAAGTCGTAGGGCGCGATAAAAATCAAATCGATACCGTCAACTTGTATAATTTCTTCCAGCTGATCAACTGCATCGATGTGTTCGATCATGATGA
>CAZUMV010000137.1:5208-8120 GCA_964621435.1 uncultured Thiotrichales bacterium | reverse complement strand
TATACCTAACCCAAATCCAGGTGCCCGGCAAAAAACCAATGTCAGCGCGAGATTTTCTTAATTCCCGTTCAGCGCTGCAAGACGTGTTCGGATGAACAGTCGAAGTGCTGCCGCGCTGGTTCTTAACCGCGTATTGAGTGGCGAGTCGCTTAATCGGGCGTTACCAGATGTCTTGGGTATGTTGCCCGAGAGTCAACGCGCTACCACACAAGCGCTGAGTTATGGTGCATTGCGCGAACACCAAACGATTAGTGCATTGCTCGCGACAATGCTAAAAAAACCGATCCGCGCCAAAGATCAGCTGCTGGAGTGTTTTCTAAGGATTGGTTTATTCGAATGTCTGGATGGAAAAACTGCCGAACACGCCGTGGTCAAAGAGACGGTCGCTAATGTTAAACAAAAATTTCGCTGGGCGGCCGGCCTAGCCAATGCAACCCTGCGTCGCTACTTGCGTGAGCGAGATAGCTTGCATGCCGATTTTGCTGATAAGCCAGAGGTGCTTTACAAACTCCCGTTGCCGTTATTGACGAAACTGCAATCAGCATGGCCCGAGCAGTGGCGCGACATTGCAGTCGCCAGTCATGCGCAGGCGCCGATGACGTTAAGGGTAGATCTTTCCAGAATAACACGAGAGCAAATGCTGGCGCAGTTGCAGCGGAGCGGTATCGCAGCAGCGGCGCATCCTTTAGTTGAAAGTGCATTAACCCTGGATCGCCCGGCACCGGTAAATGAGCTACCCGGTTTTACCGATGGTTCAATAAGCGTGCAAGATGCCGCTGCGCAATTAGCAGCGCCTTTTTTAAAGCTTGAATCCGGTCAGAAGGTTCTAGACGCTTGTGCCGCGCCTGGCGGCAAAACGATTCATTTGCTTGAATCAGCAGACATCGAGTTACTGGCCGTGGAAAGCGATGCAGAGCGTGTTGAATTGATCAAACAAAACTTTGAGCGCTGCCAGCGGCATGCACAGGTAATTGTTGGTGACGCACGCCAGACCCCGGATTGGTCGCAAGGGCAAACGTTTGACCGGATTTTATTGGATGCTCCCTGTAGCGCTATGGGTGTATTGCGACGACACCCTGATATTCAGCTACATCGTAGCGCTGCTGATATTGAAAAGTTGGTACAATTGCAGGCAGAGTTGCTAGATGCGCTATGGGCGTTGCTGTCCCCGGGAGGGCGGCTACTATATGCTACCTGTTCTATATGGCCAGATGAAAACGAACATCAGGTAGCGCGATTCATTGAGCGGCACCCAGAAGCTCAATGTGAAACAATCAAGCTCGATGGCGCTTTGGTAACAGCGCATGGCTTACAGATTTTGCCGGGATTCGCCGGAATGGATGGGTTTTTCTATGCTGCCATTAGTAAACTGGCTTGAATGAAACGGATAATGCTGATCATACTCTTGGTTGCCTTGCCGGCGTGGCTGGTGGCTGCCAGCGATCGTGCCGATGCCTTCTTGCGCATGGGTGACATCAGTACTGTCAAGCAGGGTGGCTTTTTTAATTTTTCGACCCGCTTGGAAATCGCGCTTAGTGAAGAAATGCAGGATGCGCTGCGCAATGGCGTGCGGCAAATTTACTTGCTCGAGTTACAAGTACGGGTGCCACGTTTTAAGGTTTTTCATCGCGAAATTTTTTCGCGTAAACATCGTTATGAGTTGCGCTATCATGCGCTCAGCAAAAAATATCTGGTTAGACATATCAATAATGGAAACCAGTTCTCGTTTTATACGCTCTCGGCCGCGCTGGAACACATGAGTAAAATCATTGAATTGCCACTGTTAAAAGAAGCAGCAATAAACGATGTCGCCAACTATGACTTACGGGTGAAGTTTATGCTCGATATTGAAGAGTTGCCCTTGCCGCTTAAAATACACGCCTTGATGAATCGTGATTGGCGCATCGCGACGAAGTGGCAGGCATGGGCGCTATGAACCCACGAATATTTTCGATCATACCAATGTTGGTGTTGTTCTTGTTAACCACGGCCTCGTTATATTTTATGGCCGGTGCGGCGCAAAATCAGGAGCGCTTTGATGAGCGTTATCTAAACCTGATTTACTTTAATTTTTTGATGTTGGTAGTTTTGTTGCTGATCATTGCTTATCGTGGTTTCCGGCTTTTTAGAGATATTCGGATCAGGCAATCAGGGTCACGACTGACCTGGAGAATGGTATTAAGCTTTTTAGTTGTGGCGTTATTGCCGGTATTAATGGTGTTTTGGTTCTCGACCCGCTTCCTGGGCGGCGGGATTGATACCTGGTTTGATTTAAGTATTGACGACTCAATGGAAGACGCCATGGAGTTAACGCGTTTATCGATAGATTTCCAAATGCGCGAACATCAACTCCAGGTTGAAGAAGTCGCTACTGTAATTAATGAATTGGGCGCAGCCGGTAGTGACGTTAGTTTGTCCTTCAATATGGAGAGTTATCGTCGTGCGATCGGCGCAGAGGAGCTCACTCTGTTGGGGCGGAATAATCGCATTATCGCGACCAGCAGCGAATATGGAGACTTGGGTATAGCAAATTTTCCGACCGAGGACGTTGTCCTGAATTTGGCTCAAGAGCGTAATTTTCGCGGTCTTGAGCCGCAGGGTGATGGCACCATGAAAATGCGGATCATGGTGCGTTTGCCGTCATTCGGGCCATTATCCGAGCCGCGTATTCTGGTTGGAATGTTTCCGGTATCTAACCGCATTACAACCTTGTCGAATCAGGTGCAGGAATCGTACTCGCAAGTGCGTACCCTTACTTATTCGCGCGAACAACTAATGCGCAGTTTTATTCTGACGTTATCATTAGTGTTATTGATGAGTATGTTATTCGCGGTTTGGGCTGCGTTTGCCTTATCCCGACGCATGCTAAAACCGGTCGAAGAGCTGGCTGACGCAACCAAAGCTGTTGCCGC
>CAZUMV010000137.1:0-5198 GCA_964621435.1 uncultured Thiotrichales bacterium | reverse complement strand
CGGTATTGCAGCATGATGAGCTTGGTTTTTTAGTACAGTCGTTTAATGAAATGACTTCGCGGGTTGAGCAAGCGCAAAATTCAGCCGAGCTGAGTCAGCGAGTTATAGAAGATCAGCGTAGTTATCTGCAAGCGGTATTGGGGTATTTGTCATCAGGAGTGCTTACCATAGATGCGGCGCGCAAATTACGTACGGCCAACGATGCGGCCAATGTAATTTTAGAGAGTAAATCGCCGTTACAAAAAATGGTCGGCCGACCGTTTTTAAGTTTACGTAATAACTCGCCGGTTCTGGAGTCGTTTATAGATCAAATAGCTGAGCGATTGGCGGAGCCGCAGTGGCAGACAGAAATAAGTTTGTTCGGTGAAAGCGGTCGCAAATTGTTGTTGTGTCGAGCGATAGAATTGCCGGAAGTACAACAACAGGGGAGTGGTAGAATTATTTTATTTGATGACATCACCAGTTTACAGACGGCCCAGCGTGACGCTGCGTGGGGCGAGGTCGCACGGCGTTTGGCACATGAAATTAAAAACCCGCTGACACCGATTCAACTCTCGGCCGAACGTTTAGTGCATAAACTTGAGAGCGAGGTGCCACCCGAGCAAGCAGCAATCCTGCAGCAATCCACGGGCTTGATTGTGCAACAAGTTGAAGCCATGAAAAAAATGGTGAATGAGTTTCGTGAATATGCGAGTCCGCAACAAGCGGTGTTAGAGCTGCAGGATATAAATTTGCTTATCAAATCAGTTGCGGAATTGTATTCAGACTACGACAGGGGTCCGGTGCAATTGCAATTAGGCGCAAATATCCCGATGATTTTTGTTGATCCCGGACGTATTCGGCAGGTCATGCATAATTTGATTAAGAATGCCTATGAAGCGCTTGAAGACAGCGATGGTCAAGTTCAGGTAATAACCCGGTATAAAGAGAACGAACAGGGCCGGTATGTTGAGCTCAGCGTGCGTGATAATGGCATTGGAATTGGTACCGAAATGCTGGAAAAGCTTTTTGATCCCTACGTTACCAGTAAACACAAGGGTACCGGCTTAGGGCTGGCTATTGTCAAGAAAATCGCTGAGGAGCATAGTGGAATTGCGGTAGCGAAAAACCTCGAGCCAAGAGGTGCGGAAATTCTGGTACGCTTGCCATATCGAAAAGCATACCGAAAAAGTGACGGAGTAAATAATGCATGACTAGCCCACACATTTTAGTAGTGGATGATGAGCCGGAAATCCTTAATACCGTAAAAGATATTCTGGAAGATGAAGGCTACTCTGTTAGTACCGCGGAAAATGCCAAGGTTGCGCGAGAACAGAGAAATGAAGCGACGCCCGATTTGGTGTTTTTGGATATCTGGATGCCCGATGAAGACGGCGTGAGCTTGTTGCGTGACTGGAAAGAAAATGAGGGAATGAGCACGCCGGTCATTATGATGTCGGGTCACGGTTCGGTTGAGACTGCGGTTGAGGCGACCCGTATCGGTGCCTACGACTTTATTGAAAAACCACTTTCTTTGGCGAAACTAGTGCGGGTCGCAACGCAGGCTCTTGAAGCGAGTTCATATAGTCGTAACGATTCGGACGCCGAAGAATACATTCCACCAGTCGGCAGTAGTCCGCAGTTAAAACAGTTGCGTGAACATTGTGAGCGTGCCGCACAAACAGAAACAGAAATCTTGATCTCGGGTGAGTCGGGCACTGGTAAAGCACAGTTGGCGCGTTTTATTCATGCCCAAAGTAAGCGCAGTACAGCCCCGTTTGTCGAGATTTCCTCTGCGGCCTTGAGTAGTAAAAATGCCGCCGAAGAATTGTTTGGCGGGCAGTCAGCCGGAGAACAGGGTTTTCTGGATCAAGCCAATGGCGGCACTTTATATATCAATGAAGTATCGGAATTAGATTTGCAAACACAGGCGTTGTTGTTGTCGGTATTCGAGAAAAAGAGTTTTGTGCGTGGTGGTAGCGGTGAGCATGTTCCTTTAGATGTTCGTGTTATGTCCTCTACACAACACGATTTAAATCAGCGGGTCAGCGAAGAGAGTTTTCGCGAAGAATTTTATTATCATTTAAACGTCGTGCCTTTGCGCGTGCCGGCCTTACGCGAGCACCCCGAAGATATTCCTGAATTGTTGACCTTCTATGTTGACTATTATGTAAGCAGCCAGCGGATGAAGTACCGACACTTCACTATGGCAGCGCAAAACTACCTGCGTTATTACAGTTGGCCGGGCAATGTGCAGCAGCTGGATAACCTGGTGCAAAGACTTCTAGCCATCGGTGATGGCGAAGAGATTAGTCAAGATGAAACAGAAGAGGCTTTAATGTCAGATCGCGTTGCGATGGCACAAGGCAGCGCCATCGGTTTATTGGATACCGTTCTCGACTTACCATTGCGCGAAGCTCGCGAGGCGTTTGAAAAAGAGTATCTAATAAGACACTTGGAAAAATGCCATGGTAACGTCAGCCGGTTGGCTGAGCGCGTGGGTATGGAGCGCACGCATTTGTATCGGAAAATGCGCGCCTTGGGCGTCACGCCAAAAAAGAAATAGCGATATCCCGACCCAGCTCACGAGACGAATAGATGAATATTTTAATACTAGGTGCGGGTCAGGTTGGTTTTTCGCTGGCGCGATTATTGTCTGGCGAAGATAACGATGTAACAGTCGTAGATCAAAATCGAGATGTACTTAGAGATTTGCGGGATCGATATGATTTGCGCACCGTCGTTGGTCATTGCTCACACCCGGATGTGTTAAGTCAGGCGGGCGTCGGTGATGCCGATATGGTGATCGCAGTTACGAATAGCGACGAAGTCAATATGGTTGCTTGTCAGGTTGCGCATACTTTATTCAATACTCCAAAAAAGATCGCCCGCGTTCGGGAAACCAGCTATCTGGAATATTCAGAACGACTATTCAAGCAAGAAGCAACGCCTATAGACGTTTTAATTAGTCCTGAGGAATTGGTTACCCAGCATATTGCCCGTTTGATAAGAAATCCGGGTGCCAAACAGGTATTCACTTTCGCCAATGGCAAGATAAGGCTAGTCAGTGTGCGTGCCTTCCTTGGCGGTAAGCTGGTTAATCATGAGCTGCGTGACTTACCAAAACATTTGCCCGGCATGAAAGAGCAGGTCCGGGTCGCGGCGATATTCCGTAAAGATAAAGATGAGGAATACGCGATATTACCTGACGGTGATACCGTCATTGAGCCGAATGATGAGGTGTTTTTCATCGCGGCGCCTAAACACATCCGGGATATTACCAGCGAGTTACGTAAGCTGGATAAGGAAAACAAACGGATCATGATTGCTGGTGGCGGCAATATCGGTATGCGTTTGGCGATGATTTTAGAAAAAGAGTTTCAGGTTAAGATCATTGAAATGAGTGAAGAGCGTTGTCGCTATTTGGCAGAAAATCTACATAACACTGTTATCTTGCATGCGGACGCGGCGGACGATGATGTCATGATGGAAGAAAACATAGACAGTATCGATGTGTTTGTCGCGCTCACTAATGATGATGAAGCGAATATATTGTCCGCAATGTTAGCGAAACGGCGTGGTGCCGATAAGGTCATGTCTTTGGTCAATAGACCAAGTTACGCCGCCCTGGTCGAAGAGGGTATCGGTATAATCCCGATTTCGCCTCAGCAGATCACGATTGGTGCATTGTTAACGCACGTGCGACGCGGCGATGTTGTTTCAGTACATTCCTTAAGGCGCGGCGCGGCGGAAGCGTTGGAGGCAATCGCGCATGGTGATAAAAAGAACTCGGCCGTAGTAGGCCGGCGTATGGACGAGTTGGAGCTGCCTAAAGGAGTGCGGATTGCCGCTTTGGTGCGCAATGAAGATGTCCTTATGGCGCATCATGATGCAGTCATAGAGGCTGAAGACCATGTCATTATTATGGTGACGGATAAGTCGAAAATTGATGAAGTAGAAAAGCTCTTTCAGGTTAAGCCGACCTTTCTCTAATACACCTAACCATGCAAATTAAAGTTATTCAGCGTATTTTAGGTTTGTTGATTATGGTGTTTAGCATCACCATGATTCCGCCGATATTGTTTGCGTTGTTTGATCATAGTCGGGGCTTGTATCCCTTCGTGCTGGGTTTTTTGATTTTGCTGGTACTGGGTTTTGTCGTGTGGTACCCGCAGCGTAAACAAAAGCAGGAACTGCGTCTCAGGGACGGTTTTATAATCGTTGTGTTATTTTGGGCGGTACTGGGTATTGCGGGCGGTTTGCCGCTGGTGTTGGCAGATGTGCCGCGTCTCTCGATTACAGACGCAATCTTTGAGTCCATGTCCGGTTTAACGACCACCGGGGCAACCGTTATAGTCGGTCTGGATGGTTTGCCAAAGAGTATTTTGTTTTACCGGCAAGAACTGCAATGGCTTGGTGGTATGGGTATCATTGTTTTAGCGGTTGCGATTTTGCCCATGCTGGGTGTTGGTGGTATGCAGCTTTATAAAGCGGAGACGCCGGGGCCGGTCAAAGATAGTAAGTTGACGCCACGAATAACCGGTACTGCCAAGGCACTTTGGTACATTTATTTATCTTTAACTATTTCGTGCGCGCTAGCTTATTATATTGCGGACGACAAAATGACTGCCTTCGATGCTTTAAGCCACAGTTTTTCTACCGTCGCGATAGGTGGTTACTCAACTCACGATGCCAGCATCGGATATTTCGATAGCGTTGCGGTTGAGGCAGTCGCCGTGATCTTCATGTTTTTATCCGGAATTAATTTTGGCTTACACTTTGCCGCGTGGCATTCGCGGCGCATAAGTAGTTACCTGCAAGATTCGGAATTTAAATATTATTTCTCGATGATTCTGGCAGTAGTTATTATCTCGGTCAGCTATCTTGCTATGTCCTATCCGGAAGAGGGGCTGGAAACAGCGATCCGGCACGGGGTTTTCCACACCGTCTCGATCGCCACAACCACTGGATATGCGACCACAGACTTTAGCGCCTGGCCTGCATTTCTTCCGATCTTGTTGTTGTTTACGAGTTTTGTTGGCGGATGCGCTGGGTCTACTGGCGGCGGCATGAAAGTCATCCGCGTAATGCTGTTGTTTAAGCAAGGAGTCAGGGAATTACGCAAGCTGGTTCACCCAAGTGCCTACATGGTGGTAAAAGTGAGCAAGTTACCAGTACCGCAGAGAGTTATCGAAGCCGTATGGGGGTTTTTTGCTGCT
>CAZUMV010000136.1:0-8145 GCA_964621435.1 uncultured Thiotrichales bacterium | reverse complement strand
ATATTGATGGTGAGTTTGATACCGATATTGCCGACACTGACTTTTTTGGTGATGTGAGCGCGGGTGACCCAATCCCTTATATTCCCGAAAACCAGTTACAACTATCTGTCGGCATGGAACACCCGGTTTGGTCGGTACACGGCAATCTGAACTATGTCGATGAGGTCTGCACACGCGCTGCCTGCGGGCCATTTGAAGCAACCGACTCTTTGTTAACGTTTGATGTCGCCGCCCAATATCAGTTCAATGATCAAGTCAGATTGTTTGCCAGAGGCGAAAATCTGAACGGTGCCAATGATATTGTCGCCAGACAACCCTATGGTGCCAGACCGCCAAAAGACACCAGCTTTTCGCTAGGCTTTAATCTGAGCTTCTAGCGCCGGACCGTGTCAATATGCGTTGGGGTATACTTTACGCCAATGCATATCTCAAAATTATTAGTAGTAGCTCTATGTTTGATCGCGACTAGCGCTCTAGCTCGACCCGTTTCCTGGCCGGGGGGTTGGACCATCATGCAATTCAATAATTTTGAAGTGTCGCGTCTTCATGTGCATCATTCACGCGATGCCTTCAACTCGCTGGGCGTAATCCTGGAAGATAACCATGAAGAAGATTCTATCTATGCCGCACTGCAATGGAATCGTCTGCTCAAGCGTCGCAATACGCGTTACTCTCAAGCCAATCTCTATTTCAAAACCCACCTCGGCGTCCTGCAGACCGGTGATACCGAAGCGCTGGCCGGAACAATAGGAATCAGCGCCGATTGGGAGACCAGACGCTATTTCACCGGCTACGAAGCACGTTTTCGAGTTGCCGATAATCTCCCTGATGACGATTTTATTCATCACGCAAGAGTCGGTATTGCACCCTATGTAGCGGAATACGGTAACTGGCATACCTGGCTAATGCTCCAGTTAAATCACTACCCGGATAACGAAGATGAACTCGTACTAACCCCAATAGTCAGACTATTTAGAGGTAATTTTCTGGTTGAGATTGGCTTTTCCGAAAACGAAGATATAATGTTCAATTGGGTGGTGCGATACTAAAGTGATCAATGTATGGAATACCAAATGAAGAAAATATTAATTGCAGTGACCTTCGGGTTCTTGCTAAGCAGTGCTTTATCCAGCGCCGAGGAAACTGTCGTGGCCGAAGTGCACGGCATGGTCTGCGAATTTTGCGCCATCGGCCTGGAAAAAAAGTTTAATGAATGCGAGCAAGTTGAAAGTATTGACGTTAGCCTGGAAGACGGCACGGTAAGTCTGGTTTTAAAAGGCGGTCAAAAAATGGATGATGCAGAAATCACCAAAATCATTACTGATAACGGCATTGCTGTGGCTAATATCGAGCGTTCGCTAGAACAAAAATAACAATATTGATTTAAACAAACCAACATGACTGGAAAGATATTCAGCCAGCACATGTAAAAAACCTTGCTGACAATTTCAACAACCTATTTGAGTTACCGGTTTTGTTTTATGCCACTGTCCTGTATTTGTTCACGACCAATAATATTGACGCGTTTTATGTCGTCACGGCCTGGATATTTTTTTATATTTCGTTGTCTCTATAGTCTCGTGCACTGCACCAACAACGTAATAATAGTGCGCTTCGGCTTCTTTTACGCGGTTGCCAGTATGAGCTATGTGGCTAATGATCTTACGAGCGACCTGGCAACTTCTCGGTATCTAGCTTGAACAAACTATTTGATTTCCTAACCCTGTTTAGCGCTACCAGTACGTTAATTTGCTGCGCGCTGCCAGCAACTTTGGTAATGCTTGGCGCTGGCAGTGTTATGGCAAGTCTGGCCGTCAATGTCCCGGGATTGATATGGCTCTCGGCGCACAAGATCCTACTATTCACGATATCCGGTATATTGCTCTTATTAGGTGGTTGGCTGCAGCTCCGGGCACGCAAACTACCCTGCCCGACGGAACCGGCGCTGGCCGCGAGTTGTATGCGCACGCGCAAAACGAGTTTGATTATTTACTGGATTTCTTTGGGACTGTTTTTAACAGGTGGGTTTTTCGCCTTTGTAGCACCACGGTTTATTTAGTAGTTTCTGCAGCTTCGGTACGTACGTCGATAGCACCGCTTAACAGCTGCGCTGATAAAATTGACAGCAGGCAATAAGCAGTAAAGAAATAAAACCCGGGGCCAAAAGAAGACCTGAAACTAAGTATTTCATCGGTGATGGCGTTAGCGGCCAGATAAGTTACCATGAGCGCGACTACGAAAACATCCGCCATTGACCACTTGCTGATCATGCTGCTGAATTTCAGGCAGAACGCCTTTACCTTCGGTGATGTTTTTAAATTCGCTAACAGCATCATGATACCTTTGGTTACCGGCACCACCACACTAAATAGGCCGATCAAGAAAGCCACCAACAGATAACCTGCATCTGCTAATTGTTTTATAGTGCCAAGGATAGTCTGGGTTTTGGAATACACTTCAATTTCGCCTTCGGTATCCATGTATTCCAGCATCTGGTTCGCCACCCCTTTAAAGATACTTGGAATGTCTTTGTTTTCTGCCACATACTGCTTACCAATTTTCGTGATCCCGGAATTCTTTACCGCACCCTCAACCTGAAGCATGGGTTTGGTTAAACCAGGTATCAACATGACGTAAGCCAATACCAATACCACCAGACCAAGTATGCGGCGATTCTTCATTCAGGATGCCTCTTCTTCTTTGGGTTGCTTACGCACGCGAATATTAAGATCACGCAATTGTCTAGAGGATACTTTAGCAGGCGCATCAGTTAAAGGGCACGCTGCGGTTTGAGTCTTGGGAAAGGCCATGACGTCACGAATCGAATCGGAGCCGCTCATCAGCATAATCAATCGGTCCAGACCGAACGCGATACCACCATGCGGCGGACAACCGAACTTAAGCGCTTTTAATAAAAAGCCAAATTTCGACTCAGCTTCTTCCCTACCAATGCCCAATAATTCAAATACCTGTTGCTGCATTTCTGGTGAATGAATTCTGACCGAACCGCCACCCAATTCCGTCCCATTTAGAACCATGTCATAGGCTCGTGACAGCGCGGTGCCGGGGTTTTCCGCAAGCGCAGCAATGTCATCACTGTTAGGCGCAGTAAAGGGATGGTGCAAGGCATTCCAACGCCCACCATCTTTTTCATCCCACTCGAACATCGGGAAATCAATTACCCATAACGGCTGCCAACCTTCTTTTATGAGACTACGATCTTCACCTAATTTAACTCGCAAAGCTCCCAACGCTTCATTAACCACGTTTGCTTTGTCCGCACCAAAGAATACGACGTCACCGTTCTCGGCGCCGGTCCGCTGCATGATTTCCATAACAACGTCATCTGGCAAGAACTTGAGAATGGGTGACTGCAAACCATTCGCACCGTTTTCTATTTCATTAACCTTGATGTAGGCCAAACCCTTGGCACGATACCGACCAACAAAGTCCGCATAGTCATCGAGCTCTTTGCGCGTGAGGGTATTACCGCCAGGCAAGCGCAAAGCTGCCACGCGGCCCTGCTCATCTTTCGCAGGGCCTGCGAACACCTTAAAGTCGACATCTTTAACAAGGTCTGCGACATCCACCAACTCCAGGTCAATACGCAAATCCGGCTTGTCAGAACCGAATCGCTGCATGGCTTCGGCATATGTCATTTGCGGGAAAGTTGCCGGCAAATCGACATCGAGCATTTCGACAAATAGATGCCGGACCAATTGCTCCATCATGCCCATGATTTCAGCTTCATTCATAAATGAAGTCTCGATATCTAACTGGGTGAATTCCGGTTGGCGATCAGCACGTAAATCTTCATCTCTAAAACAGCGCACTATCTGATAGTAACGATCAAAACCACTCATCATAAGAAGCTGCTTAAACAACTGTGGGGACTGCGGTAGCGCGAAGAATTTTCCATGATGAGTGCGGCTCGGAACCAGGTAATCCCGCGCGCCTTCCGGGGTCGCTTTGGTTAACATCGGCGTTTCGATATCCAGAAACCCGTTGTCTTCCAGGAAACGCCGCATGGCGCCGGTCACCCTGGCGCGCAAACGCAGTTTTTCCTGCATTTCCGGACGGCGGAGATCGACATAACGGTATTGCAGACGAGTTTCGTCCTGCACATCATCATCTAACTGAAAAGGAGGTGTCTCGGAAGCGTTTAGTACGGTGAGACTTTTCGCCAGCACTTCAATCTTCCCGCTGGGGAGATTTTCGTTGATGGTGCCTTCGGGGCGCTCGCGTACAATCCCAGTAACTTCAAGCACATACTCGTTACGGATGCGTTCGGCGACGCTGAAAATTTCTGGCGTATCAGGGTCAAATACTACCTGTGCCAAGCCTTCGCGATCACGTAAATCAATGAATATGACGCCGCCATGATCTCGACGCTTATTGACCCAACCACATAGCGTAACTTCCTTGCCCAGGAAAGACTCATTTACCAGCCCACAATATTGGCTTCGCATACCCTTTATATTCGCTTACGTAAAGCGAGGCATCTTACGAAGACCATGCTGCTATAGCAAGTGACTTAGGGGGTTTTTAGAGCTTACTTTGCGTCCGGCTTACTTTTTTTCGCTTTCGACTCTTTTTTCTTCGGTTTTGCGTCTTTTTTACTGCCGCTGTCGCCCTTTTCGGTTTTCTGCCCGGACGATTCGGTTCCGCCCGAGTCCTTTTTGTCAGTGGCCTTGGAATCTTGAGCCGGCTGATCGTTATTTTTAAAATCTGTTTCATACCAGCCGGTGCCGGTGAGCTTGAACGCAGCCGCAGAAACCAGCTTTGTTAAACGATTTTTGTTGCACTCTGGACACTTTGTTAACACTGGATCGTTAATCTTTTGCAATTCCTCCAGCTCATGGCCACAGGCTTCGCACCGATATTCATAAAATGGCATAGCTCTGCGCACTCTGGTATATAGTTATAAGCTAAGTATATAGGGGCAATCTCGGCAATACCAAGTCACCCGATTAGCTGTATGCTGACCAAATACCCTGTCGCAGCATTAGGCTGCACAAGGCGCTCCGGCTGTACCTGAAAATAATATGGAACTGGTTCATGGAACGAACACTCCAAACTGGTGATATTCTCAAACTCAGAGATAATTCACAGACCTTTGAATGCGACCACCGCATGAAAAATGTCAGGCCTGAAACATAACCAGATGGACAATAATTAAGCAGCATGCGATCTCATACTATTCTTCACTACAACACGACCAGTATTGTTGACCTGCAAGACAGTATCAGGTCTGCACGGATCACCAACAATCAGCGTCTTTTGGTGCAGATTTTCTATGGCGGTACCGGAGTCAATCAACTCGAAACCCTGATTGGTGAATTAAGATCTCTGCTACCCGACTGTAAGATCATTGGTTGCTCCAGCGTTGGTGAAATTCATTCTTCAATGTTGGTTAACAATGTCATTGTGGTGAACTTCCTGCAATTTGAGCGCTCCAATCTCGCGGTCAGAATGGTGCCTTTTACCGACTCCAATGATTTAACCTATTTTAATTGCGGTGAGTTGCTCGGTGCTGCCTTTAATAAGCAAAAACCCAAGCTTTTGCTTAGCTATGCATGTGGCAACAATCTTAATGCTGAATCATACGCACGAGGACTGGTCAGCAAACACCCTAAAACCACACTTGCAGGCGCGGTCGCGAGTAATAGTAACGGTCAGGCACCATTGATCGTTTGCAATAACAAAATAAGCCAGAGTGGTGCCGTGGTAGCGGCAATTTACAGCGACGAACTCGAAGCGATTGTGCACCACTCCTCCGATTGGATGATGCTGGGCACGCCGATGAAAGTTACCGAATCGCGCGACAATTTGCTCATCAGCATCAACGACAAACCCGCCGCCGACATCTATCGGCGCTATTTGGGTGACGAAGTTACCCGCAACCCCGAAGTTATACTTGACCAATTCCCTTTAATAGCCGAACGCAATGGCAGAGTTGTTGCGCTTAAATGTCGCACCCATGAACTTAATAATGGTGGCATGGAATTTCTTGGCAACTTTAGAACTGATGAAATTGTGCGTTTTGGTATGAGTGACCCGGTTGCAGCCATGAGCAGTTCAAAGAAAATGCTCGATCATATTAAGGAAAGCAGACCCGAAGGGGCGTTATTTTTTGGCAGCACCGCGCGCAAGTTAAGTCTTAACGAAATGACGGTCGATGAAATTAAAATGGTGCAAACAGTCATACCAACAACCGGATTCATTTCTTCCGGCCAGTTTTTATATACCGAAGAACAACCGGATTACTTACACTACGCCAGAACCATTTTAACCCTTAGTGAAGGACAACAAACACCGTTAAATCTGAATACTGCCAAAGAGGTACATGAGTACTCCGACCAAACCAGACAACTGCGCGCCTTTAGTCATCTGGTCGGCACCACCAAACAGGAACAAGACGAAAACCTTGCCAAGCAAGAACGCCTGGCCAATACCGATTTACTCACTGATCTTTACAATCGACGCAAGATCATGAACTTGCTCGAAACTGAAATGAAGCGTGCGCAAAGATACGGGCGTACATTTTCAATCATCATGTTCGATTTAGACGACTTCAAACAAGTCAATGATACCCATGGCCATCAAGCCGGAGACGCGGTACTCAGCGGCATCGGGCAGATCATTACTGACCAGGCGAGAGATACTGATTTGTGCGCCCGCTGGGGTGGCGAAGAGTTTTTGGTGATATGTCCGGAAACTAACATCCAGGGTGCAACCGAGATTGCTGAACGGTTCCGGAAAGCAACTGAAGTTGCAACCTTGTTGAAAGGCGTTCGGCTAACGCTAAGTTTGGGAGTCACGGAATTTAAAACTGAAGACAGTATGGACGCCTTACTCAATCGCGCCGACAAAGCACTCTATGATGCCAAGGATAAAGGCAAAAACCAGCTAACCGTTTGGGAGTAACTCCGCAGCAATGAGTCTGGTGCACGAGCTATTACCATTTGATATTACCTGCCCTTATTGCTGGGAAACAATTAATATAACGGTTGATGGCAGTGTTCCGGAGCAACAATATATAGAAGACTGCCAGGTTTGCTGCAACCCGATTGAACTTGTTGTGATGTTTGACGCTGGAGGAAAACCTTCGGTTACCGCCCGCAATCCCGAAGAATAGAAACTCCGGAAACAGACCAGATTTCCCGACAAATAAACAGACCTCGTGACAATTTTTAGTATCATTGGAGTTCAAGAACCTGCCGGGGATTACCCCGAACATTTAAAAAAGGATGATTAAATGAACGAAGAAACTGTTGCTGCATCAGAAATCACGCCCGACAGCGATACCGCAAACGACGCCGAAAGCAATCCGCAAGCCGACTCAAAAGAATCCCTGTTTACAGATGTCGAGGTCAGAGTACTGGCTTGTTTAATGGAAAAGCAACTGACTACACCCGATAGCTATCCGCTAACTTTGAATTCCCTGATGTTAGCATGCAACCAAAAGACTAACCGCCACCCGAAAATGAAATTAAACCAGGGAGAACTCGGTAATATAACTAACAATCTGAGTGACGATAATCATGTCAGAATCAAATATGGTAGCCGCGCCAACAAGTACTCACACGCACTGCGCGGTAATTTTTATCTTGATCGAAAACAACAAGCCATTATGTGCGTGCTGATGCTAAGAGAACCATTGACCATTAATGATATAGCCGCCCGGACGGCACGGATGGTCGAGTTCGATTCCAACGAAGAAATAGAAAACTGCTTGAAAAGCTTCATGACCAGAGCGACGCCATTAGTGCAACGCATCGCTGCCGGTAGCGGCCGACGAGAAGATCGTTACACCCATACTTTTTGCGGTTCGATAACAGCCGAAGAAATAGTAAGCAGCAAACCGACCCAGCTTAAAACCGAACATGTAGATACCGGTCTGGAAAATCGCGTAGCCGAACTTGAAGCGCGGGTCAAAAGTCTGGAAGAGATGTTGGATCAGTTGACTCGTTGAATGGGCATTACTCCTTAGTTCAGAATTTTTGCTCAAGATACACTGCTCCGGCATTTTGTTAGCGTACCTTCTTAACTTTCGCTAAAGATACACTGCTCCGGTATTTTGTTAGCGCACCTTCTTAACTTTCGCTAAAGATACACTGCTCCGGTATTTTGTTAGCGCACCTT
>CAZUMV010000135.1:0-8170 GCA_964621435.1 uncultured Thiotrichales bacterium | reverse complement strand
AAAATTCAATTCATCACCGAAGCCGGCGCGGAAGTCTTCTTGCACGTTAATGGTTTGCTTTTCGGCATTTGTTGTCCATAGATAAAAAGGGTCCAGATATATTGCCGCGGTCCCACCCCAGTAATACGCTGGACGTATGTCTGCATCGATGACGATTGCAGTAACAGCCCTGAACATGAGAAGAACATCGTCTGGCAACACTGCTAATGCTTCTCTGAACCGCTCTCCCATCCAATCATGTGACACAACGACGCGCCCCATAATGTCGTCGATACTCGGGTTAGCACTTTCCTGACCAATGAACGGCAGGTCGCTTAGATCGCATGAATAGCTCCGGTCATACTGGTCAATATCCAGGGCGGCACAGCCAATCAGCGAGCCAGCATATGTCGCCGTGCTGAGAACCGGCATCAAATCATCTAACTCTTGCGCCAACGGACCACCGTTCGGGTTAGTCGCTGTGGTAGATTCAGACGGCGGTGTGGCATTGCCGGTCTGGTTAGTTGCCGTTGAGCCAGGGCTGGCCCCACCACCACAACCAGTCATTAAAACAAACACGAAGGTTATCGAGAAAACGTATCTATTTGACATAGTGCTTACCGCTCAACTGTTTATTATTGATCTGATTATAAATTACTAACGCTCAATTAACTGTGCATTTGACCCATATTTACTTTTTCCTTAGGCCGTTTATCCTAAATATTTACGGTGCTAGCGGGGTTAGCGTGAAAGGCATTGAGGTGAGCATTGTAAGCATCTTTTCAGTTTTTTCATGAATTGCAGAACTGAAAATACCAAGTTCGCCCTGGCGATCTAAATCACTACACAAGTCATCGTGCTGTAAACGACGCAATAATTCTCTGGCCACCGGCGCCCCCGTCTCAATCAAAGTAACATTCGGCCCAACGATTTTTTGAATTTGGTTTCGTACAATTGGATAATGCGAACACCCCAATACGATCGTATCAACACCCAGATCAATCATCGGCGCGAGGTATTGTCGTAAGAGTTTTAAAGTCTTATCTGTTTGGGTTTGATCTGCTTCAATTTGCTCGACCAAGCCAGGACAAGCTTGCACTAACACCTGACGCCCGTTAGCAAACTTATTGATAAGCAAATCCAATTGCGCGCTATGTGCCGTTTCCTTCGTTGCCAACACACCAACCAAACCGTTCTCTGAGTTCTCTAACGCGGGTTTAACGCCTGGCTCCATCGCGATAATGGGTAAATCAAACACAGCTCGGCAATGTTCCGCGGCAGCTGCGGTAGCTGTATTACAAGCGATAACGATCGCCTTAACATCTTGCTCGACTAAAGTACCGCATAATTCGATCGCCCGATCACGAATAAATGCTACTGATTTATCGCCATAAGGAGCATTCCCTGAATCTGCGATGTAAATCAAATCCTCATGTGGCATCAATTGATGGACCTGTTCCAGCACCGTCAGTCCACCGACGCCGGAATCAAACAAACCTATCGGTCGACGCTTTTTCATATCTCGCTGCCAGCATTTGTATGCTCTATTTTCTCACTGACCCGCAACCATTCCATTTCACCATCTTCGATCTGGGTTGAAATTTCCGCCCGCCGCTTTAACAAGGGTTCGAGCTGGTCTTTAGCAGCATCAGTATACAAATCATTGTTACTCAGAAGCTCGTCATTAGTTACCTGCTCCTGGCGCAAATCTTCTAACTGCGTTTCGACTTTTTTCAGCTGACGCTTTAGCGGTTGTAGCTGTCGTCTTTGGGCCGCGGCATTTTGACGGGCCTTTTTTCTAGTTTGACGGGATTTTTTAGCGCTTGGCCCGGTTTGACCGGACTGTCCCAAAAATTGTCTATAATCATCCAAATCGCCCTGATAGTGTTCAACCTTCCCGGCGTAAACCAGATACAGGTCATCAGCACAAGTACGCAACAAATGTCGATCATGCGAAACAACCAATAAAGCCCCGTCAAAACTTTGCATGGCGACGGTAAGCGCATGCCGCATTTCAAGATCAAGATGGTTGGTGGGCTCATCCAACAGCAATAAATTGGGCTCTTGCCAAACCAAAAGCGCCAGAACCAAACGGGATTTTTCGCCACCGGAAAACGGCTCGACTGCCTCAAGCACACGATCACCATGAAAACCAAAACCACCAAAAAAATTCCTCGCCTGCTGTTCGGTAACACTTTTATCAAGTCGTTGTAAGTGCAGTAACGGTGAACCTTGAGGGTCTAGCTGTTCAAGTTGATGTTGAGCGAAATAGCCCAACTTTAGTCCTTTGGCGGGGCTGCATTCACCCGATAGCAATGGCAGACTTCCTGCCAGCATTTTTATCAAGGTCGACTTACCCGCGCCATTAGGACCTAACAAACCGATGCGGTCACCCGGTCTTACTTGTAGATCAATGCCCTCCAAAACGGCTTGTCCGTCATAGCCAATCTCCGCCTGCACGATTTTTAATAACGGGTCGCTTGCTCGTGGCGCGGCTTTAAACGAAAAATGAAATTCGCTATCAACATGGGCAGGCGCTATTTGCTCCATGCGCGCCAACGCTTTTAACCGGGATTGTGCCTGCTTTGCTTTGGTAGCCTTGGCACGAAACCGGTCCACGTAAGATTGCATGTGGGAAATTTCGCGTTGCTGTTTTTCATGCAAAGATTGCTGTTGCGCCAAGCGTGCCGCGCGTTGTTTTTCATAGGCAGAATAATTACCGCGATAGCGCACCAAATCACAGGACTCAATACTGATTATGTGCGTGGTCACCGCATCTAAAAACTCACGGTCGTGACTAATCAACAGCAACAAACCGCTAAAATTCGCTAGCCATTGCTCAAGCCAAACCACGGCTTCGAGATCAAGATGATTGGTCGGCTCATCAAGTAACAATACGTCTGCGGGGCACATAAGCGCCCGCGCTAGATTAAGCCGCACTCTCCAGCCACCAGAAAATTCTTGTAAAGGTTGCTGTAGTTGAGCTTCAGTAAACCCCAGCCCACTCAATAATTTCGCGGCACGCGCGGACGCAGTATAGCCATCGAGCTCTTCCATTCGCTGATGCAAGTGGGCCAACTGGTCATCAGTCGCCGTCTCAAGTGCCTGCTCCACATCTCTCAATTGTTGGTCGCCGTCAATCACAAATTCCAACGCCGCTTGAGCGCTCGCCCGCGTTTCTTGTTCAACCGTTGCCAGCTGTAAACCAGGCTGGATATTGAGCTCACCATCATCAACCTGCAAAGTACCGGTAAGCAGCATCAGCAAGCTGGTTTTGCCACAGCCATTGGCGCCAGTCAGCCCGATGCGCTGACCGCGATGCATTTGCACAGATGAATTTTGCAGCAACACTTTCGTGCCACGCTGCAAACTAACCTTATCGAAAGAGATCATGAATTACGCGTACTGAAACACGGATCTTAGTCAGCGGAGAGTTTTTCCTGAATCGACCGAACCACGGCATCGGTAGAAGTGCCATCAACGCTAATCATGGCGCCTTCATTTTGATAATATTCTATTAAAGGTGCGGTTTGTTGCTCATAGGTTTCTAAGCGTTGCAAAATAACTTCTTCTGTCTCGTCATCGCGCTGGATTGTTTCACTACCACAAATATCGCAAACGCCCTCCACCTTACTTGGCTTGAATCGAGTATTGTATATCGCCTGACAAGTGGCGTTCGAGCAGGTGCGCCTTGACGTCAGGCGAGCCACAATTTCTTCGCGTGGGACTTGTAGTTCTACAACCATGTCTAATTCAATTTCAAGTTTTTCCAACATCGCACCCAGTGCGTCAGCCTGTGCAATATTACGCGGGAACCCATCTAGTAAAAAACCATTAGCACAATCTTTCTCTAGCAGGCGTTGTTCCATGATGCCGAGAATCAATTCATCAGGTACCAGCTCGCCACGATTCATGTAGCCTTTGGCGGTCTTGCCGAGTTCAGTACCTGCGCTAACCGCTCCCCTGAGTATGTCACCAGTGGAGATCTGCACCGAGCCATCAAGGTCAGTGAGAACTTTAGAAACAGTGCCTTTACCCGCACCCGGGGCACCGAGCAGTATCAAACGCATGTGGTTACCTTAAATTGCTTACCTTCACCAGATCACTCATTGTCTCGTTTTTATGGCTCAGACACAACAGCCAAACAAAACAACTATTCGCCCTAGAAGATCAAATCAAGTCGCAAATACTTACATTCGGTCCAAAGTCTCGATTCCGAGCAAATTTAGGCCTGTTTTTAGGCTCTTGGCAGTCAACGCTGCTAGCGATAAGCGACTTTGTTTTAGCGCTTCAGTTTCGGCATTGAGAATACCGCAGGCCTCAAAAAAACTCGAAAACTCCGCCGCGAGCTCATATAGCCAAGTGGCGAGCAAATGCGGCATGCCACGCTCGCCAACCTTGTTTACGACTTCGGCGAAACCCATTAGATGTTTAGCTAGGTTTTGTTCGTTTTCATGCTCCAGTTTAATTGGACCACGCAATTCATCAGCGCTAACATCGCCACGCTCGAAAACACTCTGAATACGCGTATAAGCATAAAGAAGATAGGGCGCGGTGTTACCATCGAAACTCAACATTTGATCCCAATCAAAAATGTAGTCGCTATTTCTATTTTTGGACAGTTCGGCATACTTGATAGAAGCAATTCCAACCACTCTAGCGATTTCCCGCAGGGTCTCTTCGCTTTCATCCGGATTCTTTTCTTTAACCAGGTCATAAGCCCGCGACTCAGCCTGATCAAGTACACCGCTCAATTTAACGCTACCGCCCTCACGCGTTTTAAAAGGCTTGCCGTCTTTACCATTAATGGTACCGAAACTAATATGCTCCAAACTGACTTCGGCTGGTAGGAATTTAGCTTTTTCTGCGACTTTGAAAACCTGCTTGAAATGATCACCTTGGCGCGCGTCAACGACGTACAAGGCGCGATCTATTTTAAGGCTGTTAACCCGATGACGAATCGCCGCTAAATCAGTGGTCGCATACAAATAGCCACCATCATTTTTCTGGATAATCACGGCCTGCGGCTGGCCATCACGCCCAGCGAATTCCTGCAAAAAAACCACTTGTGCGCCCGCATCTTCCTGCAGCAAGCCCGCACCTTTGAGATCGGCGACGACATTATCGAGATCACTATTGTAATCACTTTCAGCTGCGACAGACTCGCGCGTCAACTGCACACCCAATCGGTCATAAACAGACTGGCAGTGACTCAATGAAATTTCTATGAACTGCGCCCATGCTTTTTTATATTGCGGATCTCCGGATTGCAACGCAACCACAATGGCGCGCGCGCGATCTGCGAACTCTTCGGACTCATCAAAACGGGTTTTAGCCTGACGGTAGAAAACTTCCAAATCAGCCAGCGCGCTGCCGGGTTCATCACCTTCTTTCTTCCGCTCTTCCAGATAAGCGAGCAACATCCCGAACTGTGTGCCCCAATCACCAACATGATTTTGTCGAATGACCTTGTGCCCTAAAAACTCCAGAGTTCGTGCCAGCGCATCGCCAATCGCCGTGGATCTAATATGACCAATGTGCATCTCTTTCGCGAGATTTGGCGAAGAATAATCAATCACGACCGTTTCGGGTTTTGCGATTTCCGCCAGCCCTAGTCGGGGATCTATCAACATAGCGTTGAGATTCTCGCCAAGCTGGTCACTCGCCAACCAAAAATTGATAAAACCGGGTCCGGCAATTTCGGCCTTCGCGATGATCGGATTGTCCGGCAATTTGTCCAACAAGGACTGCGCCAGTTCGCGCGGCGGTTTATTGGCGGGCTTGGCCAGCATCATGGCGATATTACAGGCCAAATCTCCATGCTCTTTACCGCGACTCTCACTCAGCTGCACACGATAGGAGGTATCTTCAGGAATAACCTGATCGGCGATCAATTCAGCGACCGCTGAATCCAGTAATTGTGCTAATTTTTGCTTCATAATGGCCCCATACTTAGGCAAGGGATACTACCCTAAACGCCCTCTACAAACATCGCCTCTGCGTAATTTTTTTATATCGACTACAATAGCAACTTTATATAGTAGCTTGACGCCTGCGCTATGGCTAAAAAGAAAACCAGACGCAAGAATCGTCGCAAACAACAACCCATTATCAAAAGCTGGTTACTGTTGCTGTCTGGCATTCTTATTGGGTTGTTTGCGGCACTAATAATCTTTCTCAATCACCAGCAACCGGCAAAAGCACCGCCGGTGGCTGAATCGGCCGACAAAAAACCACTAGCCGTGACGACCAAAAATCCCGAAAAAATTGATGAGGTCGCCTCCAAATATGACTTTTACGGTGCCTTGCCATCATCCCGGGTAGTGGTGCCGGATAGCGACGGCGCGGTAGCCGGCAGAACTATTATTATTCAGGATGAAAAAGAATTTTCCGGTAATTACAGCAGCTACATGATTCAGGTTGGTTCTTTTAAAAACGCTTCAGGCGCCGACCAACAAAAAGCAGCGTTGGCAATGCTCGGTTACGAGCCGAGCATAGAAAAGACGCGCTTGCATAATGGCAGCATCGTGCACCGGGTATTAATTGGTCCATTTTCCGACATCACTAGCGTTAACCAAACACGTTCGAGATTGCAAAGCCAAAAAATCGAAAGCACCTTACTTAAATCGGAATAGTCGAGGAAGACTTATGGTTGCGGTTAACTCCACAATGCTCGAACTCGGGACACCTGTACCCTGTTTTGATTTAGTCTCGCCAGCGCATGAACGAAAGTTTAGCTACGATGATTTTCGCGGCAAGCCGCTTTTAGTCATATTTATGTGTAACCACTGCCCCTATGTAAAACATCTACTTGACGGCCTGAGTGATTACGCCCGCGAATATAGCCTGTTGGGAATGGGTATCATTGCGATTAATTCAAATGACGTGGAAAAGTATCCTGCCGATGGTCCGGAACGCATGTTAGAGCTATGCAGGTACTACGATTTACATTTCCCGTACGTACTGGATAGCAGCCAGGAAGTTGCCAAAGCATTTAAAGCTATTTGTACGCCGGAGTTTTTCTTGTTCGGCAGCGATGAAAAACTTGTCTACCGTGGTCAATTTGATGACTCAAGGCCCCGCAATGATATTCCCGTCAGCGGCAAAGATCTCCGCGCGGCATCTGATTTGCTGCTTGCCGGAGGCAGCCCTGATCTGGATCAAAAACCAAGCATTGGCTGCAGCATCAAATGGCGACCGGGGCAAGCGCCAAGGGATACCTGATTAAATAACCGGAAACTAATTTCGTGATGCCGAATACATCGCATCAATAGCTTCGGTATATTTTTCCAGTAACTTCGGGCGTTTCTTTTTGAGCGTTGGTGTCATCAGCCCGCTTTCCACCGTCCACGGTTCAGTCTCGATGTGCACCAAACGGATCTTGGCGTAACCGGGAAACGATGCAAGGCGAGGTGCGATTCGAGCTAACACGGCTTTTTTCACCTTTTTGTTCTCCGTAACACCAGTCTCATCTACCGATAAATCCAGGCCTTGCAACAATTTTTCCCATTCGTCGGGATCCATAACCGCGACCGCTGCCAAGACCGATCTTCCCTCACCGACAACCATTATCTGCTCAAACAAAGCATCCGTCACAATCGCCATTTCCATGTCTTTAGGCGGCAGCTTCTCGCCATTACCCAGAACAATAATGTCTTTAATTCTACCAGTGATGTAGTAGTGACCTTGTTCGTCTACTCTGGCCTGATCTCCGGAATGCAGCCAACCATCTGTGGTAATGTTGGCGGCGGTGGCTTCTTCGTTTTTCCAATAGCCCAACATCACCGACGGACTACGCGTCATGAGTTCATCGTTTTCGCCAATTTTGACTTCCACACCAGGTAAAGCCAAGCCAATACTCTCGGGAATATTGCTCGCCGGCGTATTTACCGTCACCACCGGCGACGACTCTGTCATGCCGTACCCTTGGTAAATGGGAACGCCGAGAGCGAGAAAAGTTTTGGCGATTGTTGGCGGCATCGCGGCTCCACCACATATCGCATAGTTCATACGCCCGCCCAAAGCATCGGTTACCTTACTCGCGACCAGGCTCTTCAAAAGTGGCCAGGCCAATTGCTTTGGATGCCACGCCGATCTCTTTTGCTGGTGTTGATAACGTTGCCAGCCAACCGAAATAGCCCAGTTAAACAAACGTTTTTTAGCGGCCGCTTGTTTTTCCAGACCAGCCATA
>CAZUMV010000134.1:0-8226 GCA_964621435.1 uncultured Thiotrichales bacterium | reverse complement strand
TTGTTGTCTCAATGTTAATCTGTAATTCCGTACCCGCCAGCATCGCCATGAAATTTTCTTTGCATGGGCAAGTTAGACCCGTGGTACACGCCTGCGCGTCAGGCACTACCGCGATCGGGCGAGCCGCTGAGGCGATTCGCAACGGTGACATGGATATGGTGATTACCGGGGGTGCCGAGTATCTGAACGATGCGGCCGGCGCCAGTCATTATTGTTTCGATGCCGCCAGAACATTGGTAGATACTCCAGCGGGTTGTGATCCGGAGAAAATAAACCGTCCTTTTGATCAAGACCGCTCCGGCTTTTTGTTTTCTGAAGGCGGCGCAGCAACGCTGATCATTGAAAACGAACGAAGTATCGAAAAGCGCGGCGTGCAACCATTAGCGGAAATCGTCGGTTTTGCCGAGACCTTCGACGCTTACTCGATCATGGCACCGGATCCATCCGGCGTGCAAATCGAACGCATGATGAGTCTGGCATTAAAAGATGCCGGGTTGAAACCTGACGATATAGATTATTTAAACGCCCATGGGACCGGGACTGAGGCCAACGATGTTGCCGAAGCAGAGGTAATTGGTCGAACCCTTGGCGAGAACTGTCTGGTTAACTCAAGCAAATCGATTCTTGGCCATACGATTGGTGCGAGCGGCGCCATCGAAGCGATTGTCGGAGTGTTAAGCCTCCAACACCAGGAACTTCACCCAAGCTTGAATCTTGATAATCCGGTGGCAAACCTGAATTTTGTCCGGCAACGCCAAACCGCGAAAATCGAGCATGTGATGAGTCACTCTTTTGCCTTCGGCGGACATAACAGCGGCGTTATTTTTGCCAAAGTATGATCACCTCAGGTAATTAAACTGCTACTAACAGTACCCCGGGTAAGTTATTTCACGATCAAAAACTTATACTTTGATATAGTAAATTCTTTATTTTGAACGTTAATCAAAACAATGATTATCAATGACACTGAGTTTAAAAAATTCGGGCGGCTAGGGTTTATAGAGCATGTTGTAGCTGAAGAACAGCGCAAAAATGGCAAGCCAGTCTGGCGTTTACTAATAAGCATTAAGGATTCTGATGAGATATCCCGGCTATATACACAACGCAATATAGAACGCACTTTTAGCCATCCCATTACGCTTATTGGTTATGTTAGAAAATGTTTCAACGGCGACAGCGAAGTCACCTTCAAACTGAAAAAGAATTTGGAAAATTTATACTCTAAAGACGATGACTAATGTTATTCATCGTCAAGCGGACGACAAATTTTACGCTTCCCGGGGTTCACTCATCAGTGTCTAATTACATGCAGAAAATAAAACACACCATCGACCATATTCCGAAATCAATTCGAATCTTCATTTTCCTCGATTTCTTTTTCGCCGGACTTTTTATATTGAATTTATTATGGGGCTCACCTTACCCGGTTGGTAACAGGTTACTCGATCTCAATAGCGAAACCAGTTTCAGTACATGGTATTCATCCGTTAAGCTTTTTTGTATCGCATTTGTATTTGCCGTTTTTTTCTTGCAAGTGTTCAATCGAGGAAAAATAACACCATGGTTGCTATTACCGCTGCCAATATTGTTTTGCCTTATGTCCATGGACGAAATTGTTATGCTGCATGAAACTATCGGTGATCATGGTGACGCAAAAATTACCGATGGCGGCACCAGGTCTGACACTATGTTCAAGAAAACCGGAGCATGGTTTGTCATTATCGGGATACCTTTCCTGATCGGCTTCTATCTATACCTGAGTGTGATAAAAAAATACTTCAGCGAAGCCCCGCGAAGCTTTTTAACCCTTGCGGCGGGTATGGCGGTCTTTTTACTAGGAGCAGTAGGCTTCGAACTGGTGTCAAATTTTCTGCCGGAAGGCCGCCCCACCTATTTGGTAAGACTATTGGAGGAGTCTTTTGAAATGTTTGGTGCGTCAATAATGCTCTGGGCTGCAATTATGGTAACAAACTTTAAACTGGCGCATAACTAGGTTTTTTTACTCACAAATGGATATAAAACAGGTATCCTAGGGAATTAAATATCCCGTACTGAATCAGCGAACCCGGACGTGTCTGCACTTACCACTCAATTCACCCTCTTCAATAAGTTACCGCCGCATTTTGAAAAATTGCTAAAGGACTATTATGTGCCTCTTGCGGAGTGGATTTTCTCGCAAAAAAAACCTGACGAAATTCTCGTGGTCGGCATCAATGGTGCGCAAGGCACTGGCAAGAGCACTCTTGCGGATTTTATTTCACTGCACTTACATACCTATTCAGAAGCACGCGTAGCGACTTTCTCTCTGGACGATTTGTATCTGACCAAGGCAGAACGAAAATCCCTGGCAAAAAGAGTTCACCCGCTACTCGCAACCAGAGGCGTACCGGGAACACATGACATTAACCTCGGTGAAGACGTGATTGAGTCTTTGAAAAACCTCGAAGCGGAAGAAACCTATCGAATTCCAATTTTCGACAAAGCTACCGACGACCGGGCACCGGCCGATCAATGGGTAGAAATGGAGGGGCCGGTAGACATCATTATTTTGGAAGGATGGTGTGTCGGATCATTTCCTGATTCCGAACTATTTCTTGATACCCCGATAAATGAAGTTGAAGAAAATGCCGATCGCCGTGCCATTTGGCGAAAGTTTGTTAACCAACAACTTGCAACCACTTATCAAGATTTTTTCGACAACCTGGACTTGTTAGTATTCTTACAGGCACCGGATTTTGAAAGTGTTTTTGATTGGCGTCTGGAGCAAGAAACAAAACTTGCCGAACAACGTCATACGCAAGCTACCAATATAATGGGCCCAGGAGAGATCGCCAGTTTTATCCAGCTCTTTCAGAGAGTTACGGAACTGAACTTAAAACTGATGCCCAGTATCGCGGATGCCGTCGTCGTTCTAAATAAAGAACACGGCATTGACGATATCCGCTTTCAAAGACAAGTGTTTGAAGATTAGGACTTTTTGAATATGATCGTGCGGTTTGTTAAGTAAACAATTTCCAAGTTATATTTTTCTGCAATCCAATACATAGTTTTCTCGGAATAAAAAGTAACATGGGTCGGGTCTTGCTTATAACCCCAGTCCATGAATTTCTTTTTACCTGCATGCAATGCTGTCATTAAACCCAGATATCCAGCATCCTCGAGACTGGTAAGTAAAGATGCTAGCTCCTTGGCGGGCTCATACAAATGCTCAAACACTTCGGTAGCGGTTATGACGTTGTAGGTTTTATCTAATAGCGCGCGGTCAGGAAAATAAATTGGGTCATATATAGCAACTTGCCAACCGGCTTCAGCCAACATCACCGACACGGTCGGGCCAGGTCCACAGCCAAAGTCGAGCGCTCTGGCAGGCGCTTTTTGACTTACCAATAGCGGGTCGATCATTTGTCCTAAAAACTTTCGATAAGATACATCATTTGGCGAATTTTCATGCATGTCGTAAACCGCCTTTTCATCAGCAGCTGACAAATGAAAATCGGAATGCAAAAAAATCAGATCGCAGGTATTACAGTGGTAATACTGCTCGGCATAAAATACCTTGGCGGTAGCCTGACAAAGTGGGCATTGGCAAACTTTCAAAGTTCTTACATGTGACTATAACCTGGCTATTGTAGCGGAAATGTTGAATCACTTTGGGCAGGGCCGGAAATGCTCCTGCGTACTAAAGATCTTCTGTACTTGTATCACTAGTCAAAGATTGCTCTAACGCCCTGGACGGCGCGAATGTCGATAGTGCAAGGAGCAACGATCGGCCTCGGCTCTGGCTTCCTGCTTCGCTCTACCTCCTGCATCCATGCAGTCGTGCGCTTTTGCCTGCCATGGATCGGACAACTTCAGTATTCGTGTCACTACGTCGAAAAATGCTCCTGCATTTTCGACATCCCCGACATCCATGTCTCGCGCGACATACCGTACTTCCTGCGTGGCCAAAAACTGCTCCGTGCGTTTTCGGCATGTCCGCCATCCATGGCGTGCGTCGCTCCCGACATCCGTGTCTCGCGCGACATACCGTACTTCCTGTACATAAAAAAAGGCGCCTTGCGGCGCCATAGGAGGGGGGTAATATTATTGTTATAAGGAGATTTTTGTTACGAGTTTACAAACTCCGGATAGGCTTCCATACCACATTCGTGGACGTCGACGCCATCCAGCTCTACCTCTTCGGAAACACGGATTCCCATAACGGTCTTAATAATGAACCAGACAATAAAGCTGGTGATGAATACCCAACCGAAAATTGTCAAAGCACCTATAAGTTGACCAGAGAAAGATGAACCATCATTGGTGATTGGCACTAATAACAGACCAAGTAAACCCACGGTGCCGTGAACCGAGATTGCACCTACTGGATCATCAATTTTTATTTTGTCCAAAGTGATGATGCTAAATACCACCAGAGCGCCACCCAAAGCACCGAACAAAGTCGCCTGTAATGGCGTCGGCGTAGATGGTTCTGCAGTAATCGCTACCAGACCAGCCAAGGCGCCGTTAAGCGCCATCGTTAAGTCCGCTTTCTTGAACATAATGAATGACACCAGCAGCGCAGAAATCAAACCACCCGCAGCAGCTGCATTAGTGTTCATAAACACCACGGCAACGGAGTTAGCACTTTCAACACTCGCTGTTGCCAATACCGATCCGCCGTTAAATCCGAACCAACCCATCCATAGAATAAAAGTACCAAGTGTTGCTAACGGCAAGTTAGCACCAGGCAAAGCTTTCACCGATCCGTCTGCACCAAATTTACCTTTACGTGGTCCAAGAAGAATAACGCCTGCCAATGCCGCCGTGGCACCCGCCATATGTACGATACCCGATCCCGCGAAATCTGAGAATCCAAGATCACCGAGTGTATACATACCAAATACTGATGCGCCATTCCAGGTCCATGATCCTTCCATAGGATAAATGAAGCCCGTCATAACTACCGCAAACAACAGGAATGCCCATAGCTTCATTCGTTCAGCTACCGCGCCGGAAACAATCGACATCGTGGCTGCAACGAACACTGCCTGGAAGAAAAAGTCGGCAGATGGAGCGTAGCCTGCTGGCTCTGCTGCACCGGTAAAGCCGTCATCAACGATGCCACTAAGGAACGTTCCACCACCGTACATAATCATATATCCACAGATCATGTACATAGTACAAGCGATCGAGTAAAGGGCCACGTTCTTGGCCAGTATTTCAGTTGTATTCTTGCTACGGACCAGACCGGCTTCAAGCATGGCAAATCCTGCCGCCATCCACATAACCAAAGCGCCGCAAACAAGAAAGTAAAAGGTATCAAGCGCATAACTAAGCTCGTTTGCCTTCAATGCTAGTTCTGTAATTTCCACAATTTCCTCCTGATTTTTATAAGGCGTCGGGGCCAGTTTCACTGGTTCTGATGCGTACTGCTTGCAACATATCGGTTACGAATATTTTTCCGTCACCAATTTTTCCAGTGTTGGCTGCCTTCGTTATCGCTTCAATGGCTTGATCTAACAAACCATCGTCGAGGCCTACTTCTATTTTTATTTTTGGTAAAAAGTCAACGATGTACTCAGCACCTCTATAGAGTTCCGTATGTCCTTTTTGCCGACCAAAACCTTTTACTTCTGTAGCCGTTATACCCATAACTCCAATCTCTGTTAACGCTTCACGAACGTCATCGAGCTTGAACGGCTTAATGATTGCTGTAATCATTTTCATCGTTTTCTCTCCTGATTATGTTGGCTAATTAAAATGTCCAGCCGTAAGACACAACGGCACGAACGTCGTCATCTTCCGAGTCATTGGCGATCAGTGCAAAACTCAAGTCACCTTTGCTGAGGGTAACGCCATAGTTCACAACCGAATCACCATCGTCACCGAAGTCATAGTTACCAACTGAAAAACCAAGTCCGTAGTCATCGTTTAGTTCGAAGTCATAACCAGCTGTGTAATAAATGTAATCTTCATCAGTAAAGTCCGCGTCTACTTGAAACGAGATGCTGGCAGAAAAACCGCCAATGCCGCCACCGACATAGACTTCAGAGAAATCTGAATCATCGAGGCTCGGATAAGCGTAGTAGATATAACCGATGTCATAACTAATACCGTTGTCTAACTCGCCACCATAGCCAAAGTAAAGATCCAACTCGTAACCTGCTGAATCGGCGTCAGCTCCAAAATCAACATTGGATGCCCAGGCACCCGCGTAAAAACCTGATTCTGCGCTATAGTCAAGACCCCCGGATACCGCTGCTTGATCCTGGGTTTGCGTAAATCCACGCCAGACATAGTTATTCGTAATACCAATATTGCCTTCTAGTTCAGCGGCTACTTGCCCAGCCATACTTAGCAAACAAGCTACCGCGATAATTTTAAGTGTGTTCATTAAACATCTCCTCGTTCTGTTTCTATTATTCATTAGGGTGGTGGTCCACCCTTCTGTTAATACAGGAATCGTGCCAACTTTTTACCCGCGTTAATTGATCGCTAATGGCGGTCTATAGCCAACCATCCCCGAGGGATTAGGTAACAAGCGCACCATGCCGGTGCATATGAAAATAAATGGCACGAATACAGAGCGCGCGGGTCTAATTTCAACTATTTGGACGAAAGGGGCTCTTTTGACCCTAAACCTAACTATAATTAGGTCATCTGCACACTCGGAACACGCATGCTAAAACCAGAAAAAATTGATGAATTCGCCAGGCGCATCGGAGATTTACTGCCCGAATCAGCCGGTCGAATGTCTGATGACATAGAAAAGACCCTTAAGTCCGGGCTACAAGGCGTAGTTCAGAAAATGGACCTGGTTACCCGTGAAGAATATGAAGTTCAGCTTGAGATATTGCGACGAACCACAGAAAAACTCCGGCTTCTGGAGAAACGTCTGGAGAAGCTGGAGTAAGCTGAGGTCACGGCTAAAATGAGACATCGGATTAGACAGGCGAGCAGTTAGTTGCCTTAAGATTCATATTTCTCGAAAATTACTGACGCTCTACACAATATATACAAGCTTTATGCTTGGAGATTAGAATGACCGCTGTAAAAAACTGCATTTTCATTGTTTCACTAATGCTTTTACTAAGCGCTTGTGGCGGAGCAGCGCAAGTGGGCGAGAATGAAATTTCAATCAGCATAGCGCCCGAAATATTTCTGGTGGGCGACGACACGGTTACGATAAATGTTGGTGCAGTATTCAACGATCCTGGTGCGACTGCCAACGATGCTGAAGACGGCGACCTTAGCGGTGCTATTTCGATCGACTCGGCACTGGATAATTCAACGGTGGGTGAGTACGAAATTATTTATACCGTGACAGACTCTGACGGCAACACCAGTTCGGTTACCCGTAATGTGGTTGTGGTCGCGACCCCGGAACCAGAACCAGAACCAGAAATATTAGTACCCGAAACGCGCGCTGACGCCGCTCGTTTTTTAAACCGCTCGACATTCGGCGTTAAAGAGCAAGATGCTGACCGCTTACTTAGCATTGGTTATACAGCCTGGCTTGATGAACAAATGTCTATCCAGCCCACTTATCAATTGCCAGCCCTGCTCGAAAGAATGAACGCTAACGGCTATCAAACTACCGACGTTCAAAATCCCGCCACTGCTTTTTTGGTGAATTATCTGCGTCTGGACGCCTGGTTTGATGCTACCTTAAATCAACCCGATCAACTCCGTCAGCGGATAGCGTTTGCGCTAAGCCAGATATTTGTAATTTCTACGCGAACGGACCAAATCGCGAGTCGCATTCAAGGCGTTGCCAACTATAACGACATCCTGGTTCGTAATGCATTCGGCAACTACCGCACGTTACTTGAAGAAATCACACTCAGTCCAATCATGGGTGATTTTCTAAGTATGCGCCGCAATGAAAAAGCTGATCTCACTTTGAATATTCAACCTGACGAAAATTATGCCCGTGAAGTTATGCAACTTTTTAGTATCGGCTTAGACGAACTCAGGTTGGATGGTACCGTTGAAGTTGATGCTAATAATCAAGCGATACCGGCCTATACGCAAACCGATATTGGAAATTTCGCACGGGTATTTACCGGTTGGAACTATTTTGATAGTACGCAATTAAGATCTGATCGACGCACTTTACAGAGCGAGATTAGACCTATGATAAGTTTTGACGAATTCCATGACAGCGACAGCAAGACGCTGTTGCTCGGCGAGGTTATTCCGGCCGGCAATACAGCCGAGGAAGACTTAACGGCGGCACTTGAT
>CAZUMV010000133.1:0-8240 GCA_964621435.1 uncultured Thiotrichales bacterium | reverse complement strand
TCCGGACGCAGCTCCTTGCGCCAGATAATCACCGGGCCGGTGTGTTCAGTGGCTTCGACCGGCATAGTCATGACCCCAGACGGAAACGCCGTTGCATTCATACCATCCAGTGTCGGTCTAGCACCAGAACCGCCTGAATTAAACGTTAACACCTCTGCAGGTTCGCCCTCAGGTCGAGGTTCAATATCCGATCTGGGCCGAAGTGACAGCTGAAAATTACACAAGGCTCCTGCGCCTTCCACCGGCACACAATTCGGCAGGAGTTTATCCAACGCACCATACACCGTATCCGGCAACATATGGCCGATCACATGCCGTAGCGCCACCGGCGCGGGGTGCTTGGCATTCAAGATGGAATTTTCCGGAGCCGTAATGATAAACGGCGCTAAAGATGCCGCGTTGTTGGGAATCGCAGGCGCGATCGCGCATTTCAATGCATAACAAGCATAGGCTTGCGTGTAAACTAAAGGCACGTTGATGCCATTCTTATCGACGCCAGACGAACCAGTGAAATCACAAAGTATTTGATCGTCTTGTATTTCAAGGCTGACCTTAAGCGTGATGGGTTTACTGTAGCCATCAATGGTCATTTCCGCAGCTGCCGTTCCGTTTGGTAGCGCCGCGATCGCTTCCTGAGTAGCCCGCCTAGAGTGCTCGAGGATGAATGTTGCTATACCCTGCAGGTCAACAATCTGCAATTCCGTCAGCATTTCTTGCAAACGTTGATCGCCAATACTGTTGCAACTGGCTAACGCAAATATGTCTCCGACAACTTGGTCAGGCTCGCGCACATTACCTCTTACCATGCTTATCAAGGTGTCATTAACATCACCTTGATCAACCATTTTCATGATCGGAATATATAAGCCTTCTTCGTAAACAGAGGCTGCATCTGCACTAAACCCCCGACCGCCGATGTCCACGACGTGCGCAGTACAACCGAAAAAGCCGATTAATTCTCCTTGATAGAAGGATGGCGTCATCACCGTCAAGTCATGTAAGTGCCCAGTGCCTTCCCATGGGTCGTTGGTAATGTAAACATCGCCTGCCAAGATATTGTCGCGCCCAATTCGACGAATGAAGTGCGCCAAGGAATCAGCCATCGCATTGACATGTCCGGGAGTACCGGTGACCGCTTGTGCCAACATATTACCATCCGGATCATAGACCCCGGCGGACAAATCTCCTGCCTCTCTTACCGAGGTCGAAAACGCGGTGCGTATCAATGCTTGTGCCTGCTCTTCCACCACCGAAATAAGCCGGTTCCACATAACCTGGTGACGCACGTCGTTCGAACGGCTTGAAAAACTACCCGCCGAATTCTGTTTCTTGATTTGCACGTCAATCGTGCCATCGGCTTGCATCAACGCCTCGCTACTATCAGGAATGATAATAGTCGTCTCGTCTTCAATGATAGCTGCTGGCCCTGTTACGGACATTCCCGGCTGCATGGCTTCACGCAATACCTCCGCCGCATCCAGCAGCTTTTCCGACGCTGGATCGAATATGCGTCGCACCTTATCTGCCATTGCAGATTCTTTTTTCGCCACACCTTTTACTGTGGCAATCTTTTCTCTAGTGGTCGTAGCATTGACTGACCACACAGTTATCTCCACTTCAGCGCCACTAACCACACGGCCGAATAGTTGTTCGTAAGCTCGCTCGAACAACTGTTGGATTATTTCAGGATTAGGATTTAACGCTTGTTCGGCTTGCAAAATAACCGGGATTTCCCAGCCCTGACCGGCGTAGCGCATATACACTTTATATTCACATTCGATCTCCGCGGTCGCATCACAGGAGCGAACAAAATCAACGGCTTCATTTTTTAATTCACGCAACAGCTCAGCTATTGCCTCAGCATCAAAGGCCGAGAGCGCTGTAAACTGGCTGCGGTTAGCTTCAAAACTAAACGGAGCTTGCAAAAATCCAATCGCCGAGCCTACCCCTGCACCAGCTGGTATCAATAACCGATCTATACCCAACTTTTGACACAACCTGCTCGCATGTAAAGGTGCGGCGCCACCAAAGGCGATCATGGTGTAATCTGATAAGTCCTCACCATTTTCAACGGCATGCACGCGCGCAGCATTGGCCATGTTTTCGTCAACCACCTCTGCAAGACCGTACGCCGCCGTTTCTGGATCCATTTCCAAAACATTGCCGAGGTGTTTCTGTAATGACTTTGCAGACTTACCGGAATCAAGCTCGATGGAGCCACCGGCGAAATTTTTAGGGTCTAGCCTTCCCAATACCAGATCAGCATCGGTCACGGTTGGACGACTTCCTCCACGCCCGTAACAAGCCGGACCAGGCTCAGATCCAGCCGACTCTGGACCGACACGAATTTGTTGCAGGGCATCTACATGCGCAATTGAACCGCCACCCGCACCAATTTCGACCATATCAATTACCGGAATTGATATCGGCATCCCCGAACCTTTCTTAAATCGATAACTACGAGCGACTTCAAACACTCGGCTGGTTTTCGGCGTGTGGTTGTTGATTAAACAAATCTTTGCGGTGGTACCACCCATATCAAAGGAGAGCGTTTTTTCCAGACCATAACGAGCTGCCACATTTGCGGCGAATACCGCACCGCCGGCCGGGCCCGACTCAACCAGGCGAACCGGAAACTCAGCGGCGTTTTCTAACGATATAATGCCACCACCTGAATGCATCAGAAAAATCGGGCAGCTAACACCCTCACCACCCAGCGCACTTGCCAAACGTTGCAGGTAATTTTTCATTAGAGGTTTGATATAGGCGTTAGCGACTACCGTATTAAAACGTTCATATTCCCGCATCTGCGGAGACACTTCCGAGGACAGCGAGACCATCATATGCGGCGCTTTTTCCGCCAGCACTTCGGCAACCATTTGCTCGTGTTCGAAGTTGGCATAGGCGTGCATAAAACCGACGGCAACGCTTTCATAGCCACTCTCTAGCAGGTCATCCACCAAATCCTCAACTTGACTGCGAGCGAGCGGCAGATAAACCTCACCATTAGCCCCGACTCGTTCTTCCAGCGTATAGCGATGCTTACGACTTAATAGTGGTGGCGGCAGCTCAAGATTAAGATCATATTGCTCAAAGCGGGATTCAGAGCGCATTTCGATAACGTCTCTGAATCCCTTGGTGGTTACTAAGGCCGTTTTAGCGCCCTTACGCTCAATCAATGCATTGGTTGCCAGCGTGGTGCCGTGAATAATTTGATCAATCCGCCCGGCTTCGATACCGGCGAGCTCACATACCTGATGCATGCCATCGATTATTGCTATTTCGGGCGCCGCGTAAGTCGTCAACACCTTGGCTGAGTAGTGTTGTTGCTTATGCTCAAGCACGACATCCGTGAAGGTTCCACCGATGTCTGCACCCAGTCGGGTTTTGTCTTGGCGAGTTTTGCCTTGGTTGTTTTTGCCTTGGTTGTTTTTGCCTTGGTTGTTTTTGCTAGTCTTCAAAGGCTACAGATGCTCTGTTGATCGTATTGAGTATAAACATTCTTGACCTATCAGCTGATCAATTTATTCAATCGCGAGCATCATAGAAATTTATCACCCGCTAAGATGCTAGTAAGTCGCAGCATGCTGCTTGCCTATTTCACTCGCCATCTTTGCGGCTTGGGCAACAAATCGGGACGACCTCTCAACTTCATAGCGCGCAGCAAATTTGAGACTATCCGGGACCCATTGGTAATCCAGCTGGATCAGTTGCTTTGATTGTAATGGCGCTTTCACCATCGGCGCTAATAACGCGGCCACCCCGTAACCATCAATAGTCATTTGCAAACACGCGGAAAGATTGCTGGACGGCACCAAGCGCGCCTTATGACCAAGCCCCTCTGAAAAATGCGCCACCACTTGTGCGTAAGGCTGGGTATTTCGCGCGTGGGTAAGAATCGTGTATTTCGCCAATTCGTCGATCGCCAGCTTTCGAGTCTCTGTGATACCCAAGCTCGGCGATGCCACCCAGATGATTGGATAAGTACCCAGATCTTGAGTGCCGGTTATGCTGCGTACAAATGGGCCACTGTGAAAAGCGATGTCGATCGATCTATCAGCCAGTTCCTGATCCAGATTAACGGACAGGTCAACGGTCAGCTCGATTGCCATATTTGGATAGCTACGTTTAAACTTTTTGAGGAAGTCTCGTAACCAACTATGCACAACCATTTCCGTCACACCAAGTCGAAGAATGCCATCGAACAATTCAGGCTCGTCGACTGCTTCGATGAAGGCGTCTACCGAATTAAGCACCACACGGGCACGATTTACCAATTCTCGGCCTTGAGTGGTCAATCTCACCGAACCCGCATCGCGCTCCATCAGGACAACACCTAAGGCGGTTTCTAAAGATGCCACTCGCGAGGAAATGTTGGGCTGGGTTGTGTTGAGACGCTCCGCTGCTTTTCTGAAACTACCCAAATCGGCAACCCAGACCAAGGTTTCGAGTTGTTTAAGGCTAATTTTCAACGAATTTGCTCGCGCATGATAAATATTTTTAATGCTACAGTTGCCGATTATATTGGTACAATTGATCGATTGTCGACCAGCAATTAAAATAATAATTATGGAGAGCTCATGATATCGACCGCTAACCCATCTACACCGCAGTGGTCGTCACGGCTCTCCTTTATTCTTGCAGCAATTGGCAGTTCAGTCGGACTTGGCAACCTGTGGCGCTTTTCTGCAGAAGCAGGAAGCAATGGTGGTGGCGCATTTATTGTTGTTTATCTTTTATGTGTAGCAATCATCGGCATTCCGGCGATCATGGGCGAATTGCTAATAGGCCGAGCCGGCCAAGCCAGCAGCCCGATAAACAGCGCGCGAGATCTCACTAGGCGCAGTAAGCGACCGGTATTCTGGAATTCAGGGGTTTGGCTGGGTGTTATTAATGGCTTTCTTATCGTTACCTTTTATTGCGTTGTCGCGGCATGGGTGTTGGCCTATATACCGAAATTTCTAACTGGCGCATTCAACGGACAAGCGCCACTTGAGATTGCGGCACAATTTGATCAACTAATCGTCAGCCCCGGACATTTGATGATCTGGTTCCTGGTCTTTGCCGGATTGACAACAGGTTTAGTAGCGCGCGGCGTAAACCGAGGCCTGGAGGTAACCTCTAAGTTCCTTATGCCGGCATTCTTTTTTCTGTTGCTTGGTTTATGTATTTACAGTTTGTTTTCCAGCATCGCCTCCGGTGGTACGCAACAAGCGTTGCAATTTATGTTTAGTCCAGACTTTTCAAAAATTAATGGCGAGGTCGCTGTTAGTGCTATGGGGCAAGCGTTTTTCTCACTTGGCGTGGGCATGTCTATTATGGTCGCTTATGGCAGCTATGTACCGCGCGATGTCAGCATCCCCAAATCGGCCGTGATCATAGGTATTTGTGATACCAGTGTTGCACTCATCGCCGGCATGGCGGTGTTCCCTATTGTGTTTCAACACGGCCTTGATTTTCAGGCGGGAGCGGGCCTCTTTTTTCAAACTCTACCAACCGCGTTGATTGCTACGCCAGGCGGTAATCTGATTGGCGCAGCATTTTTCTGCATGGCATTTTTCGCTGCCTTAACGACCGCGGTCGCGTTACTTGAGCCAGCGGTCGCGCACATTGCGGAAGAATTCAAAATGGAAAAATTCCGCGCTGCACTCATTGGTGGTGCCATCATGACCCTTATTGGTCTTGGTAGTTTGTATAGTCTGGAATTTCTCGACTTTCTCGATCAGGGCCTGACAGCGCCAATCACTCTGCCATTATCAGCATTAATCATCGTTATCTTTCTGGGATGGCGGATAGAGCGAAAACTGCTTGAGCATGAATTCACTGAAGCGGATGCCAAGCTGGGGCGCGGCTTGTTATTTATCATGAAGTATATAGCGCCGCTGCTGATTACCTCCATCTTGCTTGCAGGCATACATGACCGTTACCTGTCGTAGCTTATTCTATTGATACCGCCGCGATCCTACTCTGCTGAAACACCAAAATTGCCGCATATAAATCAGCCAGAGCAGATCCCACTGATTTAAATACCGTTACCTTCTCTTGGGATTGGCGTCCAACTGCATTTTCGCGACATAGCTCAGCGAGCTCGGTTATGTCGCGGTCTGAAGGTATCAGTCCTTCCGACAGAGGGTATACCAAATCTCCAGAACTCTGCACTGCATTTTCTGTATCAACGAAAATTCGCGCACCGTCCATCACGGCACTGTCAGTCTCACGCATGTCTTTCTGAAAAGCACCAACCAGGTCAACATGCACGCCCGGCTTGAGCCAAGCTCCTTGAATCAGTGCTTCAGTCGAGCTCGTGGCACAACTGATAATATCCGCCTCGGCAACACTCGCGGGCAAATCCTGGACCGCCCGTAAATTAACGCCGGGAATATGTAGGCCGTCTGCAAGAAACTTACTCTTAAGCGGATCTCGGCCCCAAATCGATACGGTATCTATCGGTCGAACGGCGCAATGCGCTGCAATCATGCTTGGGGCTAATCTTCCCGTGCCAACCATTAATAAATGACTAGCATCTGTACGGCTTAAATATTTGGCAGCCAACGCCGAAGTCGCAGCGGTCCGCCGATCAGTCAGGATCTCACCATTTATTGCCGCTAACATTTCACCGCTCCGCGATGAAAACAGCTGATAACTGGCGTTCACCGTTGATAAGTTTCTGCGCGTATTTTCCGGGATAAAGAGAATTTGTTTAACCCCCAGATAATCACCTGCAGTCCAAGCGGGCATCAACAGCAAAGTACCGTCCGGCTCACCCGGTATCGAAAAGCTATGCTGGTGCCGAACTGGCTGCTCACAACCCGTGGAAAAACCTTCATCTAGCGCGTCAATCAACGGCAGCCATGGCAGGGCCGCTTTGGTTTGCTCTTTATTGACAATAATCACAGGTGAAACCTACATTGAGCGCGCGGCCACTTTGATCGCGTCGATGGTTTGCTGTAAATCCGCCTCAGTTAAAGTTGTCGACATATAAAACTTTGCGGGGGAACGTAAAATATGGTGTTCTCTCAGGATTTTGTTAAATCGATTCTTTAACTCTGCATTACCGGCAATGCTATCGCGATAGTTGTTTACCTCACGATCAATGAATAGCACATCAAACAACACCGGGTCGCCGACAATGTGATGGGGAATTCCAGCTTTGCCCAGGTGCTCTACCAATGCAGAGATAATACGCTGCCCGTTTTTCCTGAGCGTCTGATAGGTGCCGTCGCGCTTGAGTATTTCCATAGTCTTTAAGCCCGCGGTGGCCGCCACCGGATTCCCACTCAAGGTGCCCACCTGATAAGTAAATCCCGCATCGCCGACCTTGGACTTATCGAAGTGCTGCATAATATCTGCGCGCCCAGCAATTGCTGCTAACGGAAAACCACCGCCAATGATTTTGCCCAAAGCGCAAAGATCCGGCACCACACCATAATGCTGTTGCGCGCCGCCATAGGCCAATCTATAGCCGGTCACCACTTCGTCAAATATCAGTACGATACCCAACTGCTGCGTTTCTTCACGCAGCATTTCCAAGAAACCAGGCACGGGTGGAATTACCCTTTGCAATGGCTCAACAATCACTGCCGCTATTTGCTCACCATGCGCTCTGATAATTTCCCTGGTGGCTTCAATATCGTTAAACGGCGCAATCAATACTTCAGCGCTAACGGCCTCTGGTATGCCGGCACTATCCGGATAAGCCTGCGGAAAATTTTGCGGCCCGGTCGGATACAAACTCATCAAGGCTTCACCGGACATACCGTGATAACCGCCTTCGAATTTCAGGATTTTTTTACGTCCGGTAAACGCTCTGGCCAAGCGCATGGTATACATATCCGCTTCGCCACCACTACTGACAAACCTGATTCGTTCAGCACAGGCCACCGAAGCTACAATTTCTTGTGCCAGCTCTATACCCTGCGGGTTGTTGGCAAAAAACGTGGTGCCGCGCTGTAATTGTTCTTGAACCACTTCGATCACTTCCGGGTGGCAGTGTCCGACCAGCATAGGACCCGAGCCAATCAAATAATCAACATATTCATTACCATTGCTATCGGTTACGCGACTGCCCTTACCGCTAACGATAGTAATGCTCGGATCAAAATTACCGAACCCGGCCGCTGGTAAAACTTCTGCGGCACGCTGGTGTATGGATGATTTACTCATGATCAATAAACCCGTCTAATGGTAAACTGCTACCGGGTCACCCAGTACATTCTCGTCCGGAATAACGCCGTGGCCCG
>CAZUMV010000132.1:0-8277 GCA_964621435.1 uncultured Thiotrichales bacterium | reverse complement strand
GTGATGTCGAAAGCCACCAGCCCGCATGTACTGCAAGCGGTCGAAGTCAACTACGCGGGGGTCGATGCGGTACGCAAAGGCCTGTCGGCATTCTGGAAAAAAGAAAAAGGCTATTCGCTGACTTACTTGCCGTTTATCGCGCGTGCCTTAACGCTGGCGATCCATGAGTTTCCCCGGGTTAATGCCAGTATTGAAGGGGAGGCGTTGCGTTTGCATCCTAAGATCAATCTGGCCATTGCGGTGGATTTGAATTTTGAGGGTTTGGTCGCGCCGGTTGTTAAAGATTGCGCGCAATTAAGCATTTCAAAAATTGCCGAGAATATTCGTGAGCTCAGCCTCAAGGCCAGAGACGGCAAGCTTGCCCCGGATGATTTTGCCGGCGGCACGTATACGATTTCCAACTCTGGACCTTTCGGTACATTAATGACAGCACCGGTTATTAACCAGCCGCAGGTAGCGATTGTTTCTACCGACGGTATTCGTAAACGACCGGTTGTTGTCGAAGACTCCCATGGAGATACCATAGCCATACGTCCGGTCGGGATTCTGGCGCAATCGTTTGATCATCGTGCTTTTGACGGTGCTTATTCAGCGGCGTTTTTAAACCGCGTTAGAGATATTCTGGAGCAGCACGACTGGTCGAGTGAATTCTAGCGAACTGGTTTGGGATCGGCGGGTGGTAGACAAGAATAACTTTCGGGAGATATCAAGTAATGAATAGAATTAGTAAAATTTGTTTTTACCTGTGCCTGGCTTTGTCGGCGGGAGCATGTACAAACAATCCCGGGGAAGGTGAGTCAGATGCTATTACCAAAGCGAAAAGTATTGTTGCACCAGATGCCGCGTGCATGGAAGTCAGTCTTACTGGTACCTTGGGCGGTCCCGGTGTTGGCGGTAGCCTCGCTGGCGCCGGCACCCTGATTAAGTATGGTAGTAACGCTAACGATTGTGGTGACGTGCATTTGCAGTTCGATACTGGTCGTGCGACTAGCATCAGGTTGGCAGAATTAGACGTAAACGTTAATAAGCTGGATGCGGTATTTATTACCCATTTGCATTCTGACCATACCGTTGGCTTGGTTGATATCGCGCAAACGCGATGGCATTTTTTTGGCAAGTCATTTGATCTGGTTTGTGCTGGCGATCATGTTGTCTCGAAACCCATTCCCAGAACCATGAGTTGTCGTGAGTTTGGTGAGAATATTACTGCCGCCGCTGAGAGGGCCGGTGAAATAGCTCAGCGCAGCGGCGAGCATAAAAAGCGTGCATCCGCGGGCCCGTCGTCAATCATTAATTTCGTTGAGGTGGCCGCACCACTGCCGACCACACCGAAGGTTGTATGGTCTAAAGGCGATGTAACCGTCAGTGCGATCGGTTCCGTCCACATTCCAGGGCATCTTTCATACCGCGTGGATTCTCCTGCTGGATCAGTTGTTATTGGTGGTGACGCTGGTAATAAAGTCCGTAAGCCGCCAAGGGAAAGCTCAACCTCGGATACGGTTGAATTATTATCTAAAGATGTCGATGTGCTGGTACATTCTACAATTCATCCGGTTTTTCACCCGGATAATGGCAGTGGTTTTCCGCCGCCAATTTATTTCCGTCAAAGCACTGCGGCTGACCTCGGCTCTTTGGCAGAGCGCGCGGGCGTTGATCATCTCATGTTGACTCATCTCATTCCGGTCATTGACGCAGTTTCTCATGGGCCCTTCAAGGTCCCTGGTGGCCCAGTGTCGGCTCGGTCTTATGAAGATGCAGCCCGAAGTACTGGCTACAAAGGTACGGTACACGTTGGCCGGGACTTGCTAACGATTCGGTTGCCGCAATAATTCATTGTCACGCAGCTGTCTTTTGATGCTCATCGGGTAATGATACATACGACAATATGAAAATATTTGTTCTTCGCCACGGCGTGACCGGAGATTCCGACACAGATGAAGCGCGGCAACTTACCAGCGAGGGCGCACAAGAAATTAAAGCGGTCATTAGTAGGCACAAATATGAACTATCCTCCGTGCAACAAATTTTATGCAGTCCGATGCCGCGCGTTCGTAATACCGTTCAGTTAGCCGCCGATTTGATGGGGTTTACGGGCGAAATCACTGAAAGTCAGGATCTAAACACCGGATCACGCTTGGATGAAGTCAAGCAGGTTTTAAAGACCATTGATCCGGACGCGGGCGATGTGTTGATAAGTAGTCACCAATCTTGTACCAGCATACTGGTTTTGTGGTTGATCGGTGAAGATATTCTCATACCTAACGGCAGTCTATTGGCAATTGATGTTGAAGAGCTAGCCTATGGTAAAGGCAAAATACTCTGGCAGGATAGCGCTGGTAGTAACGAGGTTAAACGCTCGGAAAATTTTATCGATATGTTTTAGCTACACTCGCCATTGAGTCGGATGAGAAATTAGTAGCGGAACGCGTAGGATACTTTGGCGGTGGCAGATTGGCCGACCTTTTGAAAACCCCGGTCCAAATCATCCAGCCAACCACCGTTATAAATGAGGTAAAACTCCAGCCCGGATTTGGGAATCCATTGCAAGCGGCTATTCACCCCCATTTGATTGGATTGATTATCGTATTGTATTGACGTAATCCAGCCCCATTCTTCATTAAAAGCAACATCTCCTTCAAAGCGTAACAAGCGCGTATCAAAGCGGCCTTCGGGCAAGTCGATATCGTTATATTCGTATCCCAGTGACCCAGTAAAATGTTTGTTGGGCTGCCAGACTATTTCACTACCGATCGTACTGCGGTTGCCACGCAGATACGCCGAGCAATCTGATATGGCTGGAATTTTTTAATATGTATTTAACCATTTCGCGGATTGTTATTGCTGTTTTAGTGGGGTGGCCCTAATTACTTAAGCGTCAATAAACTGTTCCATTTTCTTTAACAGGGCAGTATCTGGTAATTCACCATATGCGGCACCAATATTGTCCAGCATGTGTTTGGCTTTGCTGGTGGCTGGCGTAACACAGGTAACTGCGTCATGGGCCGCAACATATTTAATAAAAAACTTGCCCCAGGTATCGCAACCAATTTCTTTGGCAAATTCAGGTACTTCGATACCTTTGACGCGATCAAACAAGCGCGCTCTTTCGAATGGTACGTAGATTAATACCGCGATGCCAAGATCCTTTGCCAGCGGAAGTATGGTTTCAGCTGCTGTTCGATTTGCGACCGAGTAATCAACGCCAATAAAGTCCAGTGGGTAGTTGCGCATCGCTCTTTCCAGGTCCGGATAACGACTGGTTCGGGTGCAAGTCGTGCCGATATAACGTATTCGGCCGTCTTCTTTGAGCTCTTCAATCGCATGCATTTGTGTCGGCAAGTCTGCCAGATTGTGTACCTGAATCAGATCAATCGGTGCAGTTCCCAAATATTCAAATGAACGTCTTAATTGTTGTTGTACTGCAGTCGGGTCGGCTTTGCCCCTGCCACGGCCGGCGGCATTGACTTTGGTTGCCCAGAAAATTTTATCGGTGAGTTTTTCCGAGCGAGCGATTTTTCCGGATACTTCTTCGGATGCGCCGTACGAAGGTGCTGTATCAAATACCGTGCCGTGATTGCTGACCAGTGTTTTAATCACTTCTGTTAATGCACTGATATCATCGCTTTGCGCTACTCTCCGAAAAGTGGCCGAACTGCCGAGGCCAACAATGGGTAACTTTTCACCTGTTTTAGGAATCACGCGGGTGATAATTTTGTCCGCTTCAAAAGCCTGCAAGAGACTCATTGGCAGCATACTGGCGCCGCCGATCAAGGCGGATTTTTTAATGATTTCTCTTCTGCTTAGCATCGAGTAGTCCTCAAGGAAATTACTGAAAAGCCAACGATTACTGTAGATCCATGAACGATAAAAATCAATTAAGTAAAGTTATATTAATATGGCAATCAATAACTTAGTCTTTAATCATCGACTCGATTAGAGGCAGACTAACCCCGGAAAGATAGCGAATCAAGGCACCGCCAGCGGTTGATACATAATTGAGTTTGGACATATCAACATACTTGGTAAACGAAGTAACAGAGTCACCACCACCGACTACCGAGAATCCTTCTGAGTCAGCGACTGCATTCCATAAAGTTTGCGTGCCTTTTTCAAAAAGGTCGCGCTCATATATACCGGTGGGGCCGTTAACAAAAATCGTTTTAGCAGCTTTGATAACCGGCAAATAGGTGTCCATGGTCTTGTCACCAATATCGGAAACCACCATATCGTCCGTGAGATCGCTGGTGCTGATATTTTTTCGTTTTCCATCTACCTCTACCGCTACATCAGAGGCATAGCTGATTTTGTCCCGGTAATTTCCCAAAAATGCTTGGGCTCGTTCAATATAGGGTCCGAAACCTTTGCTACGGATAAATCCTTCTGACGCTTCGCCGATATTAACGCCGTCGGCAATCATAAAGATCTGGCCTACCAGGCCGCTCAATAAGAGCTGATCAGCAGAGTCGTTTTTTAAGACCTGCTCGATCATGCCAAAAGCATCACCAGCGCGGCTGCCGCCGAGCATAAAGATACACGGGCGAGGCGGGTTGCTGGTGATGGCGGCAAGTGCTTCAAGTTCCTGAATTAACAGGCGGCCTGCATAAGACGGCATTAATTCCTGAAAGCCAACCATAGAAGGCGCGTTGCGGTGTGCCGCGGCAAATGCATCATTCACATAGCAGTCAAATTCCGGCGCTAGCTGCCGAATCATATAGCAACTTTTCATTTCTGCTGGTGTCTGGATGACCGAGTCTTCAAAGGTTGAAACTTCTTCGGTCAAATATCTAATATTGTCCAGTAACAGAATATCGCCATCGTTAAGTGCACGAATTTTTTCAACAGCAGCAGGGCCGGCAACGTCTTCAATGAACTTAACCGGCTTACCCAGTGCTGCTGACAAACGCTCGGCGTGTTCTCCCAGACCGATCAGAGAAGCATAGTCAGTGGTGTCACCTTGATGCGCTATGATCGCGAGCCGCGCGCCCTGATCCGACAAATCCCGAATCGTGGGTAGGCTTTTTTGAATCCGGTTATCGTTAACGATTTTGCCAGTGTCGCGATCAATAGGAGAGTTGATATCGGGGCGTAACAAAACCCGTTTGCCCGAAAAATTCCCCTCGTCTAGCGAGGGGATACTACTAATGTCGCTCACAGGTTTTTTACATCCCAAGGTATTTGTTAGTCAGCGCTACCGCTTCTTTGCCATCGCTCTGCATATTCATGGCAGCACGAATCCCGTCAATGGTTTCGGGTATGGTGATCGCTTCCTGTGGAATATTGATTGAGAAAATTAAATCGTCACCGGACTTGGCAACCGCTTCCTCCCACACACCAACTTCATACATGTCTGAACGCATATTGCCGCGGTCACGGGCATAGCGAAAGAATGCACCGTTGGAGTCGAACCCATCAGCAATCTTGACGACTTTCATGCGTGGATGTTTCTTGAACAGCTCGATAGCACCTTCAGCTGAAATATCCTGTTTGGTTTTTGCTACCACACTAATGATATGACCATGGGTTACCGGGGTATGCACCAGTACACCGGTGCAATCAACGTGCGGCATAATCGTCATAAGATCAACTGCCTGATGATTAGGTACCGGCTCGATCATTAAGTTGTTGGTCAAGCCACGGAAGGTATCGCCCGGATCAGCAACACGGCGGATAATGGTAATAGCGGCTTTTTCAACGCCGACCGCCTGATCTAGCCAATGAATCGTTCGAATCAGTCCGGTGGTGTTGCACGAAGTAAGCTTGAGGAAGTCAGCACCTATGCCTTTCTCAAAGTTGGCATAGCCATGAAAAAACACATCGGCGATATCGTTTTTCTCACCACCCTGGAAAATGGCTTTCTTGCCCATTTTTTCGTACATCACTTTATTCTTGGCGCCGATACCACCGGCGGTCGCGTCGAGTACGATATCAACATTGCTAACCAGATCTTCTATTGAACCAGTTACTGGAATTCCGGCGTCTTCGAGTAATTTCTCATTGCCCGGTATCGCGCAATACAGATCATATGGCATGCCGCGTTCACTTAACGCGCGTAAAGATATCGTCGGTGCTACATCTGCGACACCAACCAATTCCATATCTTCCTGTGCCGCTACACCGTCTGCGAGACGTTGTCCAATGACACCAAAACCAACTACACCGACCTTAACCATTTGTATTCTCCTGAGACTCATCGCGCCAGCGGTTGATAGGATAAAATGCCGTTTTATCAGCGATTGAGTAGTGTTATAAATGTCGATAAAATTCTCGACACTTTAGAATAATCGATTATATACTCTATTAGAATTAGAGCAAGTATTCCGCTTCGTTAGTCCTATAATTGTCTTGTAAAACCGTAGATTGCCGCGTCATGCATGTATTTTTAATCTGGAGTTATTGATGTTTACACCCGAGTCCTTCGACTTAAGCAATGGCGCAGTACTGTTGCGTTTGATCTGCGCCTTATTCCTTATTCCGCACATGTACTTCAAACTGGTCGGTGATCCGCCTCCGTCAATTAATACCTTTATAAAAGCTGGTTATCCAAAGCCATTGTTTTTCGTTCGTTTGGCCTTGGCTGTAGAGGTTACCTGCGCGCTCGCATTATTTTTTAATTTTCATACCCAATATGCGGCATTGCTGCTGGCCGCGTATCTTTTAGTTGCGGCAACAACCCTGTACTTCGTAAAAGAAAAACAATTTCTGTGGTTGTGGGTAAAAGGTGGCAGTGAATACGCAGTTTTCTGGGCGCTTAGCTGTATCGCGCTTTCAATGTTGTATTGGCACTGACATCAATTCGCTATACAGCTTTCCAATGATTCCCTGATATATTGTTTATCAAGATTTTTGCCGATAAATACCAGCCGGTTGAGCGGTGCTTCGTCACCCCATTCACCCGCCGGTTGGCTGCCGAAAATCATGTGGACGCCCTGAAACACAAACTTATAGTCTTGTCCGTCAATGCCAACAACACCTTTCATACGGTAAACCTCTGGGCCGTTTTCGATCAAAAATTCTTCCAACCAAGCGTTGAGCTTTTCGCCGTCAAATTTGCCCGGCAATTCAACAGAGGTTGAAGATACCTTGCTGTCGTGCGAATGGTCACCATGGAAAGATTGCTTTCCCATATGCTTAACGGTGCTGCCGTCTGCAGCAACGACTTTTAATGAAAGTCCATGCGGCGCGTGCCCGGTAAATAGCGCGATAGCCTGATCACGGTCCAGGGAAAATCCAAACGCATAATCATCTCGGCCTTCTAGCGCTAATTGATAGTGCTTGTCTGTGTCGCTAAGGTTCTGGCCGTGTGTGAGTGGTTCAGGGTCAGCGGAGAATTCTACAAAAACCTTTTCCGCCAACTCAGCCAGAGTTGTATCGGCCGAAGTATTGTCGATGTGGGTCATCACGATAGACATGTCGGAACCATCGCCGTGGTCGTGATGGTCGTGCCCATGATGATCATGCTCGTGATGGTGGTCGTCATGATCATGCTCGTGATGATGATGGTCTTCAGACATTTTTATTTTATAGGCACCCGCTGGTAGCTGCCAGATGGCGCCGGAGTCAAACGGGTATTCGGGCTCTAAAAAATTGGGTTTTATATCAACCGCGTGTTCAACATTAAAGCCGCCTATGTCGAGCAATTCCGGAATAGGGGCGTCTGCCATGGTCGCAAAATAAAATCCAGCCATGGTATTCATGCGCTGCAAGCGTTTTTTAAGTGCTTGCTTTTCTTCGTCAGTCGTTAAATCACCTTTGTTGATAATAATGCGGTCGGCAAACGCGACCTGCGCCAGTACTTCATCGGTCTCATCATCAAGGTGTTGACCAATGTGCTTGCCATCAACCAGCGTGATCACGCCATCCAGCTGGTAGAACTCCTGAATATCTTCCTGCACCAAAAAGGTCTGTGCCACCGGCCCGGGGTCAGCCATACCGGTGGTTTCCAGTATCACTCGGTCAAATTGGTTTCTACGGTCTGCCAACTCACCCAGAATACGGATTAAATCACCGCGCACGTTGCAACAGATGCAACCATTGTTCATTTCAAAGACTTCTTCGTCCGCATTAATGACCAGATCCTGATCTATACCTATCTCACCAAACTCGTTTTCAATCACGGCAATACGCAGGCCGTGATCCTCAGAAAGAATGCGGTTTAACAGCGTGGTTTTACCGCTACCGAGAAAGCCGGTAAGGACGGTGACAGGTATTTTGGGGGTCATGCGGGTATCCGGTTTGTAATGGTTGTATGTTAAAGTAGCGCTCGCTGAACAATCAACA
>CAZUMV010000131.1:0-8343 GCA_964621435.1 uncultured Thiotrichales bacterium | reverse complement strand
GGCTTGTTCCGGCGCATCATTTCTTTTTGAAAGCGCTCGTGCCGCCGCAAAACCACCTATCCCTAATTCTGTTGAAGAGTATTCAGCACCACCGGCCAGCATGGTATCTGCATCACCATAGGCAATATAGCGCGCTGATTGACCAATATTATGCGTGCCAGTCGAACACGCTGTCACGATGGTCATATTTGGCCCACGGGCACCGATGATGATCGAGAGGTTTCCGGAGATCATGTTAGTAATTGAGCTTGGCACAAAAAACGGCGAAATTTTTCGTACGCCTCTATCTAAATATGCCTTGTGATTGTCTTCAATAGTGCCGATGCCACCTATACCAGCTCCGATAGCCACGCCAATTCGATCGGCATTTTCGTCGGTAATCTCGTAATCAGCATCCTTAAGCGCCTGTAAACCAGCCGCTATTCCATAGTGAATAAATTGATCCATCTTTTTTTGGTCTTTCTTGGTGATGTAATCATTCGCATCGAAGTCGTCGACGGTTGCCGCAAACTGAACCGGAAAGTTAGACGCGTCAAAAGAGGTTAGCGGCTTTACTCCACTTTTGCCCTTACAAATATTAGACCACGCCGTGTCGACATCGGAACCAATTGGGGAAATGACGCCAAGACCAGTGATAACTACTCTTCGCATTGAATGCATACCTGATGGAAATGTAAAAAAAGCCGCCCGCGACAGCGAGCGGCTTGGTATAAGTTTTAGCTATTTGCCTTTACGTAGTCAATAGCCATTTGTACAGAGGTGATTTTCTCTGCTTCTTCGTCCGGGATTTCAGTGTCGAATTCCTCTTCTAATGCCATCACCAACTCGACCGTGTCGAGCGAGTCTGCACCGAGGTCTTCAACAAAGGAGGCGGCCGACGTTACTTCTTCTTCTTTCACGCCGAGTTGCTCTATAACGACACTTTTAACACGTTCTTCAATACTACTCATATTATAGTTTCCTGATTTTCGAGTTGTAATTATGGGGGCTATTTTAGTGAAAACTAGCACCCCACTCCAGCCTTTAGTCATTTATTTCATCGATAACACGAAATAAAGTCTCATATTTTATTTTAATCAACAACTTAGTTACCTAGCTCATATACATACCACCGTTCACATGCAGCGTTTCACCGGTAATATAAGCCGCTGCCGGCGATGCAAGAAACGCCACTGCTTTAGCTATATCAGCGGTACTACCCAAGCGATTTAGCGGAATCTGCGACATTAAGCCGTCTTTTTGCTCATCAGTAAGCTCATCGGTCATATCTGTTTGAATAAACCCAGGCGCGACAGTGTTAACGGTGATGTTACGACTACCCACTTCTCGCGCTAAAGATTTTGTGAATCCGATAACGCCGGCTTTAGCTGCAGCATAGTTCGCCTGGCCTGGGTTTCCAGAAGACCCGACTACCGAACCTATATTGATAATTCGACCTTGGCGTGCCTTCATCATGCCCCGCATACACGTTTTTACCATGCGAAAAATTGCGGTTAAATTAGTGTTCATGATGTCATCCCATTCTTCTTCCTTCATTCTCATCAACAAGTTATCTCTGGTAATACCGGCATTATTCACCAACACGCTGACCACACCGAATTCTTCCTTAATATTTTTTATCAATGCCGTAATATCATCCAGCTCAGTGACGTTTAAGCGCATACCCGCGCCTTTCAGTCCGGCTTCTGCAATCCAGCTTGAAATTGCTTCCGCTCCCGAATCGGTGGTTGCCGTACCTATAATAGTTGCACCTTGTCGGCCTAGCTCAGCCGCTATTTCTCGCCCAATACCTCTGCTCGCGCCGGTTATAAGGGCGATTTCATTTTCTAGTTCACTCAATCTTCCATCTCCATTTAGTCCAGATACTATTGGTTACAAAGCCAGCGCTTTTTGCAGGCTTTTATCATTAAAAACACACACCGCAGATATCGAACGATCAATTCGCCGGTTTAATCCGGTTAATACTCTTCCAGGGCCCATTTCAACAATTCGGTCGATGCCGCTGTCACGCATTGCGATAATGGTCTGGGCCCAGCGCACTGGACGATACAATTGTTGCTGCAGGGCCAGTGAAATCTCGGCCGCATCCTCTCGAACGCGTGCGTCTACGTTATGCAAAACCGGAGTTTTGGCTTTCGCGTAACCAGCAGCGTCCAGCGCCGACTGTAATTCCAGCGCCGCAGGCTTCATCAGGGCGCAGTGTGAAGGTACACTTACGGGCAGATCAATTACTTTACTAGCGCCAGCCTGCGTAGCAAGTTCAGATGCCCTCGCAACAGCCGCTTTGTGACCGGCGATTACCACTTGACCAGGCGAATTAAAATTAACTGCCGAAACCGTGTCATTTTGAGCGGCCTCGCGACAAGCGCCAACAACCAGGTCATCATCGAGACCGAGCACTGCAGCCATTCCGCCTTCTCCGGCCGGAACCGCTTGCTGCATTAAACGACCTCTTTCTGCAACCAATTTGACCGCAACATCGAATTCAATAACATCCGCAGCAACCAAGGCTGTGTACTCCCCCAAACTGTGCCCAGCCAAAATTTCCGGGGTCACCCCTCCTTGCACCTGCCACAGACGCCACACTGCAATTCCGGCCGTTAGCAAGGCTGGCTGCGTATGGTCGGTTTGATTCAAAAGCTCTTCAGGGCCATCTTGTGTCAGTTTCCACAAATCATAACCCAAGGCTTCCGAAGCCTCCGCAAAAGTCTGCTCAATGATTGGATACCTGGTCGCCAAGTCAGCCAGCATACCAATGCTTTGCGATCCTTGGCCCGGAAAAATTACTCCTAAAGACATGTCAACACCCGAATTGATTTTATAATTATGTTTTGCGTAATTGTGTCAGATTGAAAATAACAAAGATATGGCAAACAGCCTTGAAATTTACTGATTCGACACCACATTTCGACACTAAGGCTTGTATTATGGTCAGGTATGGCGATAATGGCGGCTTCCAAAATCTAAGAGGGTATATGGCAAAGCAAGATGTTATAGAAATGCAGGGTACGGTAAGCGAAGTATTACCGAATACTATGTTCAGAGTTGAACTTGAGAATGGACACGTCGTAACGGCGCATATCTCGGGTAGAATGCGTAAGCATTACATTAGAATTTTACGTGGCGATGCCGTCACGGTAGAAATGACACCATACGATTTATCTAAAGGTCGTATAACTTACCGCGAAAAGTAATAGCTACACTAAAAACCACCACACGCACCCGAATTACCCCGCATAACTCGGCTTTAGGCTGATTCTAATGTAGTGCTGTGGCGCGTTATAACTGTTGTATCAGTTTTTAGACGGTTTCGGGTAAATGTCCCTCGACTTCCTGGTATTCGAATACCAACTTGTCATCGACAATTTTCAAATCCACCGTACCGCCATCAACGAGCTTACCGAACAAGACTTCTTCTGCTAAAACCTTGCGGATTTCTTCTTGTATAACCCGCTCCATTGGTCTGGCACCCATTTTCTCATCATAGCCTCGACTTGCTAACCAATCGCAAACTTCGTCATCGGCGTGAATCTGTACTTTCTTCTCGTCCAGTTGTGCTTGCAATTGCACCAGAAATTTATCGACAATACTGCGAACATGTTCTTCCGCCAGCGGGTTAAAGTGAATAATTGCATCCAGTCGATTTCTAAACTCGGGTGAAAAGGTCTTTTCGACAACCTTCATCGCGTCGCTGGAATGATCCTGCTGGGTAAAGCCCATGGTTGCCCTGCTTTGTGATTCAGCTCCGGCATTACTGGTCATAACCAGAATAACGTTACGAAAATCAACTTTACGACCGTTAGTATCGGTCAAGGTACCGTGATCCATGACTTGTAGTAATAAGTTGAATACATCTGGATGTGCTTTTTCAATTTCATCCAATAACAAAACCGAATGCGGTGACTTAAGCACCTGATCGGTCAATAGGCCACCCTCGTCATAGCCGACATATCCAGGTGGCGCACCAATCAGGCGTGACACCGTATGCCGCTCCATATATTCAGACATATCGAATCGTAATAATGGTATACCCATGATTTCCGACAATTGGCGGGTCACTTCGGTCTTACCAACACCCGTGGGGCCGGAAAACAGAAAACTACCGATCGGCTTTTCGGTTGAGCCCAAACCGGAGCGCGACATCTTTATCGCCGCAGTTAAGCGCTGGATGGCTGTATCTTGTCCAAACACCACCATCTTGAGATTACGTTCCAGATTCTTTAGTACATCCTTATCAGATGCCGATACGCTTTTAGGCGGAATACGAGCGATTTTTGCGATAATGTTTTCTACATCTGTCACTTCAATTGTTTTCTCGCGCGTAGCTTCCGGTTGCAAACGGCGATTTGCACCTGCTTCGTCGATCACATCAATAGCTTTATCCGGTAGCTGTCGGTCGGTAATATACTTTTCTGACAGTTTCGCGGCCGCCTCTAGCGCCATTTGAGTGTATTCAACCCCGTGGTGCTCTTCAAAACGGCTTTTCAAACCTTTCAAGATGTCAATTGTCTCTTGTACCGACGGCGCCTCAACGTCGATTTTTTGAAAACGTCTGGCAAGCGCCCGATCTTTTTCAAAGATACCGCGATATTCTTGATAGGTAGTAGAACCAATACATTTAAGCTGGCCGTTTGCCAACATTGGTTTAAGCAAGTTTGAAACATCCATCACCCCGCCCGAGGCCGCACCCGCACCGATGATGGTGTGTATCTCATCAATAAATAAAACTGCCTTTTCTTCTTTCTTGAGCGCAGCCAAAACGCCTTTCAAGCGTTTTTCGAAGTCACCGCGGTATTTGGTACCAGCGATGAGCGCCCCTAAATCCAAAGAGTATATAACTGCGTCTTGTAACACTTCCGGAACGTTTTCTTCTACGATATGTTTGGCCAGACCTTCGGCGATGGCAGTTTTACCAACTCCAGCCTCTCCGACCAATAAAGGATTATTTTTACGGCGGCGCACCAGAATCTGTATGGTGCGTTCAACCTCATCATCTCTACCGATCAGAGGATCAATTCGACCTTGCTCCGCTTCGGCGTTTAAATTAACTGTAAATTCATGCAGCGGGTTTTTGGTTCCTGTTTCTTCACCCCCTAATTCACCATCGAGACCAATTTCATCAAGATCTTCATCCATTTCCACTTTAGAAATACCATGTGATAAATAATTAACCACATCTAAGCGGGTAACGTCGTATTTATTTAACAGGTACACCGACTGTGACTCTTGCTCACCAAATATTGCCACCAATACATTCGCTCCGGAAACTTCTTTCTTACCCGAAGCCTGAACGTGAAACACGGCTCGTTGCAAGACACGCTGAAAACCCAACGTTGTTTGCGTTTCACGTTCATCTTGCATTTCTAGTAGCGGCGTATTTTGTTCTATGAACTGTTGTAATTCCAGAGACAAGGAACTTAAGTCTGCGCCACACGCATTTAGCATATGCACGGCCGTAGGGTTACCTAACAAGGCAAACAGTAAATGCTCCACAGTCATGAATTCGTGGCGACGCTCGCGGGCGTCGCGAAACGCATCATTCAGGGTCTGTTCTAATTCTTTACTCAACATATTTAATCAAGCCTCTTCAATAGTACAAAGCAACGGATGTTCGTTAGTTCGGGAATATTCGTTAACTGCTACCATCTTGGTCTCGGCAATATCCCGACTATACGTTCCGCACACACCTTTGCCGTTATGATGTACATTTAACATGATACGAGTCGCCTTTTCGTGATCAAGCGCAAAGAAGTGCTCTAGTACATGTACAACAAATTCCATTGGTGTGAAGTCGTCGTTTAAAATGATCACTTGAAACATTTTTGGCTGCTTCAATTCCGGCTTCGCCTCTTTCAATTGCAGGCCGCCGCGCTGATCTTGATCCTGCTGTTCGTCGCTCATAGGGTACCGTTGATTTTTATACGTTTAGTTCGCGTTAACAGATATATTATTAGGGCGCTCCACTGAGCTTTCAAGCAAAAATTTGCCAGCGTGGAGTAAAATTAAAGAACCAGCAACAACCTACAAAACCTAGGGTTTTACAGACACTCAAAGTATCACAAAAGGATATAATATGAAGTGTTTGCTAAACCCTATTACGGATAGATTAACGACAATACAGCATGAATAGTAAACAGGAACACATCGTTGTTGGCATGTCTGGTGGAGTAGACTCATCTGTCGCTGCGCACTTACTAATCGAGCAAGGCCACAAAGTAACTGGCCTGTTCATGAAAAACTGGGAAGAAGATGATGATGAACAGTATTGCGCTGCCGCCGAAGACCTGGCAGACGCGCAAGCTGTTTGTGACACTCTGAATATCGAATTACGTACGGTTAATTTCGCCTCGGAATATTGGGATAATGTGTTCGAATATTTTCTAGCCGAATATCGTGCTGGACGCACGCCTAATCCAGACATAATGTGCAACAAGGAAATAAAATTCAAGGCGTTTCTGGAATTCGCTCTAAGTCTCGGTGCCGATTACATAGCAACTGGTCACTATGTCAGAAAATCTCAAACAAATGATCGCTTCGAATTACTCAAAGGCAAAGATAATAATAAGGACCAAAGCTACTTTTTGTATACCCTGGGTCAGGCTCAATTGAGCAAGTCGATATTTCCGCTAGGTGATTTAGAAAAAGACCGGGTTCGGAAAATCGCCGCCGAGGCAGGTTTTGTCAACCACAAAAAAAAGGATAGTACCGGCATTTGTTTTATTGGCGAGCGAAAGTTCAGCGATTTCCTTAACCGCTTCTTACCAGCCAAACCGGGCGATATCGTCACGTCCACTGGAACAGTAATCGGCCAACATCATGGTTTAATGTTCCACACGATGGGTCAACGCCAAGGACTAGGCATTGGCGGCGTTGCTAACGCCAAAGATGAGCCCTGGTTTGTCGTAGACAAAGATCTCGCCAGCAATCGTTTGGTTGTTGCACAGGGCCATGATCACCCTTTACTAATGCATCAACAGTTAACGGCAACGCAATTGACCTGGGTCGCCGGTCAACCGCCACAGACGCCGTTAAGGTGCTTTGCGAAAAATCGTTATCGCCAAAAAGATCAAGCTTGTACTATACAAATCAAGCACGATGATCAGCTCGTAGTGAATTTCGAAGCGCACCAGCGCGCAATAACACCTGGTCAATCAGTTGTGTTTTACCACGACACCGTATGTCTTGGAGGTGGTATAATCGAATCAAGAGATCTTTGTCAGCATGATCTAATCGCAACCGAAAAATTTGAGCACGAAATTCATGAGTAATCTCACTGACAAGTGCATTGCACTTTCCGCCTTATTCATGGCGGCAGAACAAATCAACCAAATCGCTTACACCGGAAGCAGTAATTCACATAATGTTGCATCATTAGTAAGCAGCCTTTTCAATAACGATGCTGAAAACAGCGGCATGATTTATGGCGAGTTAAGCAATCTTAGAAATGGGTTTGGCAAAACCATTGAGATGCTTTCCAATACACCACAAGAAAGAGACGCGCTCGACATTATGCGATATGTGATCAGTTTGATTGATCTGGAAAAACAATTATCCAAGAACCTTCCGATGGGCAAACAAATTATCGATACACTAGAGACCATTAAGCATGAGTGCACTCAAAGTGATGAACTGTTAGAGCCCGATAATCTTGAAAAAATTGGCGACTTATACCAAAACACAATCAGTTTACTGGGTCCGCGCATTATGATTAAAGGCGAACAAAAATTTTTAGAATCCCCGCTTGTCGTGGCGAAAATTCGCACCATGCTGTTAGCTGGTATTCGTGCTGCGGTGCTTTGGAAGCAAAGTGGTGGTAGTCGAATTAACCTGCTACTTTCGAGAAAATCCTTAATTACAGAATCCCAACGTTTACTCGCGACCATCTAGAGCTCGATCCATCAATAAAATAATGAGTGCCAGACGCAGTTAAACTCTCTCAAAATTTCCCTGGCTCTTGAGTATACAATTTAATAATTACGCTCTGCCGTGCTGCTTAGCTTTACCGCGGAACCCAACGCTAGCAGACGCAAAAATAAAACCAGCTAAATTTTTAGCCTTGTGCTTTAAACCCACGCGCCTGGAGCACCCATTGCTCCCGCTCAATACGCCCTTTGAAGTTGAGCTCCGCATCCAGCTCGGCAATCTGCTTCTTTCTTAAAGCAGATATATCGGAAAATGTCCTATAACCCATTTTATTGAGTTTCTTTTCGAGCGCAGGACCGATACCATTTATCAATTGTAAGTTGTCTTTCTGACCAACTTTTTTCTTGACCGCCGCTCTGGACTTAGGCTTGGCTTTGGCTTTGGCTTTGGCTTTGGCTTTGGCTTTGGCTTTGGCTTTGG
>CAZUMV010000130.1:0-8439 GCA_964621435.1 uncultured Thiotrichales bacterium | reverse complement strand
AAAGCGACAACCGGAATGATCCCTAATTTACACCGCATTTTGGCGGTTGCACCGATTACCTACCAGGCCTACGTATCTACCTACGGGATGTTCAAGAGCGAAGCAAACTCCTTGTCTCCACTCGAACAACAGGTAGTGATGATGACCGCGAATTACGAAAACAACTGCCATTATTGTGTGCCGGCCCACTCGTTTGGGATGAAGATGGGCAAGATGCCAGAAGATGTGATTGAGGCTTTGCGTGAAGGCACTGAACTTGCTGACGCAAAACTGGAAGCCTTGCGTACTTACACTAAAACTGTTCTAGACAATAGAGGACACATTGGCGATCAAAGGCTGCAGGAATTTCTGGATGCGGGTTATGACAAACGACAGGCACTGGAAGTGGTTGCGGGTCTGGCAGCAAAACTTGTTTCCAATTTCTCCAATGCTTTAGCGAAAGTCGAACTTGATGATATTATTAAAGAATACGAATGGACTCATCCTTCTGAGCGATGATCGGGTGACGCAGTATATTCTGAAATCGTAAGTAAGCTATCAACGCGCTACAAATTAGTTCGCAAGGCTGTGCATAAAAAAAGCCTTTATTGTTGTTTATAAGGTAGTGTGGGTGGCAGGATTAGATTCTGGGTGCTCGTTTTCGGTTAGCATCCGGGTGATTGTTGGCGATAGATTTAGAACGCAGGGAGCTGGTATCCAAGGTAAATTTCGCCAAAGTTTCAATAGAAAAATGGGGTGAACGTATCAGTACTTTCGAATCTAAAGACAACAAAACTTCCACCGGCACGGATTCCGATGTAAATCCATACCTTTCCAAGGCAACGGCCAATTATGCACTGGTTTTACTTACCGTTGTTTATTGCTTCAGCTTTATAGACCGGCAATTGCTCGCGATTTTACAGGAATCAATCAAGGCTGATTTAAACTTGTCTGACAGTCAGCTCGGATTACTGACTGGATTCGCTTTTGCCTTGTTCTATGTGACCGCAGGGCTACCCATTGCGAGATGGGCGGATAACGGAAATCGCCGCAATATCGTTTCACTCGCGGTATTTATCTGGAGTTTCATGACCGCGCTTAGCGGCTTGGCGCAGACTTATCTACATTTATTCTTGGCGCGCGTTGGAGTCGGTATTGGCGAGGCCGGCGGTAACCCGCCGTCGCAATCGATGCTATCAGATATTTTTCCGCCGCACCGTCGTGCCGGCGTTATGGGATTTTATTTTACCGGCGTTAATGTTGGCATCATGTTCGGTTTTTTGCTCGGTGGTTGGCTCAACGAGGCGTTCGGATGGCGAATTGCCTTTTTGGTCGTTGGTGCTCCTGGAATTTTAATCGCTTTGATTCTCCGGTTTACGATCAAGGAGCCAGGGCGAGGATTTCACGAGAACAAAAAAGCCAGTAAAAAATCTACGCACACCAGCAGGGAAGTCATTGCACTTTTATTGAGTAGGAAGTCCTTTCTGCACCTGTCGGTAGGCGCAGGCTTGTCCGCGTTCGTCGTCTATAGTGTGGCCAATTGGATGCCATCTTTTATGATTCGTAGTCATGGCATGTCTACGGGTGAGTTAGGCACATGGCTGGCTTTAATTCTTGGCTTGGGCGGAGCGATCGGAGTTTTTGGTGGAGGGTTGCTGACTGATCGACTGTCGCGCAAAGATGTGCGCTGGTCTATGTGGCTACCAGCTCTGGCTGGAATTGTCAGTTTGCCTTTTGGTGCCTATGTCTATTTAGCTGAAGGCACGTATACGGCGTTAGCGTTTGCGATAATACCGGGCATACTCAGTAGTGTATTTTTGGCCGCGACCATTGCGACTGCACATAGTTTGGTTGGGCTGCGAATGCGCGCGCTGTCATCCGCGGTCGTTTCCTTTATCGTTAATATGATTGGGCTGGGCGCTGGTCCGTTTACCATAGGTTTGCTTAGCGATTTATTTGAACCCACTATGGGAGTTGAATCGCTTCGCTATGCCATGCTTTATACGATTCCCGTTATACAGTTGTGGGCGGTAATTCATTTTGTATTGGCTGCCCGAACCCTGAAGCAGGATCTGGCAATCGCCCCTGACTGATTGGAGTAAAGCGAAATTCGTCCTGGAGTGTTTGTTTGCCTGGCGACTACATTATCGCCAATTGGTTTGTAGAAGCTGAAAAGTGTGATTCGGCTGATTTTGCTTGGTCACGAAATTCTAAGAATTGCACTCCTTGTCAGAGAAGCCCAGATATCGCACAAACTTGTCGGTCGCGATGCGTTTCAGTCTTAACTGGTTAGCGGGATGTTCTGTATCCAGATACCCCATTGCCAGACCACAATAGATCATCTGATCAACGGGTATATCGAGCTCCCGATGTACGGTTTCGTTGACCAGTTGCCAGGCGGCTTGCGGGCAGGTATGTAAATTGTAATCGCGCGCCAGCAGCATAACATTTTGTATAAACATACCCAGATCACCCAGTTGCCCCGGCACAAACATTTTTTCTATCGAAAATACCAATCCAACAGGTGCGCCAAAAAAGCGAAAGTTTTCAAGTAGCTGTTTATTCCGGGCAACTTTATCGTCTCGCTCAATGCCCAGGATATTGTAGAGTGACATACCGGTATCGAAGCGACGTGCCCGGTAAGGATCCGGCAAGTTTTTTGGATATATGAGATATTCCTGTGTCTCTTCGGTATTACTTTCCATAGCCAATATAGCGGCATCGCTTAGGCGATCGCGCACTTCTCCGCTAACAACTGAAACTTTCCATGGCTGCATATTGGAGCCGGAAGGTGCTCTGCTGGCCAGTGTCAGGATGTCGTCAATGACCTGCATTTCAATCGGATCACTGACAAATGCCCGTGCCGAAAACCGGCTCGCTATCGCTTTTTTGATTTCCATAAGCTATTCAATATTTCTATCATGCGGTAGCATGATCTGGTGTAGGGTTAGTGGGTGAAATCGATACATTAAAATGATTGACGTGGCAGGTACAGCCGGTCGCTTACAGGATGCTCATTTTAGCCCATTAACAATCTTAAGGGCCTTGCTTACAGGGTGTTTAGGCTTCGGCTACCGACAATCTACTTGTGAATCTAATGTATATAAGATAACCTAATTACCGATCGAATATATACAATTATTGTGACTTTTTTTGTAGGCCCTGCGCATCACTAGTTGGTTCTGAAATGAATGTGGAAATCCTAATTCGGTTGCACGAGTTGCGTTGTAATCTGACTGAGGTTCCCGTGCTGTACAGGGCTAATAATAACGGTAAAAAGAATGACTGCTGACACAGTTGAATTGAAGTTCCGCGGGCCAGTTGCCTGGCTTGCGTTAAATCGTCCTGATGTGATGAATGCGCTGAATTTTTCAATGATAGAGCAACTTGAAAGCCATTTAGCCGACCTCGCGTCAGATAGTGATATTCGTGTTGTGGTCATTACCGGTAGGGGCAAGGCATTTTGTGCTGGTGCGGACCTTAATGATTCGGCGGGTAAAGAACAAGCGCCGGGAGAACCTGATTTCATTGATCGGGCTGAAGAAATATTTTCCGAACTTAGGGCTTTTCCCAAACCTACCATTGTGGCACTCAACGGTCTTGCGCTGGCAGGTGGTTTGGAGTTGGCGATGTGCTGTGATCTTATCGTCGCAGCCGAAAGTGCAAAAGTCGGTGATGCGCATGCGAATTTTGGAGTTTTTCCAGGCGCTGGTGGCGCCTCGGTATTACCCCGGCTGATACCGCTGAATGTGGCGAAGTACCTGTTGTTCACGGGCGAGTTTTTGCCGGCAGATCAAATGATGAAGTACGGTTTGATTAATCAGGTGGTGGCTGATGACCAGCTTCAGGATGCTATTCAGCAACTGGCCGAAAAAATCGCCGAAAAAAGCCCTGCTTCATTACGTCGGATGAAAGCTGTCGCCAACGCCTCTCAGGACAAAACTCTTGGGGATGCCTTGGTCCACGAAAAACACGAATTTCGCAAACATGAGCGTTCCTATGACATGGCAGAGGGTTTGAGTGCGTTTGTGGAAAAACGAAAGCCAAAGTTTAAAGGTTATTGAAACAGTGTTCTGGTCAGGTTTTTTTGCTCGAATGAGTTGAGGATTAAGTTATGAGGTTTTCTGAGTATCTGGATCGCGCCGCGGGTTTGTACCCCGAGCATGAGGCGTTTGTCGATAGCGACATTCGTCTTGATTTCCGATCATCTGTTGAATATACGCACAAGGTCGCCAATGCGCTGACGACAAAACTGAATTTGACCTCTGGCACCAAGATTGCTGTTTACAGCCCGAACAATGTGTTGGGTTATCTGGCGGTGCTAAGCGTCAATCGCGCCGACATGGTCTGGTTACCGGTTAACTATCGAAACGCGCTGGAATCGAATATTGGTTTGCTCGAGTTTTTCGGCGCAGAGTGCCTGATCTTTCATAGTGATTTCGAGGACGATATTGCCGAGATTCGTAAACGTGTGCCGAGCATTAAAGATGTTGTGTGCGTAGATGCAGAATCGGCCCATGGTGAATCAATGGCGAGTCTGATTGAAGACTGTGAATCTGATTTTCCACGCCTGCCGGAAGACCCTAACGCTCCCTGCATTATTATCGGCACAGGCGGAACCACCGGTCCGTCCAAGGGTGTTATGTTAAGTCACAGGAATATCGAAACCTCATTATATATGATGCTGGATTTGGGTGTTCCGGATAACGCACGCTATTTGGTTGTCGCGGCGATTACTCATGCAGCCGGTTTGTTTATTCCCGGCTTTTATGCGATCGGCGGAGCCTCGATCATCTTGCCGGAATTTAACGCCACGACGTTCCTCGAGACGGTCGAAAAAGAACGCATTACGCATGTTTACTTACCACCTACGGCGATCTATGCGTTACTCGATTACCCTGATTTGGGCAAATACGATTTAAGTAGTCTACAAGGGTTTTACTGTGGGGCGGCGCCTATAGCTCCGGAGAGATTCCGGGAAGCAGTCGGGGTATTCGGGCCATGTATGACTGAGTTGTATGGGCAATCCGAGACCTTTTTTCCAACCATCATTAAAACATCAGACGATTACCTTGACGCCGACGGCAATTTCCGCGAGCACGTGCTCACATCCACCGGGCGTGCCAGTACCAAGTGCTGGATCGAGATTATGGATGACGATGGGAAAATTCTTGGTCCTGGTGAAAAAGGAGAGATCGTGGTGCGCGGTAGCTCGGTGATGTTAGGTTATTACAATAACCCGGAAGAGACCGCGGAGGTCTCTGGCTTCGGTTGGCACCATACCACTGATATGGGTATTCGGGATAAAGAAGGTTATATCACCATAGTAGATCGAAAGAAGGACATGATCATTTCTGGTGGATTCAACGTGTTTCCGGTTGAAATAGAGAACGTGCTCAACACGCATCCGGCGATACGCGATTGTGCGGTTATTGGTGTGCCCGACGATAAATGGGGTGAGGCCGTTAAGGCCGTGGTACAGCTTAATGACGGCCAAACGGTTGATGCAGCGGAACTCAAAGCGCTTTGTAAAGAACAACTCGGCAGTGTCAAGACCCCGAAGTCATTTGAGTTTTGGCCAGATTTGCCAGTTAGCCCGGTCGGTAAAGTCCTGAAACGAAAAATCCGGGAAAAATTCTGGGAGGGTATGGATCGTGCGGTTAACTAGAATGGCAGGCACTATCAATGAGTAATATATATGTGGTTGGGGTCGGCATGACGCGCTTTGACCGGCACTTGGACCGGTCACTGGAGGATTTGTCCGGTGAAGCATTAAATAGTGCGTTACAAGACGCCGGCTGCAAAGCAGACGATATTGAGACGGCGTTTTATTCGGGATCGACCAACGGTATGTTGCAGGGTCAGGATTATGTTCCTGGACAAATTTTCTTGAGCAAAAATGGTATCGAAGGCATTCCAATTTTTAATGTAGAGAATGCCTGCGCGTCAGGCTCCTCGGCTTTTCATATGGCCGTGCAAATGATCAAGGCGGGTAGCTGCGATATCGGACTGGCGATTGGTGCCGAGAAGATGAATATCCCCGACAAGAAAAAGATGTTTGCCGCATTCGACGGGGCATGGGATGTAACGGATCCGGAGCAGAATTTAAAATTACTGCTCAAGCCTGCGGAAGGCTTTGATGTCCCGGATGGTCATGAGTCTGATCGTCCCTATAGTGTTTTTATGTCTATATACGCGGCATTTTGTCGGACCCACATGAAAAAGTTTGGTACCACGCAGCGTCAAATAGCCGCTGTCTGCGCGAAAAATCACGAGCACTCTGTACACAATCCGATGGCACAGTTCCAGAATTCTTATACGGTCGACGAGGTATTGGCCGCGCCGCCGATTACCTATCCGCTCACCTTGCCTATGTGTGCGCCAATTAGTGATGGCGCTGCGGCGGTAATCGTCTGTAATGAGTCTGGATTGAAGCGTATTGGTTCCGGCAAAAAGCGTGCGGTAAAAGTACTGGCAACGGTGATCGGTAGCGCAACTTCAAGGCCGGCAGAAAAATCCGAATTACATTGTGGTCACCTGGCGGCTAACCGGGCTTATGAGGCCGCTGGTATCGGGCCGGAAGATGTGGATGTTGTCGAGGTTCATGATGCAACCGCGATGGGCGAAATACTGCAGGTGGAAAATCTCGGGTTGGTTGCGTTTGGTGAAGGAGGCCCGGCAGCTGAACGTGGCGAGTTTTCAATCGGCGGTCGCGTACCGGTTAATCCGTCGGGAGGATTGGAATCAAAAGGTCACCCGATTGGAGCAACCGGTCTGGGACAAATTTACGAGCTCGTGTCCCAACTAAGAGGCGACGCGGGAAAGCGACAAGTAGAAGGTGCGCGCGTTGCGGTTCAGGAAAATGGTGGCGGCCTGCACGGTGTAGAGGAAGCCGCCGTTGCGATTAACATTTTCACCCATTAATAAAAGTAAAAAGGAAAACCAGTGAGTTTCTTAAAGACAGAAGAGCAGCAAATGGCCGTCGACGGTTTGAGAAAGTTTCTCGACAGTGAAATCGAGCCAATAGTTAATGAATATCGAGACAAGTTCATTCCTACCGAAAAAATGAAGGAGATTCAAAAGGAGCTGATCAACTACGGTTTGTTAGTGGCGCCGCATCCGGAAGAATATGGCGGCATGGGACTCGACTGGCTGACGCATTTGATGCTTATAGAAGAAGTTGTCGCAACCTCATCGGATTTGTGTGTACCGATAGTCATCAATACGGTCGCAATAGACTTGCTGATTAAGACTGCACCACAGCATATTAAGGACCGCTATCTGGTCGATCTGTTGAAAGGGGACTTGTTTATTTGTACCGCGATCTCCGAACCTGATGTCGGCTCTGATGTGGCCGGGGCGAAAACCCACGCGAAACTCGATGGTGATCACTATGTGATAAACGGCGAAAAGACCTGGATATCCAATGGTGAATACGCTGACCTCATTCTGGTGACCTGTCGCACCGGAGATCTCCAGACCGGTGGCTTGTCCCATTTTTTGGTTGATGCAAAGTCCGACGGTATTGAGGTTCGGGGTATTCCTAAAATTGCGTTGAATAGTCAATCGACCGCACAGGTGTTTTTCAGCGATGTGCGGGTTCCGGTAGAAAATATGATTGGCGATGAAGGTGTTGGTTTAAAGAATACCATGGTGATATTCGAGCGCGCGCGTGTACATATGGCGGCCTGGGGTTACGGGTTGGCGCGGCGCGCAATGGAAGAGTCAATCAAGTACGCCCAGGATCGTGTTCAGCACGGCAGGCCAATTGCGGGGCATCAAATGATTGCCGACAAGATTGCGACGATGGCTACCAAAATTGACGCCGCTCGTTTGTTAGCCCACCGCGCGGCAGCCATGATTGACGCTGGTCTACGTTGTGATAGAGAGAGTTCTATGGCGAAGTGGTACGGTACCGAGCTCGCTGTGCATGCAACTCGCGATGCCGTGCAAATTCACGGCGGGAACGGACTAACCAAAGAGTTCATCGTTGAGAAATTGGCGCGAGAAGCAATCATTGTGCCGATCCCCGATGGCACCACCGAGATACAAAAATTAATCGTTGCTCGCAGCTTAACTGGCGTTAGCGCGATTCGTTAAGCCGACTAACCATAACCAATTACCGGAAATAGAAATCAAGAAATGAATATTCAAGATAAAATTGTTCTTATTACTGGAGGTGCTTCGGGTCTCGGAGCTGCTACAGCGCAATATTTTGTACAGGAAAAAGGTGCCAAGGTATCTTTGTTCGATGTTAATGAAGACAGTGGTCAGGAGTTGGTCAAACAGCTTGGGTCAGACGCCGCAATGTTTTCAAATGTAGATGTTACGTCGGAAGATTCGGTCAAGGCAGGATTGAAACGAACCGTAGAGCATTTCGGTACGGTACACATATGTATTAATTGTGCCGGAATTCCGTTGCCGTCTAAAATACTCGATCGGGACGGGATAGCGGTACCG
>CAZUMV010000129.1:0-8454 GCA_964621435.1 uncultured Thiotrichales bacterium | reverse complement strand
GTAAAAGGCTATACCGGTAACTATCGGTGGTTCGATCAGGAAATCGACCATAAACAAAGGCAACGTATCGGCGCTATTCTGGAAGAGCCGATTTTTTATCCTTATCTTTCCGGCACAAATAATTTAAAAATTGCGGCGAAAATAAAGCGGGTGGCCAAACAGGATATAGCCCGCGTTTTAGATTTAGTCGGGCTTGGAGATCGCGCGAGTAGTGCATTCAAAACTTATTCTCTTGGCATGAAGCAACGCTTGGCTTTCGCCAGCGCACTATTAGGCAAGCCTGAAGTACTGGTTCTGGATGAACCTACCAATGGACTTGACCCGCAAGGCATCGCCGACATTAGAGAGTTAATTACGACACTGGCAGATGAAGGCATCACCATTATTCTCGCCTCCCACTTATTGGATGAAGTTGAGAAAGTTTGCACGCATGTCAGCGTGCTCAAGAAAGGAAAACTGCTAAGCTCGGGCGCAGTTAAAGAAGTCATCCAGGGTAATGATGAACTTCACCTGAAATCCAAGGAGCCAAACAAGCTGCTTAACGCAGTGAGCAATATGCCGGAACTGGAAAACCCGACGCTTAAGGGCGACATCGTCGTCGTAACGGTCGACGCAGACTACAATGAAGAAGCGCTAAACCGGCAATTGATGGAACAGGATATTGTATTGATTGGTCTGCAACGAATTCCCAAACGCCTCGAAGATCAATTTCTGGAGTTAACCCAATAATGTTCCGTCTACTATCCATTGAGTGGTTGAAAATGAAATCCTGGCGCATGTTCTGGGTTTTGATCGCTACATACTCGGTCATCATTTTCATGACGGTTAGAACTGCGGCGAAAGGAGCAGAATCCGTAGGCAAACAATTACCGATACAGTTTGATCTTTTTCATTTTCCCGAGGTTTGGCATAACGTCACATTCGCCGCCGGTATTTTAAATATTTTACTGGCTGCAATTATGATTTTTTATGTTTGCAATGAATACCGGAATAAGACGCTGCGCAAACAAATTGTTGATGGTTTGAGCGAAGCGGAATTTCTAAGTAGTAAAATACTTGTGATATTTGGATTAGCTTTACTCTCGACGATAATCATTATCGTTATCGGATTAGCCTTCGGCTCCAAGCCCGCAAATGCGGACATGAGTGTTTATTGGCAAGAAGGTCATTATCTTGGTCTGCACTTCCTAGCAGCGATCACGTATATGTCGATTGCAATGTTGATTGCCGTAGCAGTAAAACGCGCGGTTCCTGCGCTGTTTATTTTTATTTTTTTGCATCTCGTGGAGACCATCATCATAAATCGTATTGGCACCACCTTTATTGAACTACTGCCGTTGCGTGCGATGGATGATCTAATTGCGACACCACTACTTGAGGGGCGAGTAACCAAAGCACCAGAAAACTCTATAACTTTAATTGTCTTGGCAGTCGCTTTTTATTTTGTACTCACAAACCTCTTATCGTGGCTAAAACTAAAGCGCTCCAGTTTCTAGGGCTTTACTACGCTTCCAGGGCAAACGGATCATCTGCCGTGTGAGGTGGTTCGGTAAACCATTCCGGCCCACTTTCGGTCATATAGAAATGGTCTTCGTGGCGGATACCAAATTCACCAGGGATACAAATCATTGGCTCGTTGCTAAAGCACATCCCGACATCCAACGGGGTTTGATCACTACCGACCAGATAGGGCCATTCGTGAATATCCATACCGATACCATGCCCGGTACGATGCGGTAAGCCGGGTATGTCGTAACCCGGCCCGAATCCGTTAGAGATTAAAGAATCCCGCGCGGCTTGATCCACCGCTGCACATGCCGTTCCCAGTTGCGCCGTAGCGAAGGCGGCGAGTTGTGCTTCTTTCTCGGCACCCCACACGGATCTTTGGCGCTCGGTGGGTTCTCCAAAAACATAACTGCGTGTGATATCTGAAATGTAACCCAGGTGTTGGCAACCGGTATCGATCAATACCATATCGCCCTTCTGCAAAATCTGAGGATCCTTGACGCCATGTGGATAGGCCGTGGCTTCGCCAAATAAAACAATGACAAAATATGAACCAGATGGCGCACCAACCTTGCGGTGTGCTTCATCTATAAAGGCTTCTACTTCTGTGGTGCTCATGCCTTCGGTGAGCATACTGGCAGTTGCTATATGTACTGCCAGCGTCATTTTTTTGACGCTGGACATTAACATTAACTCATTGGGCGATTTTTGCATACGACAATGCTTGCTGACGACACCGGCATTAATTAACTCATAGCCCTCCGCTTGCTGAAGCACGCCGTCGTAAATAAATACCGCAGCACTTTCGCAGATACCAATCTTGCCTTCGTAAATACCCATGCGCTGCAAGGCGTGTACAAACAATCCATACGGACTCTCGTGTTCATGCCAGGTAGTCACGTCCGCCTCAACCACCATATAATCCTGCAAGGTTGGCTTTTCAAAATAAGGCGCGATGTATTCGAAATCACCTTCGGCCGGCAAAATCATGCCAACCATGCGTTCGCTGGCATGCCAGGACGTACCAGTGAAATAACTCAGGTTGGTTCCCGCATTGAAATATACGGCAGCAATACCGTTGTTCTGCATGTAAGTTTGCGCTCTGACTATGCGTGCTTGATACTCAGCATGTCCGATTGGCTGCATGCCGGCCGTCATATCACTTAAACTCTCTAATGCATCTGCTGCACTGCTACCACCGACACCAATAGTCATATTCAACCTGCATGATTGTGATCCAAGAATATTTTACATAAAAAAGCACGATAACAGTAATCTGCTAAGTTGACGTATACGTCACTTTCCTCTACATTACGTCAATGACTGGATTTTTAACAGTTTCGGAGCTTGCAGAAAAGTTTAATACAACCCCGCGTGCGATTCGGTTTTATGAAACCAAAGGTCTAATTTCACCTGAAAGAATCGGTACCCGAAGGGTATACTCTTACCGCGATCAAGCACGATTTTCCTTGATTATGCGGGCCAAAAGGCTAGGCTTTACGCTAAAGGATATCAAAGAGTATTTGAGTTTGTACCGGGCGGACGCACGTCAGGTCAAACAGTCACGACTCTTGTTAGAACAAATAGAGCGACGTACAGATGAACTCAAGCAGCAACAAAAAGACATCCGCGATGCATTGTCGGAACTCAAAGACATGCGTCAGCAAGCGATCGATAACATCGAAGTAAATAAACAAACTAAATAGTAAAAAACCAAACAATCGAATACCAAGGAGAACCACCACATGACTGATATTGTAATCGCAGGCTATAAAAGAACCGCCTTTACCCCCGCCTTCAAAGGCGCTTTCGCCAAAACCCGTCCGGACGACTTAGCTGCCGCTGCAGTAAAAGCGGTGGTCGCCGAAAACAACGTTAAAGTCGACGACATTGAAGACCTAATTTTGGGCAATGCTTTTCCAGAGGGTGCACAAGGCTTTAACCTGGGCAAAATCGTCGCCGTACATGCTGGCCTACCGCAAGCGGTCGGTGGTTGTACCGTCAATCGCTTTTGTGGCTCTTCTATGCAAGCGATCCATCAGGCAGCCGGCGCAATTTTAATGGGCGCAGGTGATGTATTTGTCGCTGCTGGCGTTGAATCCATGACTAGCGTACCGATGACCGGCTTCAACCCGATGCCGCACCCTGACATTATGGAAGCCCACCCGGGTGTCTACATGGGCATGGGTGAAACGGCAGAGAATGTTGCCAAAAAATACAAGCTTTCAAGACAAGAGCAGGACGAGTTTGCCGTGTTAAGCCAAAGCAAAGCTGCTGCTGCCCAAGCCGCTGGCAAGTTCAAAGACGAGATCGTGACCTTTAATGGTGTTAGCGACGATGGCTGCATTCGCCCGGGCACAGACGCCGAAGCACTGGCCGGATTAAGGCCAGCCTTCGATGCCAAAGGCACGGTAACGGCTGGCACCTCTTCACCACTTACCGACGGCGCGGTGGCGACTATAGTGTGTAGCGCTGATTACGCCAAAGCCAATGGCCTGAAGCCACTAGCAAAAATCCGCAGTATTGCGGTAGCCGGTTGTGACCCAACGGTCATGGGGCTAGGTCCGATAAACGCAACCAACAAAGCATTAGCACGCGCTGGCTTGCAGATCGGTGATATTGATGTGGTCGAGCTTAACGAGGCTTTTGCGTCGCAATCTATCGCCTGTGTTAGAGATTTAAAAATTGATATGGACCGCGTCAATATTGACGGCGCCGCAATCGCACTAGGGCACCCATTGGGCGCGACCGGCGCACGGATTACCGCTAAAGCCGCACAGATCATGCAGCGCGAAGGTAAGAATCTGGCACTCGCCACGCAATGTATTGGTGGTGGTCAGGGCATCGCTACCATTCTGGAGGCGGTATAAATGGAAATTAAAAAAGTAGCTGTTATCGGCGCTGGCACCATGGGTGCAGGTATCGCCGCACAGGTTGCTAACGCCGGCTTCCCAGTTGTATTACTGGATATCGTGCCCAAAGAAGGTGACCGGAATGCAATTGCCGCCGGTGCGGTAAAGCGTATGCACAAAACCAGGCCTGCCCCGTATATGGCCAAACGTGCCGCCAAACTGATTACGGTCGGTAATATCGAAGACAATATGGATATGCTGGCAGACTGCGACTGGATTGTAGAAGCCATTATCGAGCGTCTGGATATTAAGCAAAATCTCTATCGCGAAATCGACAAAGTACGTAAAAAAGATGCCTTTGTTTCTTCCAATACTTCAACCATTCCCTTGCACGATCTGGTTAAAGGCATGCCGAAGAATTTCACCGAGGACTTTTTGATTACGCACTTTTTCAACCCACCCCGCTACATGCGTTTGATGGAGTTAACCGGTGGTGAACACACGCGCGCCGAAGCACTAAAAACCGTTGGTGATTTTTGTGATATCCAATTAGGTAAAGGTGTTGTCCATTGTAAGGACACGCCCGGATTTATTGGTAACCGCATCGGCATTTTCTGGATCCAGACCGGCGTTCTCGAAGCGATGGAAAAAGGCCTGACGGTTGAAGAAGCCGACGCCATTATGGGTCGACCGATCGGCGTGCCCAAGACCGGGATCTTTGGTTTAGCGGATCTGATTGGTATCGACCTTATGCCGCATTTGATGACAAGCATGACGCGAACCCTGCCGGAAAGTGATCCTTTTCATGCCAAAGCCAATATCCCGGAAATGATCACCAAGATGATTAATGATGGCAATATCGGACGTAAAGGCAAGGGCGGTTTCTTTCGCTTGAACAAAGAAAGCGGCAAGCGCGTTAAGGAAGCCATAAATCTCAATACCGGTGAATATCATCCGGCCGCAAAACCTGATCTGAAAAGCATCAAGAGCAGAGGCCTTAAAGCCTTGGTAACGCATGACGATAAAGGTGGGCAGTATGCGCGCAGCGTTTTATTTCAAACTTTGCACTACACCGCCAGCCTGGTTCCAGACATTGCCGACTCGGTAGTCGGCGTAGATGACGCCATCAAACTGGGGTACGGCTGGGCCAAAGGGCCATTCGAGATGATTGACGAAATGGGTACCGAATGGTTGGCTGAGCAATTTAAAGCTGACGGTATGAGCGTACCACCGTTACTAGAGACCGCGCGTGGAAAAACTTTCTACCGTGTTGAAGATGGTGATTTGCAGTACTTAGATACCCAAGGCACCTATAAAAATGTGCCGCGTCCTGACGGTGTACTGCTGCTATCTGACATCAAACGCAAAAGCGAACCGTTAATCAAGAATGCTTCAGCAAGCTTGTGGGATATTGGTGACGGCGTCGTGTGTCTTGAGTATCACAGTAAAATGAATGCCTTCGACCCCATGATTATGGACATGATGGATATCGCTATTCGTTTGATCGAACAATTTGACGAACACGTAGCGCTAGTGCTGCACAATGAAGCGCCCAACTTTTCCGTTGGGGCCAATCTCGGCCTGATTATCTATGGCGCCAATATGGCCAGCTGGGATCAATTGAGTGAGCTGATCAAAGGTGGTCAGGATACCTTCATGAAAATGAAGTATGCCGACTTCCCTGTGGTTGGCGCACCATCCGGGATGGCTCTGGGTGGTGGTTGCGAATCATTACTACATTGTAATGCCGTGCAAGCGCATGCCGAGACCTATATGGGATTGGTTGAAGTTGGTGTCGGTGTCGTACCTGGCTGGGGTGGCTGTAAAGAACTCCTATTGCGCCAATGGAACAACAAACGCCGACCAGGTGGGCCTATGCCACCAATCAGTAAGACGTTTGAGTATATTAGTACCGCGAAAACGTCAACGTCAGCCGCCGAAGCAAAAGAAATGTTGTTGTTGCGGCATACCGATGGCATCAGCATGAACAAGGATCGTTTGCTTGCTGATGCCAAAGCACGCGCCCTTTCGATGGTCGCCGACTTTGAAGTCCCTGAACAAGAGCCGATCAGATTGCCTGGCGCCACGGCAAAGGCCGCGCTACAACTAGCAGTTGACGGTTTTCAACAACAAGGGTTGGCGAGCGCCTATGACGGCGAAGTAGCCAGTCATCTAGCGACTGTTTTATCAGGTGGTGATACCGACGTCACGGAAGAAGTCAGTGAGCAAGATCTGCTCGACCTAGAGCGACAAGCATTCGTTGCGCTGGTCAAAAAACCCAAGACGCTCGATCGTATTGAACATATGCTCGCCACTGGCAAGCCGCTAAGAAATTAATCCGGAGATATACAATAATGCCAAGTTATAAAACCCCAATCCGCGATATGCAGTTTGTCTACAACGAGCTGCTAAACCCCGAAGAAATCCAGGCTCTACCCGGTTATGAAGAAATTAGTCCGGATCTCGTTGACGCCATGCTGGAAGGCGCGGGAAGCTTTTGTGAAGAAAAACTGCAACCGCTAAACCGCATTGGCGATGAAGAAGAGTGTCAATGGAATGAAGGTGTGGTTACCGCCCCACCCGGCTTTAAAGCAGTCTATGACGAATACTGCGAACTCGGCCTGAATAATATTTCGGCACCGACCGAATACGGTGGTCAGGGAATGCCAAGTATTTTAGGGACGATGGTGGAAGAGATTGTTTCCAGTACCTGCCCTGCCTTTGGCACCTACCCCGGCCTCACCCATGGTGCGATGAACGCCATTGAAGCCAGCGCGAGTGAAGAACTCAAAAATGCTTACTTACCCAACATGACCAGCGGCAAATGGTCCGGCACCATGTGTCTGACCGAACCGCATTGCGGCACCGATTTGGGCATGTGTAGAACCAAGGCAGAACCAAAAGACAACGGCAGCTGGAAGCTTAATGGCCAAAAGATTTTTATTTCTTCAGGTGACCATGATCTGGCAGAGAATATCATTCATCTTGTGCTAGCCAGAACACCCGGTGCGCCGGAAGGCATTAAGGGCATTAGTCTTTTTCTGGTGCCAAAAATACAAGTGAAAACTGATGGCAACCTTGGCGACCCTAACGGCGTAAGCTGTGGTGCTATCGAACACAAAATGGGTTACCACGGTAACGCCACCTGCGTCATAAACTTTGATGATGCCGAAGGTTATCTAGTCGGCACACAACACAAAGGCATGAAGGCGATGTTCATTATGATGAACTCAGCACGCCTAGGTGTGGCGATACAAGGTCTTGGTGCCGGTGAAGCCGCCAGACAAGGCTCGGTGGAATATGCCAAGGACCGTATCCAGGGTCGTGCGCTTACTGGACCCAAGAACCCTGACAAACCGGCCGACCCATTAACCGTGCATCCAGATGTACGAAAAATGTTACTTACGCAACGCGCACTGACTGAAGGCAACCGCGCATTCGCGTATTGGGTTTCTACCGAACTGGATCATTCCAGGCACAACCCGGATGAAAAACGTCGACAGCAAGCTGATGATTTTGTTTCTTTAATGACCCCAATAAGCAAAGCGTTTATGACCGACACCGGCTCAGAGATCGCTAATATGGGTGTGCAGATCTATGGTGGTCATGGTTACATTCGTGAATGGGGTATGGAACAAATTGTACGCGACGTGCGGATATCTCAAATCTATGAAGGCACCAACGGCGTTCAGGCGCTGGATTTGGTCGGCCGGAAATTAAGCATGCATATGGGTAGATACTTGCGCGGCTTTTTTCACCCAGTAGAAGCCTATCTGGATACCCGCAAAGATGTGGAGCACTTAAAACCCTTTCACACTGGCCTTAGCAAAGCCTTTGGCCGCTTGCAGCGCGCCACTGGATTTATCGTCCAGAAAGGCATGGCCAACCCAAATGAAGCGGGTGCCGCATCTACGGATTACCTGCGCTTGTTTGCGCTGGTAACGTTGGCGTACTTATGGATGCGCATGGCAGAGATTGCCGCAACCAAGTTAGGTAGTGGTGAAGATGTGTTTTATCAGGCAAAGATTGATACTGCCCGATTCTATTTTGAAAGAATTTTGCCAGACAGTGGCGCGCTCTTTTCAAAAATACTAGC
>CAZUMV010000128.1:0-8474 GCA_964621435.1 uncultured Thiotrichales bacterium | reverse complement strand
CGGATGTTTTCGGTTCTATCTTCGGCCGAGAACCCGAGATTTTTGTTGATCCCAAGCCGGATGTTGTCACCATCGAGACGATAACTAAGCTTACCAAGATTATGGAGTGCTTTCTCCAATGCGACCGCAACTGAACTTTTGCCACTGCCCGAAAGCCCCGTGAACCACAATGTTACACCCTTTTGCCCAAGGCGATTGAAGCGATCGGCGCGCGTCACTTCGCCATCGTGCCATACGACGTTGGTTGCTTTTTGTTCTACCATAAAACTATTTTCCGAATTGACTATTTAATATTAAGTGAGCCGCATAAGATCAAATCCGCGCATTGCTCTATCGTTTCATACAAATCGAGCGTTTCATCACGGATCAAATTCGCTCCCCACGAGTTGCAAACCCCAATAATCGAATAGGCCAAAAAGTGCGCATCAATATCCTTCCGAATAGCGCCATGTTTAATTGCGCCCAGCAAAGTGCCTTCAAGTAATTCACGATATTCTGTTCCGAGTTTTTTTATATTAACGCGTCGCTCGGCAGGCAGATGATGGCGCTGCTCGTTATGCACTTTCATCGCTACCACGTTGCCACGGTAGCTACTAAGGTGTGCGGTAACGATCGCCAGAATTTTTGCTTCGATGGGCTGATCTTTTTTCGCTATTTTTTTCATTCGTTCTACATACGAACTGAAATTAAGTTCGCAAACTTCCTGCAGTGCCTGTTCCTTGGAATCAAAATAGTAGTACAAACTACCCTGCTTAATCCCCATTGCCTGTGCAATATCACCGGTCGTGGAACCATGAAATCCTTTGTCTGCAAAGACGCTAGCAGCCGCCTCGATGGCTTTCATTTTTTTGCGCGCATACTTTCCTGCAGTTGCGCGCAATTCGATAACATTTTCAGACTTCGACATCCGCGAAGCATAATTCAAACTCAGAAATTATTCTATAACTTAATAGAATTTTTGTGAACTATGAATAATTGATAATATTTTCATATATTTATATCTATTTAATTATAGTTTTTTAGCGTAATTCTTTGAAATCATCGCGTTAACTGCACACGCCAATCAGGCGCAATCGAATATGATTATGGTGACGCACGATAAAATTCGCTTGTTGTTGGTGAAATTTTTAAGGATTCTAATTAAAGCGTTGATATTTTCCTGCTTTTATTCGACACGGTTACTACCTGCTTGCCTTACGGGCTTGCTCCCAGGCGCAATCTGCTAAGGCCTCAAGATGTGCAACCATGCTGGCAGCCTCCTTATTCGAGGCATTACCCCTGATCAGGCGCCCTTTAATGCCATGAATGATGGCGGCAAGCCGCCACATATTAAACGCCATATAAAAATCGATATCGCCAATTTCATCGCGTCCGGTTAATCGACAATATTCGGCCACATATTCACTTTCTGTAGGTATTCCAATTTCTTCGGGTTTCTTTCCCGCTAGCCCAGCCGGCAACCCTGTTGGTGTACGATACGTCATCAAGTGATAGGTGAAATCCGCAAGCGGATGGCCGAGCGTCGACAGCTCCCAGTCAAGCACGGCAATAACCCGGGGCTCGGTAGGATGAAAGATTAAATTGTCACAACGAAAGTCCCCATGTGCGATGGTGGTGGCTTCGTCTTTGTCCGGAATATTGTCGGGCAACCATTCACACAACTGATCCATGCTCTTAATGCGTCCGGCGGATTCATCCTGCTGGTATTGCCTGGTCCATAAATTGATTTGGCGGGCGATAAAATTAGCCGGCTTACCATAGGTTTCCAAGCCTGCCTGTACATAATCAACATTATGCAATTGCGCGATAACCTCAACCATAGATTGATAATACGCAGCGCGCTCTGATTTAGGCAGCTCAGCGAAAGCAGCGTCCCAAAATATTCTTCCTTCGACTTTTTCCATGACGAAAAACGGCGTACCAACGACCTCTTCGTCTTCACACAATTGAAAACAACGTGGTACCGGAAAACCTAATGGCTCGAGCGCCGACATGATTCTGTATTCCCGCTCTACCGCATGTGCTCCGGGTAGCAACTTACCCGGCGGCTTACGGCGCAGCACATACTTTTTATGCGCAGTAGAAACTTGATAAGTGGGGTTGGATTGGCCACCCGGGAATTTCGATACTGTAATCGGACCACTAAAACCGTCAATATTCAGGCGCATCCAGTTTTCGAGATTTTCACTATTGAGGGAATTTTGATTTACATCGCTAGTTTTTTCAGAATTTGAAGGCATAAAAATCCGTTTACTATAAATACTACATCGTACCTTAATCGCCGATCATATAACTTATATTATTTCCAGAACAGGCAAACAGCGGTTTTTGAGGTCCATTGGCGCTGTACATAGCATCTCGCGCAGTTCGAGTGACATCAGAATTATTACTAGTGCATGAAACGATTGTAGACTTGCTGCGCGAGCCGCAATTTCATACTATCTCCACGCAACCTATTTTGTTTCAATAAAGGCGTAAATTCTGATGATCTATGCAAAAGAGCTAACCGTAAACTGGGGTGAGTCGGATCCATTTGGTCTGGTTTATTTCCCGCGCATGCTTTCCTGGTTTAACGACGCCGAGCATGAAATGTTCGCCCGGCTTGGCTACCCAGTCAACAAAATGGTCGATGAGGATCGCACTGCGTTTGTCATGGGAGAAATTAATTTTAGGTTTGTCGGGCCCGCCGCCTATGGTGATAAAGTCCGTGCTACCATCCAATTAAAAGAAATGCGACGCAAAACCATGTTGTGGCAATGCAAGGCTGTCAATATCGAAAATGATATGGTGATTACGGAAGGGATAGCAACCAGGATATACGCTAAAATTCAAGACGATGGCAATCTGAAATCAGCGATTATCCCGGATGATATTAGAAGCATGCTTACTGACACCGCATAACAACACTTTGCTAAATTGCCCACGAGCGCGCCGCTTCCATTAAAGTCTACTTTTCTACCAAACTATTGAAGTTGTGCAATATCATTCATCGTCACTTACGATCTGGTTTGGATTTCGCTATTACTAACAAAAAAGGCCCGGTAAAACCGGGCCTTTGTCACCAAAAAAATCGATCGCACTAGAACTTGTAGTCCAACGAAAGACCGTAAGTACGTGGCGTACCATTCCGTCGAGCAAAACCTCCGTTAGCGCCACCGGTACCACCGACCCAATAATATTCGTCGGTCAAGTTGCGACTCCAGAGCATTGCGCGCCACTTGCCATCTGAACTACCTACGCCAACTCGAGCATTCACCAAGGTGAATTCCGGCAACGTTTGTTGCGCCGAGGCAGGATTAACTTGTTCGTCGGTAAAGTTCACATCAGCTCCTACGTCCATGATCAAATCCGATCCGACCGCCCATTGATAATTCGCCAGAGCACTATAGGACAACTCTGGAGAATTGGGCAGCTGTGCGCCAGAGGCATCAACGAAGACTACGTTTTCTGGCTCACCCGTTGCGAAACTGAAATCTCCCGAGACTGGTGTTATCCAGTCGGTAATTTCGGTGTCTAGCCACGCAGCTCCAAAATTAATCTGCAGGCCATCAGTTGGGGCAAATTGTATATCCATCTCAAAGCCAGTTACTTCGGACTCATCGACATTACCCAAGCCACCGATCGCACCTACCGGAGTGATAGCACGTTCGCTCACCTGCTTGTCCTTATAGTCGTATTGGAACGCCGCCGCATTCAGCTGCATGCGACCATCCAATAGAGTTGCTTTCACACCAATTTCAAGGGATAAAAGCTCTTCTGGTTCGTAGGGATCCAACTGAGTGGTGGTATTTGAATTATTACCGTTGAATCCGCCCGACTTAAATCCGGACGAATACATCGCATATAGCAGCAGGTCATCATTGACAGAATAGTCGATACCTAGCTTACCCATCCATCTAGAAGTATCAAGACCGGTATTGAAGACCTGGAATGCATCATTAATATTCGGTGTCCCGATCACATTTGCAATATTACCCGGCGAACCCGGCGTTGAATCCAGGGTGCCGCACGCTCCCGGTGCTAGAGTGGCGCCAAACAAACCGTTCCACAGCCCCGATAGGCCACCATCTCCGCCATCAAACGTACAGCCTGACCAATCCCGGGTTTCATTGGTGTATCTCAAGCCGGCGGTTATGCGCCATTTATCAGTGAAGTTGTATTCCACGTGCCCGAACACTGCTTGTGAGTCCGATTCTTGATCATACAGCGTGTGTAGACGATAAATTGGAAAAGTGGTAAATGGTGCAGGTAGTCCAAACGCGGCCGAACCGTCGCCGAAAATAGCATCTTGCATAAAGAAGTTATAGAACTCATCAGTGTCGTCCTGAGAGTAGTACAACCCTGCTATCCAAAGCAGCTTTTCTGATTGCCCAGTGAGCCTGAGCTCCTGAGAAAACACTTCAATGTTTGATTCATTCAAGGTGTTTTGTACGGGTGAGGCGGTGCCATCAATATCCGCTGCATCATTGCGCTGATAATCGTCATACGCCGTGATAGAGGTTAATGTCATGCCGCCTAAATCCCATTCGAGTTTTGCCGATATTCCTGCCAGCTGGTTATCGCGTCTCGGGGTCAAGTCAACTGTTTCACCATTGATCGGGGAAGTCCAAACCCGGTCCCAATCTGCTGCGCGGTTATCACCGGTGGAGTACCATGGGGGTGTTTGTCCGAAAAACGCACCCGTTGGTAATACAAACGGCGCAATACTCGCGTAAGGCGCGGAGAATTCACCGAGAGGATTGCCATCGATATCAATAATCTCTCGACCATCCAAAGATGTGTGCGACAAATTATCTGAGTTATCTTGGGCGTAGTGAACTCTCACTAGCGCAGTAAGATTATCTGACACGTCTATATCAAAAAGCGCGCGAATAGCGGTAGTGTCCCTCTCACCTAGTGTGTCACCTGGCCGAGTCAAACTACGCTGCCAACCTTCGCCGGACTGGGTTGTGGTGAACGCCAATCTGGCATTTACAGAATCACCCAAAGACCCGCTAGCGTAACCTTCCACATCAAACGTCTTGAAGTTTCCAGCGCCAATCGTAATGCCGGCATCAAATTCCTCGGTTGGCTTGTTACTAATAAAATTGATTTGACCACCGGTGGTGTTTCGTCCATACAAATCACCCTGGGGGCCCTTAAGAACCTCTACTCGCTCCACATCAAATATGCCAAAACTCGCCATGAGCGCATAAGGCAACGCAACTTCGTCGAAGTACAAACCCACCGTAGATGAATTTGAACTGGTAATTGAGTCCTGAAAACCAACACCTCGAATGGTATAAACCGGTACGCCGGTACCACTGCCCTCGGTAACCGTTAACCCTGGCGTAAAGGACGCAATGTCCTCTGTTGATGTAATACCCCACTCTTTAATCATTTCCCCGGAAAATGCGTTCACCGTAATACCGACATCATTCACGCCTTGCGCATGCTTTTGCGCCGTAACAACTACCTCTTCCAACTCCGCGGCTACTGGATTTGAAATATATGCCGCGATGAAAAATAGAATAGCGAACAGGCGTAAGATTCTTTTTCGAAAATTCATTTGGTGCTCTCCTTAGTAATTGCATAAAGCGCTATAGCGCTAAAACTTTTATTTTTATTTAACCAGATAACGTAGCACAACTTATGTTTACGGTTTCAGTGTACGTTCGCGCCAGTTAACTGTCTATGAAAACAACCATTTAGCGCCCAATGATTCCCTGTCATACAATACCAATACGCTGTGATACAAAACTATCGAAGCATGTGGCTATTCTAAGTACGCTTGACTTGTATTTAGTTTAGCCCTAAAGTATTTAAATGAACGATAAACATGCATTGGTAACAGGTGGCGGGACTGGAATAGGATTGGCAATCGCCAAACAGCTCGCCGATAAGGGTGCTCGAGTTACGGTCAGTGGTCGTAGTGAGCAGGCGCTTATCGACTCTGGCTTTAACTATGTAGTAATGGACGTTACTGATGAGCAAAGTGTCGCTCATGCTTTCGCTGAATTAGATTCGGTAGACGTGTTGGTCAGTAACGCTGGCAATGCTCAAACCGCCCCGCTATTGAAAACGCCACTCGAAATGTGGGAAAACATGTTGGCGGTAAATCTCACTGGTGCTTTCTTGTGCGCCAAAGCAGGCATTCCCGCCATGCTGGAAAAAGGCTGGGGCCGGTTTATTGTGGTGGCATCTACTTCTGCACTGAAAGGCTACGCCTATACCGGTGCATACACCGCTTCCAAACATGGCGCGCTGGGGTTAGTTAAAACGTTGGCCATTGAACTCGCTAAATCTGGGGTCACTTCTAATGCAGTCTGCCCCGGTTTTACCGAAACCGATTTAATGGCTCGCTCAATCGAGACCATTGTAAAAACCACAAAAATGAATGCAGAACAGGCCCGTGCTGCACTACTTAAAGACAATCCGATGCAACGCGCCATTCAACCTGACGAGGTCGCATCAGCTGTCACATGGCTAGCCAGCGATGAGGCCGGTTCGACCAACGGACACTCTATTGTCATTGATGGCGGTGAATTAATCTCATGAGCGACAAGACCCGCGATGCGCTATTAACCTGGCTCGATCTTTTGCGCACTTCCAACCATATAAAGAAAAATGTAGAGGCAAAATTGCGTGCTGAATTCGGCCAATCATTATCGAGGTTTGATGTTTTATCTTCATTAGAACGCGGCAACCGCGATGGTATTCGGTCCGGCGAATTGTCCCGGCAAATGGTGGTGACTGAAGGCAATATCACCCAGTTAATGAGCAAACTCATACGCGATGGATTGGTACACAAGAGACCAGATGAAAATGATGCCCGGGTAGTTATTTATTCTCTATCTGATGAGGGTGCTGACTTATTCGACCGTATGGCTAACGCCCACCGTGTCTGGATACAAGAAATTTTCGCCGAGCTGGGCTCTCCCGAACTCGAAGAGTTCCGCGCCCTGCTCGCCCAATTATCCACTAAAAAAAACATTAAGGAAGTCGCATGAAATTTGACGCCAGCACTTATCAACCAGAGCATTTTATCTGGGAGTTCTCGTCAGGCGTGGGCAAAATATGCCTGAATGCACCGGCACAAAAAAACCCGCTAACATTCGATTCGTATGCAGAATTACGTGATTTATTCCGTACATTAGTTTACGCCAAAGATGTACATGTGCTTATTTTTGGTAGTAATGAGGGTAATTTTTGTTCTGGAGGTAACGTCCATGACATCATCGGCCCGCTGACCAAAATGGATATGACCGAATTGATGGATTTCACCCGCATGACTGGCGACTTGGTCAAAGCCATGCGTGGCTGTCCGCAGCCGATCATCGCTGCCATCGACGGCATTAGTGCTGGTGCCGGCGCCATTATCGCCATGTCATCGGACTTCCGCTTCTCAACACCGGAGGCCAAAACCGCCTTCCTATTTAATCGCGTCGGCCTCGCGGGTTGTGATATGGGTGCTTGTGCGATTCTGCCGCGCATTATCGGTCAAGGCAGAGCCAGTGACTTACTCTTCACTGGTCGCTCTCTCGGCGCTGAAGAAGGCGAGCGCTGGGGTTATATCAACCGTATCGTTAACGCCGAGGAGCTCGACGCTGAAGCCATGAAGTTCGCTGAACGTATCGCGAGCGGCCCTACTTTCGCCAATGGCATCACCAAAAACCAACTCAATATGGAATGGGACATGAGCCTGGATACTGCCATTGAGGCGGAGGCCCAAGCGCAAGCGATTTGTATGCAAACGCAAGACTTTACCCGCGCCTACAACGCTTTTGTAAACAAAGAAAAACCGGTTTTTAAGGGCGACTAGCATGGCAGATAAAAGCTTTCTCGACTGGCCTTTTTTCGAAGATCATCATCGTCAATTGGCGCATGATCTCGATGCCTGGGCTAGCGCCACCCTTCCCACCATAACCGAAACCGAAGCAGCACACCAAGATGTGGACAACACTTGTCGCACCCTGGTCAAAGCCTTGGGTGACGGCGGCTGGTGTCGATACGCAGTACCCGCTGCCTATGGCGGTATACATGAAAAACTCGATGTTCGCTCACTTTGTTTAATTCGTGAGACTTTGGCGCGCCACTCTGGCTTGGCAGACTTCGCTTTTGCCATGCAAGGCTTAGGCTCTGGTGCAATAAGCGTCTTTGGCTCCGAGCAACTCAAGCAACGTTACTTGCCAGATGTCGCTACTGGCAAAAAAATCGCAGCCTTTGCGCTGTCAGAAAAAGATGCCGGTTCAGATGTGGCCGCCATGCAAAGTTATTTTTCTGGCGACAAAAACGGCGTGCAATTACACGGCGAAAAAACCTGGATCTCAAATGGTGGTATTGCCGATTTCTATACCGTGTTCGCGCGCGAGTCAAAAGATAGCAAGAAGATTTCTGCCGCCGTTATTGATGCAGACGCAGAAGGTTTTAGCATTAAAGACCGTATCGATGTCATCGCACCGCACCCCTTAGCCACCATTGGTTTCGACAACCTA
>CAZUMV010000127.1:5207-8653 GCA_964621435.1 uncultured Thiotrichales bacterium | reverse complement strand
CCGCCACACCAATAATAAACGATTCGCCCCAACCCTTGTGACAACACTCTAAGGCTTCTCGCATGGTTTGCACATTTCCGATACATTCAAAGCTGTAATCTGCGCCGCCGCCGGTGACATCAATGATTGCATCCACTGTGTTCTCGACGTCTTTTGGGTTAATGAAATCGGTCATGCCGAACTGACGAGCAATTGTTTCGCGATCGCTGTTTATGTCAATACCGATGATTTTGTCTGCGCCAACCATTCTTGCACCCTGTATGACGTTAAGCCCGATGCCGCCAAGGCCAAATACGACTACGTTGGAGCCGGGTTCTACTTTGGCATCAAAGGCGACCGCGCCGACGCCAGTTGTTACTCCGCAGCCGATGTAACAGGCTTTATCAAAAGGCGCATCCGGGCGAATTTTTGCCACTGCAATTTCCGGCAACACGGTAAAATTAGAGAATGTTGAGCAACCCATGTAATGCAAGATGGGTTCGCCATCGATCGAAAAACGGCTGGTGCCATCCGGCATTAGACCTGCGCCTTGCGTTTCTCTAATTGACTGGCAAAGATTGGTTTTAGGATGCAAGCAAAAATTACAGCTGCGGCACTCGGGCGTATAAAGTGGAATGACATGATCGCCTTTTTTGACCGACGTAACGCCGGCGCCGACATCCACAACTACGCCCGCACCTTCATGACCGAGAATTGCCGGGAATGCGCCTTCAGGATCATCTCCAGACAAGGTAAACGCATCGGTATGACAAACACCGGTAGCTTTGATTTCAACTAAAACTTCACCGGCTTGTGGGCCAGCCAGGTCAACATCAACAATTTCTAGCGGCTTGCCCGCAGCGAAAGCAACAGCGGCTTTAGTTTTCATTTTTTACTCCCCGGAGTTATTTGATCTTTTTTCTTAGTATAGCAAGTGTCTTTTAGACTGGTGGTATATTGCTGCAGTAGATTTAAGATTAACGTTGCTACCGGGTTTCCCGATCGGTGGCTTGAGTTCACTAGTTCCCGGGTGTCGGTTGTTGTAATGACATCGCTACCATGTAATCAATAGTTTTATGGGCAGCGGTCGTTGACGCATGAAGACCTAATGGTTCAGTCTTCCATTAAAAAAACAAGTACTTACAGGCGCTTAAGTTACTTTTTAGTCGTTGGTTTGGGAATAACATCTCTTAAATGAATAAAACTTACAAATAGTAGGGTTAAGGTGAGGACAAATCCTTGTAAAGATCTTGAGTTGTTGGTATGTTACGCGCCTTCAAAAAATGACGCGAAAACGTCATTAGATAGTCGTCGAAGCAATCAATAACTAGATGAGGTGTATTTAGTGCTTACAGAGAAGTCCATTCTAAGAGAACCGAAAAAGAACTATATGAACGACACGCAGCTCGAATTTTTTCGTGAGCGCTTGTTGAAACAAAAGAATGACATCATTGATAGTTTGAAGGAAACGAGCGAAAATTTGCAGAATCAGGAGCGCGAAGCAGATGACAATGACCGTGCCAGCCTTGAGGAAGAACGCTGGCTTGAACTGCGTATCCGCGACCGGGAAGCAAAGCTTTTAGGCAAGATCGACGAGGCACTGGGTCGGATAGAAGATGGCTCATATGGTTATTGTGAAGATACCGGTGACGAAATTGGTATCGAAAGAATTTTAGTAAGACCAACGGCGACATTATCTATCGACGCCAAGCAGCGTCGAGAAAGTATCGAAAAAGGGTTTAGTGAAGGATAAACCTGAACTCGGATCATTCCCGTAAAGGTCGGCTCTCAGTCGACCTTTTTTTTAAGTAGATATTTATGAGTGAACGTATTCAGAAATTGCTGGCCCGGGCCGGGTATGGCTCACGACGCGAGGTTGATCGTTGGCTTAAAGAAGGTCTGATTGAAGTCAATGGTGAGCCCGCTACACCCGGCGACCGCGCCAGTGCGGATGATCGGGTTACATTGCGTGGCAAACAATTAAGCTTTACCTCCATCACCCAGTTTAAAGCCCGTGTAATTTTGTACCACAAGCCAATCGGTGAAGTGGTGAGCCGCCGCGACCCGCAGGGTCGACCTACGGTTTTTGATAATATTCCGGAAATGAAAACCAGTCGCTGGATTTCGGTCGGGCGCCTTGATATCAATACCGTCGGGCTACTTATATTCACCAATGATGGTGAGCTCGCACATCGGCTGATGCACCCGTCGTCAGGTATCGAACGCGAGTATGCGGTGCGGGTATTAGGCGACGTGACGCCAGATTCCATTAAAGCGATGAAGGAAGGCATCAAAGTTGATGGGTATATCGCAAAATTTGATGATATTCAAAAAGCGGCTGGTAATGAGGGCTCGGCCAACCAGTGGTACCACGTTACCTTGCGGGAAGGTAAAAAACGCGAGGTACGTCGTTTGTGGGGCGCACTGGGCTATAAAGTTAATCGACTGATACGGGTACGGTACGGATCAATTAGATTAGAGCGCGAACTCAGACCAGGCCGGTGGCGTGAACTTAGTTGGAAGGAAATGCAGTCCATTTACGCCGATGCCGGTATGTCGGCGCCAAAGAAGCCAAGCTCTAAGCGTTCGAACAGACCAAGACGATAGTCAGGCGGTTTGTAAAAACCAAAAGTAAAATATACCAAGCGGTACGATGCTGCATAAAACGGTTTTCACAAATGCGCGACGGTTAAATATTAATTGGCAGAGGATCAGTATGATATTTGCGCCGACGGCATACGGTAATAACGCGCTTACGTAATCCGGAATCGGGAACAGCTGCAAGTAAATTGATGCGATGGAAGAAAAACCAAGCGCGCTCGCGATTAGCGGGATGGCCCAATAAGAGTAAAAAACAGCCTTTAGATTAAGCAGTTTCTTCAAGCTCCGCAGTCGGATCACTGCGTCGTCAGCTCTGAATCACTCAAATCAAAAAATTGACCCGTGATTTCCCGATGTTTAGTGCTTAGTAACGCCAGGTAAGCCGGCGTCACCGAAGAAGGTTTTGCTAAACGATCCCAGTTTTCGCCCGGGTAATGGGTGCGGCGCATTTGCGTATGAACAGGGCCGGGGTCAATGCTATTGGCGCGTATCCCCGCGGACTGGTCCGGACCGGCGTCAGGGGCTTGAGAGTACTCGTGCGCCAATATCTGTACCAACGCTCTGGATCCGCCTTTAGCGGCACCGAAAGCGCCAAAATACGCCTTGTTACTAAGATGATCGGTAAACAGAACCGAAGCGTTCGGTGATTTTTGCAGCAGCGGAATGCACGCATGGATCAACCAAAAAGGTGCGTGCAAATTCACATTCATGGTTTTTTGATATTCATCGACGCTTAGCTGCGTGAATGGCCGAAATCGACTCAGCCAACCAGCGTTGCTAATGATCGAATCCAGACGACCAAGTTCTTTCTCGACTGTGGCAGCCAGGCCGGTAAAGTCGGCGGCCGTAGTGCCGGCAAAGTTCAT
>CAZUMV010000127.1:0-5197 GCA_964621435.1 uncultured Thiotrichales bacterium | reverse complement strand
AATTGCGGCTTGCGGGCCGCCGACGGATTCTATTTCGTCGTAGACTGCTTCAAGTTTTTCTACCTGTTCACCAATCAATACAATTGTGGCGCCTGCAGCGGCGGCTGCAATGGCAACGGCTTTACCAATGCCGCTGCCGGCTCCCGTAATAATAAAAACCTGTTCGGAAAATTCGTCTTTGGCGGTTTTGAACTGCAATAGCTGACTAGTATTCATGGGCGCTATTGTCGCACAATTTTTTCCGGGTTGGCGAACATTGAAAGCATGAGTTTTTTGATTGGCGATAGGCCAATGTTTTTATTGAAAACTGCAAATTGATTTTTTTCTAGTTGCGCTAGTAGAGCTTGATGGAGTTTGCCAAAAACGAGATTGGGCATCTGCTGGTTTAAGTCTTTACCTTCCAAGCAGGCATATGCTTTCGAAAAATTTTCTGTGGTACGTTGTGCATACAATTTGCAGAGTCCCCGGGTTTTCGCAGCTGCGGTTTGTGTATCGAGATCTTCTGGTTTTAGCTGGTGAGTATTTAAGTCGCTGAGAGGAATATAAAGCATGCCCTTGCGAATATCTGCTGCGAGGTGTTGCAGGCAGCGAGTCATAACGACTGCTCTGCCAAGATATGTTCCAAACTGCGGTTTTTTTTCACCGCAAACAATACTTGCTGCCTGCATTAAACTGCCGCTACTCTGGTCAAAATATTGACACAGGGTGAGATAGTCCGGGTAGCTGTCGTAATCCAGATCCATTTTTGCTGCCACGAGTAAGTTTTGAAGTAGCGTGATATTTTCTGTAGCAAACGATGTGTCAACCAATTTTTTGGTGAGAGGGTGACGGGGTTGTTGTTTGCCCAGTCTTGCTATTTCCTCAGTCCACCAATGTAGTTTGGTGTAGGCGATGTTTTTTTCAGATTTTATTTCGGTCAATGACTTCAATTCGTGCTGGAGTTCGAATATTGCTGCAAGTACTGTTTGATCGTTGGTGTCTAACAATCTATAGCTATAGAAAAATGAAGTGCCCGGTTGGTTGATAGAATACAATGCTTTAAAACGCCTAAAATTGCGTGCGTACTAACTGTCAGTGCTTAATGTGGATTCGGATTTAATTCGATTAAATTCCTGGGTGTTGTCAGCCCATTCCATTGACTTGTAGTCGAAGCCAGCCGCGAGCGTTGGTTTAACCACCTTGAAGTAGGGCGATAGATCAAAATCACTTGGTGTAAACAGGCTATGGTGGCGGATATTATAAATAGTTCGCGCATCATTTTTATCTTTTGGCCACGTGCTCGGAATGATCGGATAACGCACCAGCTGGAAGGCTTGTGCAATGAGTGAAGAACAAATAGCTCTGGTCGGGTCGCCACTGCCTAGGGAGATCATGCGGCGCCGAAAACGCGCCGGGATCGGGGGCGTCGGGAAAAGATATCGCGCCAAGTCAACAACATTGCGGGTATCGTAAGAATCCCCCAGGTGTTTCATGATATAGCCTATGACTCGCGACTTATCGTCCGTAGTCAGATTGACGGGACGGCAAATTCGCGTATTGAAGTGTTCATACTTGGACAATGGTACGCCTATTACGCCGTTTTTAATGTCAGCTTCGACCAGAACTACCGGGTCTTTCGGGTTTTCATCAGGATTGATGATGTTGCCAACGCAAATCGCTGCGTGCGACCAGGTAGATTGCGTCAGATATTTAATGGCGCCACTAACGTATTGGTTCCCTTCCACCAGCAAAACATCTCCGGGCTCAATTATTTGTGCCAAGGTGCTTTTGTCATGCACATTGAAACGTACGTAATCTTTATTCGTGCGGGTGAGAAACTTGACTAGTAATTTGCCCGGAGTATTCGCTATTTTTTTGAGTGTTTTTTTCATAATATTACTGATTATTACGTTCTAACTCTAAAATTCGATCCAATTAGTCGCTTGTTCCGGTCGATCGATTTCGCCGTCTGCGGACCAATCCTTAACGGACTTGTGCTGCTCAATGTATCCCCATAGTGCCGCCAATGTTAGCATGCCGGCAGCGTTGCCTGCCTCAATATCTCGCTCTGCATCACCCAGGTAAATACACTGTTCGGGGTCGGCATCAGCAGCTTTTGCCGCCGCTAGCAGTGGCGCCGGGTGGGGTTTTCTTTGTTCCAATGTGTCACCACTTATACGGCAAATTATACGGTCATTTAATTTTAGTTCGCGCAATAAAGGTCGGGTAAGCCAATCCGGTTTATTGGTTACAATGCCCCACGGTATTTCGGCTGCCTCGATTTTTTTTAGCAATCCGTCAATGCCGGAGAATAAGCGGCTGCCTTCGCATATATGTTTTTCATAAAGAATCAAAAAGCGGTCAATACGGCGATGACGTGCGCCGTCCGGTTGGTCGGTGCCAAAAGCGAGATTAACTAGCGCCAAAGACCCATCGGAAACGATATCACGGGCCTTTTGTTGATCGGGGTAGGGTTGTTGTTCTTCATCACAGAGCCTTAGCAAGGCGCCGACCATGTCTGGTGCTGTGTCTACGAGCGTGCCATCCAGATCAAAAAAAACACCTTGGGTTTTGCCGCTAACCATCTTTCTTGGCGGCCATCAGATAATTAACATCGATATCTTTTGCATCTAGTTGATAGCTTTGTTGTAGTGGTAGATAGCGAATGCCTGCCATATCAACGGTTCTGCAGCGCGTTTGACGTAGGGCGCGATCAAGCTCTGACGGCTTGATGAATTTACCGTAATCATGAGTTCCTTTAGGTACCATGCCTAATGCGTATTCCGCGGCCAGGATCGCCAATACAAAAGCTTTGGGGTTGCGATTTAACGTTGACAAGAAAATGAATCCACCGGGTTTGACCAGTTTGCTGCAGGCGTTAACGATGCTGTACGGGTCTGGCACATGCTCCAGCATTTCCATGCAGGTCACAAAATCATAAGACCCGGGTTGCTGTTCCGCCAGCGTCTCAACCGCAATTTCTTGATAGTCAATTTCCAGGCCGCTGCCGGCTGCGTGCTGGCGGGCGGTTTCGAGTGTTTCAGGTGCTAAGTCGATTCCGGTGACTCTCGCGCCATGTGTAGCCAGACCCTCGCTCAATATGCCGCCGCCACAACCGACATCAAGTACGTTTTGATTGCTCAGACGGTCAACGTGTTTATTGATAAACGCCAGTCTTAACGGATTAATTTGATGTAGTGGTTTGAAATCTCCTTCTAGATCCCACCAATCCGCAGCGAGCGCATCAAACTTTTCTATTTCGGCTCGATCTGCGTTACTCATGCGCTTTCCTGAGAGGCTTTAAATTGTCCGATTTTATGTTGCCAATGTTTACCGCGTTCGATAAGTTCGGCCTCATCGAGGGTAAGCAATTTTCGTTCTCTGAGCAGTTGCTTGCCCGCGACCCATACATTCTGCACCGCTTCTCGTGCGGCTGCATAAACCAGATAGGATACCGGATTGTGCAATGGTGCTGCTTCGATGTTGTTTACGTTAACGCTGATCAGATCGGCGCTAAACCCTTGTTTTAGTTTGCCGCACATATCTTGCAGGCCAAGCGTGTGGGCCCCGTTACTCGTGGCCATGCCCAGAATTTGTCGCGCGTCCCCGGCACTAGCATCGCTACGCTGCGTTTTGGCCGCGAAGGCCGCGCTGCGCATTTCACCAAACATGTTGAGATCATTATTGCTGGCCGAGCCATCGGTGCCGAGACTAACGTTTACGCCTTTCTTTAGCAGGTTTTGGGTTGGGCATACCCCGCTGGCTAGTTTGTGGTTGGATTCGGGGCAGTGTACGACGCTGGCATTTCTTTTCGCGAGCGTTTTGACTTCATCAGGATTGACCTCGGTCATATGGACCGCGATTAAATGGGGGTTAACAAGACCGGCATCTTTAAGCACTTGCATTGGGCGTTGGCCGTGTTCGGCCACACAATTCGTGACTTCGTCAGCGCTTTCCTGGAGGTGTATATGAACCTTCTTGTCTAGCTCGTCACTCAGCGTCGCAACCCGTTTTAGGGTCGGGGGCGCCACGGTGTAAACTGAATGGGGTGCTAGTACCGTGTTGAGCAAAGGTTCGTGCTGCAATTCATCGGCCAATGCCAAGCCTTTGTTTATATATCCGTCGGCATCTTCAGCCCAGGCAGATGGAAACTCGAGAATGGGCAAGCCAATAGTGGCGCGCAGACCAGCGTCGCGAGCGCATTCCGCGATCACGTTAGGATAGAAATACATATCGCTAAAGCAGGTGGTGCCGCTCCTGAGCATTTCAGCTATGGCCAGGTTACAGCCGTCGCGTACAAACTCTTCACTCATCATGGCGCCTTCGATGGGCCAGATATGCTGCTCGAGCCATGTATTAAGAGGCAGATCATCTGCATAACCTTTCAACAAGGTCATCGGCGTGTGGGTATGGGTGTTGATTAATCCGGGCATGAGGAGCTGATCGGGATAATGCAACTCCACATGCGCGGCGTCTTTCGCCAAGGAGCTGGATGCCGATATTTTCGAGATTTTGCCGTTATGAATAACTACGGCATGATCCTGCAGAATCGGACTATTGGCATCGGTTAAGAGCAAGCCGGCGTGGATTATTAGATCGGCCTTATCGTGGTTTGAAATGCTATTGGTGTTCATGTTTGGATTATAACGCGAGTTTTTGATTGTGTTTGGCTAATCGCTTACCACACTGTCGTTGGAGTACCGTACATCCTGCACATAAAAAAAGGCCCCGCAAGCGGGGCCTTTTCAGCTTTAAAAGCTAATCGATCTTAGTTTACGATTTTGTAACCAGAAACATCGATCTCAACACGACGGTTAGCAGCTCGGCCTTCCGCAGTGTCGTTAGTTGCAACAGGAGCGCTCTCACCCATGCCAACTGCGCTCAGGATACCAGCATCGATACCGTTTGCAGCCATGTAGTCACGTACTGAAGCAGCACGTCGCTCAGACAGGCTTTGGTTGTAAGCATCGTTACCACGGCTATCTGCGTGACCGCTAACAGTAACACTGTCAACTTTGTCAAACGTAGCTAGCTGAGCAATGACGTTATCAACCGCAGCTCGACCAGCAGCTGTTAGTTGAGCACTGTTGGTAGCGAACAATGTTTGTCCACCCAGAGTCAATCGCTCGTTAGTTGCTTGAACTGGCGCTGGAGCCGGAGCTGGCGCAGGAGCAACTGGAACTGGTTCAGGAGCAGGAGCCGGTGCAGGAGCAGGCGC
>CAZUMV010000126.1:0-8729 GCA_964621435.1 uncultured Thiotrichales bacterium | reverse complement strand
AGTTTTAGGTAGCGTGCCAGCGCTAAGCGAAGCTCAAGTGAAACAAACCATTGAAGCTGCTGACAAAGGTTTCGCGCAGTGGCGAAAAACCCTGGCCAGAGAGCGAGCCGATATTTTGTTACGCTGGCACCAGTTGCTGATTGAAAACACAGATGATCTAGCGCTGTTGTTGACGCTTGAGCAAGGCAAGCCCAGGTCCGATGCGCTCGGCGAAATGAGTTACGGTAATTCTTTTGTACAGTGGTTTGCTGAAGAAGCCACTCGTGTTTATGGTGACACCATATTGCCACATCAACATGACCGGCGCGTGATGGTTACGCGTGAACCGATTGGGGTTTGCGCCGCTATTACACCATGGAACTTTCCTAACGCAATGATTACCAGGAAAGTGGCACCTGCGCTGGCGGCGGGGTGCTCGATCATAATCAAACCGCCGCAGGAAACGCCATTTTCTGCCCTTGCGATGGCCGAGCTGGCCGAGCAGGCAGGTGTGCCGAAAGGCGTGCTGAATGTCGTCACCGGAAGTTCTCGGGTCATTGGTGCCGAGTTGACCTCCAATCCGGTGGTTCGAAAGTTAAGTTTTACGGGCTCTACCAAAATTGGTAGCTTGCTGATGTCCCAATGCGCGCCTTCAGTAAAAAAGTTGTCACTTGAATTAGGTGGGAACGCGCCATTTATTGTTTTTGATGATGCAGATATCGATGCTGCTGTTGAAGGTGCGCTGTTAGCGAAGTTTCGCAATACTGGCCAATCATGTGTTGCCTGCAATAGATTTTTTGTACAAGCCGGCATCTACCAGGAGTTTTCCGAACGTTTTAACCAGGCGGTAAAGGAAAAAATAAAATTTGATACGGCGCCAGATGACGGCATCGCAATCGGTCCATTGATTAACGATAGAGCGGTTGAGTCTATGCAGCAGTTTGTCGGTGACGCGGTTGCCGAAGGTGCCAAGATAATGAGTGGCGGGAAGGTAGACGAATCAAAAGGCGACAAGTTTTATGAAGCGACCGTATTAACTGATGTTACGCAAAATATGAAGATCGCAAACGATGAAGTATTCGGGCCAGTCGCGACATTAATTTCTTTTTCTGACGAAGATGAAGCTATCAGGATGTCGAATGACACCGATTACGGTTTGGCTGCTTATTTTTATACCAAGGACCTGGGTCGCATGTACCGCGTTATGGAAGCGCTGGAGTACGGTATGGTTGGCGTCAACACCGGCATGGTTTCGAATGCGGCAGCACCGTTTGGAGGCATCAAGGCTTCGGGTCTGGGCCGCGAGGGATCAAAATACGGTCTCGATGAATATCTGGAATTAAAATACGCCTGCATTGGCGGCATAGAAAAGTAGTAAACCACTTAGCAAATATTTTATTGCTTATGGGTCCTTTACTTGACGTTCCTTTATTAGCGTTCCTTTATTAGCTAGGGGCGGCGTTGCTTTTTGCAGCCGGCTTTTTGGCAAACATTGCTAAAATTAAATAGCTGACTGTCAATATCGCCAGCACAATAGCCATTGAAGTCCAGACCGCACTCGGGTTAGCTTTATTAATAAATGGCTGTACTAAAATCGGCGCAGCAAATTGGCCGAGAAACATTGCCGTGGTTACCAGTCCGACAGCAAATCCTCGCCTCTTGGGCGATACGATCGATAGTATCCAGCTGCTTTGGTTGGGAACAATGAGTCCGAAGCCGATACCTGCGACAATCATTCCCAACAGTATCATGGCGTAGTTTCCGGCAATTGAGACAATGAAATAGCCGATCGCCATTGCGGCAAAAACGACGGCGTAAATTGCGACGAAATTCATGCTGGTTTTAAAGCGGTAGTAGACCAGAGAAATCAATGCGCCTACGGTGTTGGCTACCGCTATCGCTACGCCCATTTCTAATGGCGAAGCACTGAATGCGTTGCGCAAGAAAAATGGCAGTTGTACTGGCGTGATAAAGAACAGCGCCGAGGCCAGGAAAGCTGAAACGAAAACATAACAGGCGGGCCAAAATGGAATTGCCGGCAGATTTGCATCTGCCTTGACAGCGTTAGCCGGCCCGGTGTCCGGTAATTTATTGGTTAGCGCGATCATAGTGCTGGGTACGACTGCAAAGGCCAGTAGGTAGGCCAGAAATGGAACTTGCCAGCCGTAGTTGGCCAAAAAACCGCCAAGCAACATAAAGATTACACCGCCGATCTTCATTGCTGATCCTTGCCAGCCGATTACTTTTTCGCGTTTTGCGCCCTGGTAATAGTCGCCAACCATGGCAACGGAAGCAGTTTTCACCCCGGCAATTGCCAAGCCTAATATTGCCCGGCCGATAAACATAAACAAAAAGCTATCAGCGAAATAGCCAGAGGTTCCGCTGATTGCGAATACGATTAGCGAGATAACCAGTAGATTTTTACGGCTGATATGATCACTCAACCAGCCGATCAATGGCGCTCCCAAAATAATAAACAGCGCTGGTATCGACAACAGAATAAATTTGACTAGAAAGATAACGCTTGGATCGCCGGGTAGAATACTGATCGCGCTCAGAATCATTCGCGCAAATGGTTCCTGCGAAGCATTTTCCGCAAACACTTTAGCGATCTCGGGCATGGCCGGAGAGGCTAGGGGAGTGGCAAGCAATGCGATGGCAGTTGCCGCGAGAATGACAAACAAACCGTGTGCGGAAATTTCCGGACTTGTGCTGGTTTTTTCTTCCATCTTTACCCACCCCTGTTGTTATATTTTGTTTGTCAATGTACCTGCAATTGCGGGCTTATGATGTTTTTTTTAACCGAACGTTCTTTCACAGTATATCCAGAACGAGTTTTATTTCCATGGCAAAGAACAAACCAAGTAATATTTTATTTAACATTGGGCCTGATACTTTCGGCGCGAGCCTGATGCCGATCCAGGTAAAAATCACCGTCGGGATTAGTATCAGGAAACTCAGCTTTAGCCTGTCTGGCGTTAACAGTTGCAGATTAAGCATCGCTGTTAACTGTGCAAATGAAAGAGTGAGGAAACTTGCTGCAACCAGAAAAGCATAACTGTTTTTATCAACGCCCTGGGCGTGATAATAAGGCGCAATAATCTGGGCAGAGATGCCAGACGCGCCCTGCAGCAATCCAGCGAAAAACCCCAAAATACCCTTGCTGGAAACTTTCAGCTGGCGTTGCGCTGGTTTACCGAGCACTTGGTTAATCAGGTAGTACCCTAACAGCACAGCCAATACCGTTTTTAAAATACGATCATCTATTTCCTGCAATAACCAGGTGCCAATCAAAGCGCCGATAAAGCCGATGATCAAGAACGGTCGATGCGGCTTTAATAGTTCAAAGTATCGTCGGTAACTAATCACCAGCCATACGTTGGCGACAATACCCGGAATAAGTAGTAGCACCACTGCTTCCTCTACCGAAGTCAGCATGGCGATGGCGGGCACCGCAAACATTGGCAGGCCCAGGCCGGTCAGGCCTTTGCACAGCGCGCCGACTGCGATGGCGAGGAAAATCGCAATGAGCAGGCCGGTGCTAACGACACTTAAATCCAATGGTGCTTCTCCAGTTAACTGAAAATTTTTCAGGTTTCGAAAACAGCTCGGTCATGCATTGTTGCCACGATCAACCCAAGCGCCGCGCATATATATACACGTAGTTTTCTGATAATGTACTAATCATTAAGAACAATAAATATGCGCAACAACCTTCAGGATAACCAAATACCATGAACATGTCTTCAGCACAAAATAATTCGGATCTCTCTCATAAAATCGGCTGGATTGGTGCCGGACGCATGGGCTATGCCATGGCCAAGCGGCTGTTGGATGCCGGCTGTGATGTTTCTATCTACAACCGTACCAAGGCCAAAGCTGAGCCGCTTATCGAACATGGTGCAACGGTTGTAGATACCCCGGCAGATTTGGCCGGCTGCGACATTGTCTTCACGATGGTATCCGGGCCGGATGATTTGTACGCCGTTGTGTGCGGAGATAACGGCTTGCTTACAGGTAATGGCACGCCGCAATTGTTAGTGGATTGTTCGAGTGTATCTGAAGAGGGTTCGAATCGGGTGCGGGAGATGTTGCAGGAAAAAAATTGTGCGATGTTATCGTCTCCGGTTAGTGGTAACGCTAAAGTTGTGGTGGCAGGAAAGCTAACCGTGGTTGCTTCGGGCCCCAAAGATGCATTCGATTTGGCAGCGCCTTATCTGGATAATTTAGGTCGCGGCGTTACCTACGTGGGTGAAGGCGAACTCGCCCGAATGGTAAAAATTTGCCACAACGTATTGTTGGGTGTGGTTACCCAATGCCTGGCGGAAATTACCGTATTGGCAGAAAAAGGCGGCGTACCCAGACATGCTTTATTAGATTTTGTTAACAACAGCGTTATGGGTTCGATGTTCTCCACATATAAAGCCAACGCGTTTGTGAATCTTGACATGACTCCGACTTTCACGCCGAAGTTGTTACGCAAGGATCTGGATTTGGGTTTGCATGCAGCGGAAGAACTTGGAGTGCCGATGGCGGTTGCACAAGCAACCCGCGATCTGGTAGATCAGGTAATTCAAGCTGGGCATACGGATTGTGATTTCGCGATCTTGTTGGAACAACAAGCTGCGCTTTCAGGTATTTCGCTGGAGTCAGAAAATGTTACCGTGGACGACGGTCTCCACTAAACCAATCGTTGGTGCGTAGTACTGAGCTAGCCAATTAATGGCAGTGGTGTTTGCCGGTAGCGCAACCGCAGGCGGTCGCCGCGGGACTTTTCTTATTCACGACCGTGGTACGTTTTAACCCCCGAAACTTGAGCGCACCAGCACTAATCACGCGGCGCACCGGTTCTCCGGTTTGCGGGTCATGCGTGAGTGCTTCTTCACTCATTTTTTGCACCAATTCAAATTGTCGCGGCGTTTGTTCAGTATCATTGGCTATTACTTCGTAAACGTAGGTTGGCATGGTTGACTCCTTGGTGTGGTAAAAGCATATCCTATGGTACGATGATTGCAAGTTTGAAAATTTGAAAATAACAGGATAACTATGGCCACCAGAGAACCGACGATTATAACGCCCTCCGATATTGATCCGGGATGGAACTGGAATGGACCGATCGCAGCGCCAGGTCATATGCATGTTGATTTTGAAGAACGAGTCGACTTTCGGCGCTTACACAATTATCGCGTGGCGCGCGCGCGGCAAGCGTTACAAGGGTCTGATCTTGGCGCCGTGTTGTGTTTTGATAATAATAATATTCGTTACCTCACCAGCAGTGTTATTGGCGAGTGGTCTAGAGATAAAATTTGTCGCTATGCTTTGTTCACTGGCAACTCTGATCCTTACCTTTGGGACTTTGGTTCGGCTGCCGCGCATCATCGTTTACATGCGCCGTGGCTACATAATGATCACTGCAAAGCAGGTATGCTCGGCTTGCGGGGTTCGGTGCCGGTTGAAGCCAATTTGTTTAAAAACGCCGCAAAAGAAATTTATGATTTGTTAAAGCACGAAGGTGTTGCCGACATGCCGTTGGGTGTGGATGTGGTTGAGCCACCAATGATGTTCGCGCTACAGGAAGTGGGTCTGGATGTGCGTGATGCTCAGCAAGTGTTTCTGGACGCGCGGCAAATAAAAAGTATGGATGAAATCACTTTACTGAATATGTCCGCGTCTATGGTTGACGGTGCCTACCAGCACATTGCGGATAATCTTAAGCCGGGTGTGCGTGAGAATGAAATGGTCGGCCTCGCTAACAAGTTTCTCTATGATTCCGGCTCGGATGACGTTGAGGCGATTAACGCCGTATCCGGTGAGCGTTGTTCGCCACACCCACATAATTTTACTGATCGTATGTACCGACCTGGTGATCAGGCATTTTTCGATATTATCCAGTCGTACATGGGCTATCGAACCTGTTATTACCGCACCCTTAATGTCGGCCTCTCAACGCCGGCTCAGCAAGATGCTTATAAACAAGCGCGTGAATGGATAGACGCCGCGATTGCGCTGGTGCGGCCTGGTATGACCACCGATAAAATTGCGGCATTATGGCCAAAAGCAGAAGAATTTGGTTTTGCCAATGAGATGGAGGCGTTCGGATTACAGTTTGGCCACGGTCTGGGTCTGGCGCTGCATGAGCGGCCCATTATTAGCAGGTTGGTTTCTTTTGATAGCCCGTTTGAGTTAGAGGAGGGCATGGTGTTTGCACTGGAAACCTATTGCCCGGCCATGGATGGTAACGGCGCGGCGCGCATTGAAGAAGAGGTGGTGGTAACTGCAGATGGTTGTCGCGTGATTACGCTATTTCCGGCGCAGGAGCTTTTTGTTGCCAATGCCTACTAATAGCAGAAAATAAAAAAGGAGCTGAAAATTCAGCCCCGTTTTGGTCACTCGGTTCACACGAGTCTTTCTAAGGTCGTTCTACGACCCACGTGGTTTGAATGTCAGTACCTGAATGTGACAAGACTTTCGCAATCGGACAATACTTCGGTAGATCACGTTTCAAAATATCCAGCTTTTCATTACTCGCCGTCGTTTTGATATTGATGGTCAGCAGAATTTCTGGGAATGGCACTTCTATCTCTTCCTGTAACGTAACGCCCATTCGGCAAAATTCGGCGTCGATGGAGAGTTTCATGTCGAGCACTTCAATGTCATTCTTTTTGCAAATTTTGTGCGAGATTACATTACTGCAAGCCATTAGCGATGACAGACACAGTTCGGTTGGTGCGAAGCCTTCGTTGGTGCCACCCCGTATTTCAGGTTCGTCAGAAATATCAACTAAATCACGAGTTTTTAGCAAGGTACGGGCGTGGCTTTCGGCTTCAGCGCTTAAGGTGTAGCGTACATTTTCAAGAATCTTTTTTTCAGCCATATTCGGGCTCCTTTCTTATTTCTCAGGTGGTGACGTCGTTCTATTACTTATTTTTATTCAAAAAATGTTGAATGGTGTATTTGCCAGGGCCAATCAACCAGACAACAATACAACACAGACATAGGAAGATACCGTATTCCCAGCCGCCATCGGGTTTGCTGGTGTAGTTCCAGCCATTTTCAAAATGTACTGCACCGGCGCCGAAAGCAACTGCGCCAACGAAGGGTGTCACCAACCGGGTTTTTATGCCGAGAATCAACATAATGCCACCGACCCACTCGATAAACGCTGCTGGAGGCGCGAACCATCCAGGTACCATATTGATATGCCAGATAGTATGCGCTTCAAATACTTTGACGGCGCGATCCAATCCAAAAGTAAATACTTTTAGCCAGCCATGCGCGATAAAAACAAGCCCCAGAGACACTCTAAGTATCAGTTTTCCAAGGTCCTCATGATGTTCGGTAATCATTCTTTTTCTCCTGTGTGATGTTTTAGTCGTTGTAATTGCGTCAGCGCAGCCCGATGACCGTTATATTATTGTAAAAGCGGTATAGATGCTCCGGAAACCGCTATCACCTGAGTTTTTCTATGTTAGGCAACATTTGTCGCTAAACATTGCTATTACGCAGGGCGCACTATTAATAGCATTAATTTGTCGATATTATAATAAAAACCTGATTTATTCGAAATAATTGGGCATACTGCTAGTGTATCGGAAAAATATCCGTGATTGTGTACACTACATATTTTGAATCTTAAGTAAGGGGGATTTATGCGTTTAAAGTCAGTTCGGAAGTTTGATGCAACGTTAATTCTAGCGGTTACCTGCGTCGTTTTTAGTGGTTTTATATCGACACCGGTGTACGCGGAAGAAAGCGCGGTGCTCGAGGAAATCATTATCACTTCTCGTCGCTACGAAGAGTCGATCAATGATGCACCAGTATCGGTAAGTGTTATGAGCCAGGATTTTCTGGACAAAAACCGTATTGACCGTGCTGATGATATCTTCAACTATACGCCAGGCGCGACTTACGAGTCGTTCAGTAAAATGCAGCCAGTTGCGTCAATGCGCGGAATCATCGCCCCCACGCCTGGCAACGCATCAAGTGAATCATCTATTCAAACGGTATTCGATAGCGTTGTAATTACCAAAGACTTCATGAAGTCGCCTCCAATGTACGACATGGCGAGAATCGAGGTTTTGCGTGGACCACAAGGTACAGCATTCGGTCGTAACGCATCTATCGGTTTGTTACATTTCGTGACCAATCGTCCAGATCAGCAGGAAACTAACGGCAGTATCTCGGGCACCATTGGTTCAGATGAGCGTTTCGAAATTAACGGTCATTACAATACGCCACTTTCTGATACCGCAGCACTGCGGGTTTCGTTCAACCATGATCAGGAAGACGGTCAGACCGAGTCGATCTCGACCGGTGAAGGTCTCGATGGTGAGCAAAATACTGCAATCCGGGTGCAGCTAGGATTAGAGCCAAGCGACAATTTCAGCGCGAATTTCAAAGTCGAATATAGCGAAGATCGGGATGAAGCACCGGTGCGTCATGGTTTGCGATTACAGGGTGATTGCGAAACAGTTCCTTATGTGACTTCTCCGCCTTACCAAGTAACTGTGTTCGACGATTGTAACGATCCATTCAGAACCGAAATATCACCTGAAGGCCCTGGTGTGGATTTTCATACCGACCGTGATATTTTAACGCTGGCGGCGGAATTTTCGTGGGCATTTGATAACGGATTGAACTTAACATCGGTAACCGGTTATATGGACGGTGAAACCGACAACCTTCAAGACGTTATTGGTACCATCAATGACGTTAACTGGCAGTTTGTGTCTAACGACGGTGATTCTTTG
>CAZUMV010000125.1:0-8746 GCA_964621435.1 uncultured Thiotrichales bacterium | reverse complement strand
GTCTATGCCCATCCGTTCCAGGCTTGCGCGCAGGTAGTAGGCATTAGCACCAGTGAGTTTTTTACTCAGGCATAGGTCCGAGTGGTTGGCAGCGATGATCATCTGCCGATACTCATCGCTCGCTAAGCTCTCGGTCGCGGCTATAAAACTGGTGCCGATGTAGCACAGGTCAGCGCCTAACACTTCCGCCGCCCGAATGTTGGCGCCATTGTTAATGCTGCCAGCCAACACAATGGTGCCATCAAAAAACTCTCTGACTTCACTAACAAACGCAAAGTTTGAGATCTCTCCCGTGTGGCCGCCGGCACCGGCACATACGAGTGCGAGTCCGTCGACTCCTTGTGCGGCTGCTTTCTTTGCAAATGCAACCGAGTTAACGTCGGCAATCACCTTGCCACCATATGCATGTACAGCCTCTATTACAGGGGCCGGACCCCCAAGCGCGGTAATTACAATCTCTGGCTGATGGTTTTTTATCAGATTTATTTCATCCGCCAATCGGTCATAAGTGCTGTGGGTTGTCAGGTTCACTGCAAACGGCGCAATGTTATCGTTCGAGGCAGTTAGCTGGGAAAGCGCGTCAAGCCATTCATCCAGAGTGGCGATAGTCCGGGCATTCGGGAATGGGAACGAACCTATGATGCCCGCTTTGCATGCGGCAGCCACCAACTCGGGCCCAGAGACCAAAAACATAGGTGCCGCGATAACCGGTAAAGTCAGATCTTTAAAGGGTTGTTTGGTCATATGGTTGTAGGGCGCCGATGCTTGGTTTATGGGCTTGCATAAAGATAGTATCATCTACAAACTGGGTCTTATAGTCACCATTTGTGTGGCCGAAATCTAAAATTCATTGAAGGGAATTATGAGTAAAGAGATATTTGTATTAGGCGGGTATCAATCTGATTTCGCAAAGAATTCTACTCGCGAAGATCAGTCTCTTTATGAGTTATTTGAAGATACTGTGTTGCGCGGCTTAGAGTCCACTCATCTAAAACCAAACGAGGTCGAAGTAGGCCACGTCGGAAACTTTGTGGCTGAACTATTCACTGGTCAAGGCATGTTAGGTGGCTTTTTCGGTCACGTGCACGAAGATTTTGCTGGTATGCCGTCTTCAAGACACGAAGGGGCGTGTGCTTCAGGTTCTCTGGCGATGTTAGCCGCCATGGCGGATTTGGAAAGCGGACGCTACCAACTGGCATGCGTTGCCGGTATTGAATATATGCGTAACGTCAAAGGGACTTTAGCCGCTCAACATCTTGGCGCTGCGGCGTGGGTAGGCAGAGAAGCCTTGGGCGCCACATATTTGTGGCCTGCGATGTTCTCGGACCTGGCCAAAGAATATGATCAGAGGTATGGCTTAAAGCATGAGCATTTGGCAGAAATTTCAAAAGTTAATTTCCAAAACGCCAAACGCAACCCGAATGCTCAAACCCGTGATTGGCAATTTAGTGATGAAAGCTTCCAGCAAGATGATCAAGCTAATCCAGTGATCGAAGGTTGGATGCGTAAGCATGATTGCGGCCAAGTGACTGATGGCGCCGCGGTGGTGTTTTTAGCGACAGAGAGTCGAGCGAAGACTTACGCAAAAGAGCGCGGGCTGAAGCTGGAAGATATCCCCAGAATAAAAGGTTGGGGCCACACCACGGCGCCGATGCTGCTGAAAACCAAACTGGTTAACAGCAAAGATCAAGACTACGTTTTCCCCTGGGTTCGCAAAGCGATTACAGATGCCTATCAGCGCGCAGGTATAGAAGGGCCGCAAGCGCTGGATGCTATTGAAACGCACGATTGTTTTTCTATTACTGAATACATGGCGATCGAACATTTTGGGATAACGAAACCGGGCGAAGCATGGAAAGCGATCGAAGCTGGAACCATTGCCGCCGGTGGTGAGCTTCCCATTAACGCTTCCGGTGGTTTGATTGGGCTTGGCCATCCAGTTGGCGCTACCGGTGTGCGGATGGTCTTGGATAGTTACAAGCAAACCAGCGCACAAGCTGAAGATATGCAGGTTGAAGGTGCCAGTACGGTGGCGACGTACAACGTCGGCGGTTCAGGGACCACCAATGTTTCATTTATAATAGGCACTTGATGGAAGCAGCCTATATTTTTGATGCCCTGCGAACCCCGCGAGGTAAAGGGGTCGCTAAACGAGGTGACAAACCTGGTGGCGCACTAAGTGATGTGCCACCGCAGGATCTGGTTACGCAATTAATCAGCGCATTGGACCAGCGTAACAATGGTGTTCTGTCGGACAGCGTTGCGCGCTTGTATTTAGGTTGTGTCGGACAGGTCGGAGCGCAGGGCGGCCACATAGCCTTGCTAAGCCGTATCTTATCTAGTTTGCCCGATCATGTGGCGGTAAAAACCCTGAATAATTATTGTGTGTCGGGTCTAACCGCTATCGGCGACGCCGTATTAGCAACGCAATCCGGCCAACAGGGTTTCACCCTGGCGGGTGGAGTCGAGTGTCTTTCTCAAGTGCCATTTATGGCAGATAAAGCCAGTTACTATTCTGATCCCGCGGTCATTCAATCCACCAAGTGGGCACCACCGGTGATGGGAGCTGAATTGGTGGCTACGCTCGGCGGTTATAAAAAAGAACAATTGGATGATCTGACCTATCAGTCTCACCAAAAAGCAGCAGCAGCCTGGCAGGCTGATAAATACGCGTCCAGCGTCATGACCGTGCTCGGGGCAGACGGTGCGGCATTGTTGAGTGAGGATGAACTTATACGTGCAAACACGTCCATGGACAGTTTGGCCACACTACCGGCAGCATTTTCAGAGTTGGGAGAGTCAGGGTTTGATGCCATGATGCTTAACGCATTCCCGGAAGTTTCTGCAATCAATCACCTGCATACCATCGCCCATTGCCCGGGTATGGCTGATGGCGCCGCCTTGGCGTTAATCGGATCCCAAAAAGCCGGTGAAGCGGTTGGTTTAAAGCCCAAGGCAAAAGTCGTGGCTTACCAAGAATGTGCCGGTGATCCCGTGTTGCAATTTGGAGCGGGCTTTTCGGCCATGGAATCGGTACTCGCTGATGCAAACCTGCGCCTGAGCGACATTGATCTGATTGAATTCATGGAAGCATTTGCGGCTGTGCCATTAAAGTTCCAAACCGATTACCAACCAGATCCGGACAAAGTAAATGTGAATGGTGGACATCTGGCGATGGGTCACCCAATGGGTGCAACCGGTGCTATCTTAACGACCACACTGGTACACGAGCTAGAACGACGTAAAGCAAAAACCGGTATGGTAGTGACGCATGCCGGCGGTGGCATTGGTTCTGCAATGATTGTTGAGCGTGTTGCATGAGCGCCACACCGTTTTATATTAAACATAAGCTAACGCTGGAAGCGGCCCTTCAAGCTTGTGAACAAAGGCACTATTGGAGTCCGTTTGTTGAATCACCAAGTGGCAAACTCCACCCGGAAGGTTCGGCAAAAATAGGTAAGGAGGCTTTCGATTCCTTACTCAATAAACCTTTTGTGCTTGAGCAGCCCGGAGAAATAGGGCGGGTTGGCAATGAAGTCTCACCTTACACCTGCAAGCCATTGGGCATTAGCTATCCGAAAGTTGACGTCAACACAGTTTTTGATGCTGCCGCAACAGCAAAGAAAACCTGGCAAGTAGTGCCGCATGCGGAACGGGCCGGTATTTGTCTTGAAATGGCGTTTGCGTTAGAGAAGCAATGCTTTGCCAATGCTCATGCCACCATGCATTCAGCTGGGCAAAGTTATTTGATGGCATTTTCGGGCAGTGGTGCTAACGCATTGGACCGCGGCGTTGAGGCTATCGCTTATGCATTTAAGGCGCTGAATGAGGTTCGCCCAGATGCGAGTTGGACCAAATCTTTTGGGCGCGCAGGAGAAGTCACACTAGATAAGACTTACCGACTGATGCCACGCGGTACTGCCGTGGTGATTGGCTGTGCTACATTCCCACTTTGGAATGCCTATCCTGCATTGTTTGCAAATTTGGTCACCGCTAACCCGGTTATCATTAAGCCGCATCCAAACGGAATTTTGCCGGTTGCTATGGCAGTTAAGACCTGTAGAAGAGTATTAGAACATGCCGGCTATGACCCCAATCTGGTTATGCTGGCGGCCGATGAAGTAGATCAGCCTATTACTATAGATCTTTTACAGCACCCGGATTGTGCGATTGTGGACTATACCGGCTCACAACGTTTTGGGCGTTGGATAGAAGAGAATTGTGCGGACAAATTAGTGTACACAGAAACAGCCGGCTGTAATGGTGTGGTGATTGAGTCCACAGATGATTTAGATGGTTTGATAAATGGACTGGCTAATTCACTGTGCGGGTTTTCAGCACAGATGTGTACCAGCCCTCAGAATATCCATTTACCAGACGGTGGCGTTGAAACAGAACAGGGTCATATCAGTTTTGATGATTTCGTTGCGAAATTATCAGGGGCAATTCAATCCCGTACTGAAAACCCGGACGATGCTGCGAGATTGTGCGCAGCTATTCAATCTGAACAGTCAATAAAAATAATCGAACAGGTTCGTGACAAAGTCAAAACTACGGGCCAGCTAGTGCTGGATTCCAAGCCCTATATCCATCCGGATTTCCCTGATGCGAGAACCGCAACGCCGATGCTGTGTGTGCTTGATTCGAGTGAGTCTGGGCTGATAAAAGAGGAGCACTTTGCGCCGATCGGGTTTGTAGTTCGGGAGCTGGATGCCGACGCTGCATTGGCTCATGCGACAACTAATGCACGTGACTTTGGCGCTATCTCTTCTTATCTCTATAGCGTAAATGCTGACTTTCTTGATCAAGCTAAAGATGCTTTCGCTGAAGCCGGAGCGTCACTGTGGTGCAATATGACGGCGGCAATGCCAATCAATTTTGCGGCAGCGTACAGCGATTATCACGTGACTGGCTTAAACCCTGCAGGTAATGCTTGCTTAACAGACTTGGCGTTCGTCGCAAACCGTTTTCGGATTGTGCAGTTTAGAGAACCTGCTGCCAACAGAGCTGTGTTATGAATTATGAAATTCATCAGTTTATCGGCAGTTGGGAGCTCATCAGCTGGACCATTCAACAAACCGGCCGAGATGACCATTATCCATTTGGTGAGAATGCGCAAGGGCTACTTATCTACACCGACGATGGAAAAATGTCGGCGGCCGTCAGTCGACAAGGTCGGCCAGTGTTTGACACAAAGAGCGTTCGTGGCGCGCCCACTGAGGAACAAGCGGCAGCATTCAGCAGTTACTTTCATTATGGTGGTGATTGGGTGCTGGAAAACGATTATGTAATGCACCAGGTGACGACATGTTTGAACCCGAATTTTACTGGCACTAACCAAAAACGAAAGGCGCGCTTTTTAGCAAACAATCAACTGGAGTTATCGGCAGAGGAGTCCTTGGGTAATGATAAAACCAGGCATCACGTTATTCTTTGGCAGCGACCTTAGAAGGGTTAATAAGTATGCAAACAACACCGCAAGTTAAAATAGATAAAATGACTGAAGCTGGGTGGTGGGGGCAAGAAACACTGGCGTCCATTTTTAGCGCAGCGGTCAAGGAGACGCCCGAGGGGCTGGCGCTGGTAGATCCATTGAATCGAGAGCAACTGGTAGAAGGCGCTCCGGGCCGACTAACGTTTAGCGAGCTTGATGCGATAAGCGACAGCTTGGCGTCTCATCTTTTTGAACATGGTCTGCGTAAGAACGATATTATTTTGGCGCAGTTACCGAATACCATAGAAATCGTTGTTTTGTTTCTCGCTGCCGCAAAGTTGGGTTTAATTGTTAGCCCGGTAGCTGTTCAATATGGCGCGTTCGAGATTGAGCATATCGCCAATACCTTAAGCCCTAAAGCCTATATCGGGTTCTCGAGATTTCTTGGTAATGACAACACCATTGCCGCGGCGGACATCTTACAAAATGATTGTCAAAGATTTTTGTTTGCCGGTGGTCTAGAAAATAAAGACAACATTTTAAATGTCGCAGTCTCTGATGCTTATACAGAATACAAAAATGCACAGGATCATTCTGCCAACGATATCCTGACGATTTGTTGGACGTCCGGCACCACCGGCAGGCCGAAAGGGGTACCAAGGAGCCACAACCACTGGCTTGCTTCAACATTGGCCACCAAAGACTCGGCCAATCTTAATATTGGTGACTCTATTTTATGCCCGTTCCCATTTATTAACATGGGGGCGATCGGCGGATTTCTATACTTATGGCTACAGTGCCGAGCCAAGTTAGTACTACACCATCCGTTTGAGCCGATGGTGTACTTGCAGCAACTTCAGGATGAGCAATGCGTATATACCATTGCACCACCGGCAGCACTGACCAAGCTGTTGATGCAAAAAGACCAAATTAAAGCAGCATTCGACCTCAGTAAATTAAGAACGATATCTTCAGGTAGTGCACCGCTTACCGTAGAAATGATTGAGGGCTTTGAACAAGAGTTTAATGTCGAGATTGTTAACGTCTATGGTTCAAATGAAGGCGCTGCAATGATTGGATGCGCCAAGGATATTCCTGACTTGCAAGAACGCGCCTATTTTTTTCCGCGTTTCGGTTGTAAAGAATTTGATTGGTCAAATCAGGTCAGTGAGCAAATTGAAACCCGGCTTGTGAGTTTAGATACCGGTGAGATTTTAAATGAAGCGGGCATGGTCGGAGAACTTGAGATAGCCGGCACCACAGTCTTTGATGGTTACTACCAATCGCCGGAGGACAATGAACTCGCATTTAGTCTGGACGGGTATTTTAAAACCGGTGACCTTTTTGAAATAGCCGGAGAAAAAAACCAGTTTTATCGATTTAATGGTCGTTGTAAGGATCTGATCATTCGCGGCGGGGTAAATATCTCGCCAGAGGAACTTGATGAGGTAATATCTTCACATCCTGATATATTGGAAGCAGGGGTTTATGGTTATAAAGATAAAGTAATGGGTGAAAGGGTATGTGCGGTAATCGTCCCAAATGAGGGGGCGAGCATTGATCTTGAAACGCTCAGTCTATACCTTGATTCTCTTGGCGTCGCTAAATTCAAGTGGCCTGAAAAAATCAAGATCACCACAGCCTTACCCAGAAACCCGATGAACAAAATAGTTCGGCGCGCTTTCGCTGATATTTGAACAAATAATGTTAGTACCTAGGTTGTTTCAAAACGCACACTTTTTAGCGAGGTCCGTATGCCGGTAGAAAAAGTAGCCCAGATTAAATCGACTATTACCACCGAAGGTCACCCGTATCTAACCCATGCCTGGACGCCAATCTACGATGAAGTGAACGCGACCGAGATGCAGGTGATCGGCGAGATCCCCAAAGACATAGACGGCTTTTATATTCGTAATACCGAAAACCAGGTGCATGAACCAATTGGACGCTATCACCCGTTTGACGGTGACGGCATGCTTCACATGATGCATTTCTTTGAAGGAAAAGCGGAGTATCGGAATCGGTTTGTAAGAACCGAAGGGTTTAACGCTGAGCAGGAAGAAGGCGCTTCATTATGGGCAGGGTTAATGGAGCACCCATCGCAATCCAAAAGGCCGGGCTGGGGCGCACAAGAAGGCCTTAAAGACTCTTCATCAACCGACGTGATTGTACACGCTGGTAAAGTCCTTTCAACGTTCTACCAGTGCGGTGAGGGTTACAGGCTTGATCCATACACTCTTGAGCAATTAGGCCCCGAAGCCTGGGTGCCAGAGAAGGGTATTTCCGCGCATCCCAAAGTTGACGCAAAAACTGGGGAGCTGCTCTTCTTTAACTATTCAAAACAGGCACCTTATTTAAACTATGGTGTCGTCAACGCGGATAATGAACTCAAGCATTATGTGCCGATAGAATTGCCCGGGCCACGTCTGCCGCACGACATGGCCTTCACTGAAAATTATGCCATCCTGAACGACATGCCGTTGTTCTGGGATGCCGAGTTATTAACCCGCGATTATCACGTCGTTCGCATGCATGAAGGTCTGCCTAGCCGATTTGGCATCATCCCGCGCCATGGTCAGTCGGACGAAATTAAATGGTTTGAAGCAGAACCTACCTACGTATTGCATTGGCTAAATGCCTGGGAAGAGGGTGATGAAGTTGTTCTTGATGGTTACTTTCAAGAGTCCCCGGAACCAGCAAACTACCCGGGTGCTCCAAAAGGATACGAACGCATGATGGCGTACCTTGATGTCGGGTTGTTGAAACCTCGCTTGCATCGGTGGCGTTTTAATATGAAAACCGGTGCCACAAAAGAACAACGACTCAACGATGAAACGTTTGAATTTGGTACTATCAACCAAACAATAGCCGGCACTAAAAACGATGTAGGCTACAGTATGATAATGGAACCTGGTTGGTTCATGTTTGCCGGTATTGCAAGGCATGATATGACTACTGGTAGTGTCAAACGTTTGAGCTTTGGTAAGGGCCGGTTTGGTAGTGAGGCGTGTTTTGCACCGCGACTAAATGCAAAGTGCGAAGATGACGGGTACCTAGTGACGTTCATTACCGATATGCAAGAGGATCGATCCGAGTGTTTGCTAATTGACGCTGCAGATTTTGAGAATGGTCCGGTGTGTCGAATCATTTTGCCGCACCGTATTTGCAGCGGCGTACATTCGACCTGGTCTAATGGCGAAGATGTGCGCAAGGCAAATAACAAATGACCTTGAACCTTTGAAAGAGTGTTTTTGTGATAGCAAGTGTTTTCCTATGAAACTTAAACGCAACCAATCCCTTTCTCTCCGCCAG
>CAZUMV010000124.1:0-8768 GCA_964621435.1 uncultured Thiotrichales bacterium | reverse complement strand
CGTGTAGGTACCTGGCAACGCATAAATGTGTACCGCGTCATCGGTATGCAAAGTAGGTGCAGTACCGTCACCCCAATCGACCGTGAAGGTACCAGGAGAACCGACACCCATTGGTACCACAAGCTGTTCATTAGCTGCCGTTGTTTCCCAAGTCGATATGAAAGGCACCGTTCCCGCAAGTGCTGTTATCGGCAGCAAGCTCAGAAGTGAAACCATTAAAATTACGAGGGGACGAAACAACGCTGGTATAGTACCTACGCTGGTGCGGGTTTTAGCGCTGAATGCGCCAATCGGAAATTTCATGTATAAATCCTTTTATGTTGTAAATCAGTATTTTTTTATAAAACCTGACATTCTTTTAATGTGGAAACGCCACGCGGACAGACAAGCTTTTATCTAGCAAAGATCATCTTAAGCAGTTGTTTAAGAATTTCTTTAGGTAACGGATAAGCGGTAAGAAAATCGACATAGACGGTGCGTGTTAAATTGAGACTTTGATCTAGGACACAGTTCATTTGATGACACTTTTCCCGACACATTTTTTAACATTTTATGGAGTTTCGCAGGTACTATTGCGGACATGAAAGGGCCGCCAGACGGCAGCCCTTTTCAAACTCTGATTTAAAATTAACTAATTGTTTTATATAAATTTTTACTACTACTCTGCTCGCTCGAGCGGATTCGAATAACAAGCTTGAACTCACTCACACGTGCAAATTTTCATGCTTCAATCAGACCAATTTCAAACATTTTTTTCGGTACCTTCCTGGTGCTGCAATCTTGATCCGCCGTCGATCCCCCAAGAAATTCTTGTGCGCGGATTCGACCGCAATATGGACCAGAAAAAGCTGCTTATTCGCAGCCACAAAAGTACATGTAATTGCCACAAGTTTTCATGTAGTGCACATCATGTCCATTAAGCGACTGAATATGAAATGCCTGACGATCATACTCACTGGTATTTAACTGTGAGTACTCATAACCATGAAATTCGCCAAACCCAAGCAGCCCTTTCGTGCCGCGTTCAAGCACGGTATTGGAGAACTGTTCAGCAGTGGCACCGGCAAACCCGTTGCTATAGCCCATCGACTTCCAAACATAATCCAGATACTTGCGTTCCACTGGATCACTCTCGAACTTGTTACGCAGCTTTTCATAAAACTCGGTTGGCGATAGTGCATGCGAGTTACCAAATTCCGGAAAACTACCTAGCTTGGTGATGTTCTTGGCGGCCATATCCACTGGCAAGTTGAAGATTGCAACGCCTGAATCACCGCAAACACAAGCGGCTGGCTCTGGTGTTGCCGCCGCGGTGTCGGACGACGCAACAGTTGACGCAGGCGCTGAATAGGTAACCGCTGCCGGCGGCGCTGCTGCCACCAATTCTGATACTGGCACGGAAACTGTTGTCGGCGCTGGTTCAGGATCAGGTGTTGGCGCCGGATCCGGCTCGGCGGTTGGCACTATTGGCGCTGACTTACTATCAGCCTTCGAGGCCTTACCACTGGAACTAGCGCCCGACTTTCCCCCAAAGTAACCGCCTATGGTCAATCCGACAGTAGCGGCATCCGTGGAAAACCAGTCTGCACCCCCGCGCGCAAAGAAGTTCGAATTGTCGGGTTGATACTGGATGCCAAACCCAGCGGTGGCCTGTACACCCAGATCGGTATTACAGATCTTGTGGTCGGCCGTATCAATGTTGTAGCCGACTGCACCAGCCTGAATGTAAGGCTGCCAGTTGTTATTGGCATTGCCGAATTGATAACCCAGCACGGCACTATAGACTTCATAGCCGACGGCAATGCTATTGGTGACATTCGGGTTAAGGTTGCTTAGCACCGCTTCACCGAGGTCGGCATATTCAACTTCGGCAAACCAGTTTTCGGCAAATTGCCAACCTACGCCGAGCGAAAAGCCAGTGTCATTGTCACCATCGGTAAACCAGCCATTGCTGACGCCTTCAGGGCTGAGATCTGCATAGACCGCACCAATAGTACCGTACAAACAACTTTCAAAGTCGTCTCCGGCGGAGCCGCAATCCGAGGCAACCGCGTTGCCAGCAAAAATCGACAGACTTAGTATTGCGACCATTTGCACTATCGATTGGCAGGTGCGCCAGACGCGAATAACAATCACAGTCATCAGCGCCAGTAACACCAACCAGCCCAACGAGCCACCGCCACCACCTACTTCAAGGCACTCCTGACAACCGTTTTCCAGAGAGTCGAGTACGCCGTTGTTATTAAAGTCACCATCCTCAATGCCATCATCAAAACCGTCGTTGTCGCTATCGGGATCCTGAGCATTGAGTAAACCATCGTTGTCCAGATCAGCCAGCACATCTTTTAATGCCGCGCCGCTTTTGCCATTAATAACAACCGGATCAACCAAGTCTATTAAACCATCCATATCAGCATCAACATTCGAGTCCAGCACACCATCATCGTTGAGGTCGAGGGCATTGCTCATACCGGACGCTTCGTAGACATCTGCCAACGTGTCGCCATCACTGTCCAGATCCCGGAAGTCCGGCGTACTGTCTGCATCTGAGTTTTCAGGTAGGAAACTGCTACTAACGTTGTCGTCGAGCCCATCTTGGTCTGAGTCGGTAAAGTTATCCACTTCTCCGTCAGCATCTAGGTCGTTAGCACCCAATCTTGCTTCGATACTATCGGGGATGCCATCGTTATCGCTGTCTTTATCGAGGCGATCTACAATGTTGTCGCCGTCAGTATCGATATCGACGCCGGCGGCATCCATTTCTGCGATATCAGGAATACCATCGTTATCGTCATCCAGGTCGATTAAATTGGTAATACCATCCAGATCAACATCAAAGACCGTACCGAAAGTACCAGGCTCGCCATCGATCACATCGGCGATACCATCGCGATCAAGATCCAAAATGTCATCAATACGTCCATCGAAATCCAGATCAAGACCGGCTGCGCTGGTCGCGCTTATATCGGTATTTCCATCATCATCACTATCCAGATCACGGTAGTCAGCGTCCTTGTCACCATCGGAATTCCGGGGTTCGCTAGTTCTGTTAGCACCTTCATCCAATAAACCATCAAAGTTTTCATCTAACAGCCCGGCTTCCTGTACATCCAGAAGGCTGTCGTTATCCGAATCCAGATCCAGATAGTCCGGCACCGAATCCGAGTCAGTATCTGTTGGCGTAGCATTATCGTTTACACCATCGGCATCAGAATCTGTGGCGCCTTCATCCAGGAAGCCATCGCCATTAGCATCCGCATCATAGGCATCATCGATACCATCGGCATCTGAATCGGTACCCGTATCTGATTCGGTGGCATCGAGGATGCCGTCATTATCTGAATCAATATCCAGATAGTTGGGTAAAGCGTCAAAGTCGTTATTAGCCGTTAGCGCGGTGTCGGCCACTCCATCGCCATTGTCATCTGCTTTGCCAGCATCAACTTTACCGTCGCCATCGGCGTCAGCATCAAAGTCATCGACGATAGCGTCACGATCGGCATCGTTCTTGCCAGCGCCGCTCTCGACCGTATCGGGAATACCATCGGCGTCGGAATCGGTATCCATAACATTTGGCAGACCATCCTTGTCTGTATCCAGCATTGGCTGGTCTTCAACGCCATTCTCGTCGGCATCAGTACTACCAACATCAGTAACACCATCATTGTCGTCGTCTGCGTCATAGAAGTCGTCAAGACCATCCTTATCACTATCAACACCGCTGACCCCTGACTCAATTGAGTCCGGAATATCGTCGTTGTCACTATCAATGTCTCTTGCGTTCGGTATACCATCTCCGTCAGCATCCGGCGCTGCATTATCAGTAATTCCATCGAAGTTCTCGTCGATACCACCTGCCTGACTAAAGTCATAAGCGTCATCAATGCCGTCGCCATCGCTGTCTTTGCCCGCTGACTTACCTTCAATGCTATCCGGAATACCATCGTTATCACTATCAGTATCCAGATAATCAGGCGTGCCATCCAGATCGGAGTCACCCGCACTTTCAATTACATCGGGGATTCCATCATTGTCCGCATCAACATCAATCGCGTCTCGAATGCCATCGCGATCAGTATCCAGCGCATTGGCGTTGTCGTTGATACCATCTTTGTTTAGATCTTCGGCACCGGCATCAAGAACGCCATCGCCGTCAATGTCAGCATCGAAGGCATTGTCGATACCGTCTTCGTCATCATCAAGGCCGATTACACCACTTTCTTTCGCATCGGTAATGCCGTCGTTATCGCTATCAATTTCCAAACTGTCAGGTATACCGTCCATATCTGTATCACCCGGGCCTTCGATCACATCAGGAACACCGTCGTTATCGGAGTCCCGGTCAAGATAATTCGGGATACCGTCTTCATCCTGATCGGCAGGTTTAACCAGATCGCGTACACCATCGAAATTTTCATCAATGGCACCCTTGTCTGTTACACCATTACCATCGGCGTCGGCATCGAATACATCCAGGATTCCATCACCATCTGTGTCGGTGTCATCTGTTCCGCGCTCAACCGCGTCGGGAATACCATCAGCATCACTATCAAGATCCAATTTATTGGCTGAGCCGTCTTTATCGCTATCGACTTCGCCTTCTATCGCATCCGGGATTCCATCTTTATCTGCATCAACATCTATCGTTAACTCATTTATACTCACATCAGTGGCGATATTACCTGCCAGATCGGTTACCGTCGCGACGACCGGGTTTCGGGTTAAGCCGCTTATGCCACCGGTATTTAGTGCCAAAACACCATTCGATATCGTTGCGGTGGCTGTATCCAGGCGCCACTTCGAGGCCTTCGGTACGACGATATAGGTCGCGTTTGCGACTCGCACTGTCAGAACTTCGCCATCGGCTAAAATCGCATTTCCGGTAACAACCGGTGTTGGATCCGCGGTTACCAATACGTCAACCGTCGGGACTTCCGGGTTAGTGGTGTCAATAACGAACTCATCTGTTGTTTCATCGCTAACCGCGTTACCAGCCAGATCACGTGAAGTTACGCGAACATCCAGTTTTCCTTCGTTTAGTGGGCTCGCTAATGCGGTTAAATCCAGCGACCAAACGCCGCTTTTGGTTGAGGAAAGTTCGTCATCCTTGCCTAAAACGTAAGTCCTTGCCGCAACCGCTACTTCAAGTTCGGTCGCACCGGAACGATTCCATGCACCCGATATTTTTGGCAAAACAGTATTGGTAATACCATCGGTGGATGAGAAACCTGTATCCGGAGCAATGGACTCCACGGTAGGAATAACCGGCGCAGTAGTGTCTTTATCGACATTAATCGCAACTGCTCGACCAACATTGCCAGCTAAATCAGTTTGCGCTGCGGTTAGCGCAATCGCTCGGACACCATCAGGCGCTTCGGTAAGATCAAGACTAGCTGCCCATGAACCTGCTTTAGAACAACCAACAGTACGCACGACCCGAATTGAGGCAGAACGACTTTTTTCACCCTCGCTTTCAGATTCCGCGGTCTCGGCCGCCACTTGGACATCTCCGTCACCGGCACTACAAGTCCCGGAAACCGGGTAAGCTGAACTGTTAACGAGATTAACTGCCGGTGCGCTCAAGATCGCCAGCGACGGTGCAATAGTATCTTTGTCAACTTCGAGCAACGGTGCTTTACCGACATTACCGGCAGCATCAATTTGTTTTGCGCTTATTTTTAACGCACCCACGCCGTCGGCGATTTCAGCAACGTTAAATGTGGCGGAAAATGTACCGGCTTTGGCACAAGATGTCGTGCTCGTTAAACGTATCGCGGCAACTTCACTTTTATAGGTTCGGCTACCTTCCGTCTCTCCACCTGATTCTTCATCCAGGGTATCGCTAATAGTCACCTCAACGTCTGCATCACCCGCAGTACAACTGCCAGAAACGGCATATTTAGATCGGTTTAGGGCATTCACAACCGGGGGTTTAGTGACCAACAAGGCTGGTGCAACGGCATCTTTACCGGCTTGAACTAACTTAGCAAAACCACTTCTACTGGCAGCATCAGTTTGTGACGCATTGATTTGAATGACGCTTTTTCCGGATTCAATCTTGCTAACATTGAAGGTAGCGGACCATATACCACGGTCAGAACAAAACACTTCTTGCTTAGCTGGCGTAGCGCCCGCGATAGCCACATTGACGTTGCCGGCATTTACAGAACAAGTACCAGTTACCGGGTAGTCTGCTTGATTGGCAAGGTTCGCGGTGGGCGCTGCGCTAGTCGTCACCACTGGCCCGTCCTCGGCATCAGGAATACCATCACCGTCTGAATCTGTTTCTAAAAAATCGGGAATGCCATCATCATCCGTATCTGTTGGGTTTTCAGGATCACTGCCCGCTTCTAGCTGATCAGAAATCCCGTCACCATCGGCATCTTTATCGCGATAATCTGGCATTTTGTCTTTATCAGCATCCAGGGTAAAACAATTTAGTGCATACCTAGTTTCAATATCATCAACGGTTATCATGCCGTTAGGCTCATTTTCATTATTTTCATTGAAATAGTAGAGCCGGACTTTATATTCAGTATCCGGCTCCAAAAAAACCGGCGTTAATTCATGGTACCCAACAGCATAATCGTTATTGCCGTCCTCATTTAATAGCTCAGACGGAATACGCATAAATCCGTCATTAAACAACTCAGTTGCCGAATCGAAATTGTCATCTGAAATTTCACCGGCAAAATTATAATTACCAGCGGCAAAACCACCGCCGCGTTTTGGTACCATACCTTGTTGAATAGCAGTGAACAGCATTGGCTCTTTGACGGTTAGTGCGAGCTCAGCATAGTCACCATTCGCCTTGGCGCCAGTGAAATCAATCTGATCAACGCTTTGGATGTTCCATTCCCAATCGTTCGGCACTGACCGCAAACCCACACCGATCGCAAAGTCTTCGATGTTTACAACCGCAGTCTGCATGTTTTCACTTGCCACACCATTCTCGCCCTTCCCCCATGTGCCGGAGTCATCGGGCCAGTTATGGTTCCACTTAATATTTGCACCTTGAATCGTGCATGAATCTGGCCCCAAACCAAGGAAAGGAAATTCAATTCGATCGGGTATACCATCGTTATCGGAATCTGTATCCAGAAAATCTGGTATTTCGTCATCGTCAGAATTAAGCGCAACCTCACCGCTCCCGCGTTCAATACTGTCCGGGATGCCGTCGGCGTCGGCATCGGCATACGCAAAGAGGTTATGGCTTGATGCAAGTAAAAAAATACCTACCAGAAGTAGGCCCATTGGTTTTTTAAAGATGATAATTGCTTTCAATTTAAGTCCCTTGTTGAGACTACGGCGTAACTTTAAAAGTGCGCGCAGCAGTCATTTCTTTTAATTTTTTGTACTGAATTGATGACTGACTTGCTCTGAAATCCATAGCCAGCCATCTTTCCAGCTTCCATGTAACACTATTTAACTAATTCATTAGTTTAAATGGATAATTAATTTAATCGAATGGTTAAAGATGGGGGGCTGAAAAGTAGATGTGAGTGGTTACTCGAAGCGCAATACATTGACGGCATTCACACTCCTGCCGATGCTCATTCTTTTTTGAACGATCGTTTACCGACACATTTTTAATATTATTCGTGCCTCAAGATTTACCTTCAGGCATGAAAAAGGCCACAAATTAGTGGCCTTTTCCATAACGTTCTAACACTTTAACTTACTATTTTAAGAACAACTTACTATCTTTTCGCCGAGGATGAATGAGACTCCAGGTATTATCTCATCAGAATCGTTTGACGATGGAAGTGGTATTGAATTACCTCTGCTTCCAGTCTTCCCTTCAATCGAACTTGCCAGTTGGCAAGCCGCTGAATCTTTACTGTAGTCAGTTTATTTGTGCGAATAATTTAATCAATCAGTTAAGGATGAACGTACTGGAATTACTACTGAATGGTGCGCCAGGCGTTTTTAGTTTGACCGTGGTCACGGTTTTATCGCAGCCGACCCTACGCGTAGCTCGGTAGAAATGCCGGTAAATAACCCAATATTTACAGCTAGGGCGAGTTTACGACGGCCTGAAACGTCAGCACCACCTCGGTGCCGCCATCGACCAATGAGTTTATGGTCCAGACCAGGCCAGTGCCCGCTGGACTGGATTGATTGCGACTGTTGCCACCCGTCATAGAATTGGAGACGAACGTAAAACCGGCAGGAACGATATCCGTAACCACAATGTTGGTAGCATCTGCCGGACCCAGATTATTGACCCGCAGCGTGAAGGTAACCGTACTGCCAACTTCAGCTTCGGGTGTATCGACCGATTTGACGATGGTTAAATCAACCTGGCCCACATCTATTGTTATCGGATGATCCTCAACTTCACCATCAATCAAGTTTCCTTGTATGGCAGAGGCATCGAGCCCGGCATCAGAACTCAAGCGCAGGCGCAGATAACTTTGCCCAACCGTAGTACCGGCAGGGATAGCAGGCCACGCCAGTGACACGGGCGTAGCCGATGTTGTTCCATCGGGTATAGCAATGGTCGCGGCTTCATCGGCCTGAAAAACGTTATCGCGGTCGAAATCAATCCAGCCAACCAGCGTCGCCGGCGCTCCACTACTATTGGTGACCGGTACGGATAAGGTAAAACTCGACGCACCAACAGGCACTATTGGCAGCGCCGTAGTAAACGCATCTTCATCATCGCTTGCATCATTGACATCATCACCATCAGCGTTAGCGGTTGGTACCGGCGCTGTTTCGGGGTCACCACCGTTGCTACCGAGAATTAAAGTTGGAGTATTTAA
>CAZUMV010000123.1:0-8817 GCA_964621435.1 uncultured Thiotrichales bacterium | reverse complement strand
CGCGCGAATGACCATGATGTCTGTATGTCAACGCTTCAATCAGGGTTGGTCCTCCACCGCTGCGTGCTTTTTCCAGCGCAGTCATAGCAGTCTCGTACATGAGTTCCGGATCATTGCCGTCCACTAGAATGGCTTCCAGTCCGTAGGCCGCAGCACGGTCTGCCGCACAATGTTCAACGGCTGTGACATCACCGATTGGTGTGTATTCCATATATTGATTGTTCTCACAAACATACACCACCGGTAAATTCCAGACCGCGGCAAAGTTCAATGCCTCATGGAAAGTACCGATATTGGTCGTACCGTCGCCGAAAAAACAAACCGCTACCTGTTCAGTGCCACGGTACTGCGCTGACCAGGCGGCACCGGCAGCGATTGGCATATGCGCGCCAATGATTGCATAGGAACCCAAAGCACCTTTTTCAACATCGGTAAGGTGCATGGAACCACCCTTGCCGCGCAGCAGGCCGATGTCACGCCCCATCAGTTCTCCTAGAATCTCGGTCATGGAAATACCGCGAACATAATTGTGGTTATGACCTCGATAAGTATTAAAGGTGTAATCGTCACTGCGCATTGCCAGGCCAAAAGCACAAGAAATCGCTTCCTGCCCCTGTCCAAGATGAGTGGTGCCCTTAACGAGGTTTTGCATAAACAAGTCATAAGCGCGCTGTTGCAACGCCCGGCACTCGTTCATACTGCGGTAAAGTGCCAACTTGTTTTCTTTATCCAAAGGAAATTTGGCTTTCCCCATTTTCTTCGCTTTAACTTTGGAAGGCACCTTCTGCTGCGTTGGTGGCGCGCCAAAATTTTCAGTCGATTTTTTCTCTGCTTTTGCCATAATGTGTACCGTCAATATTGCTTAATTTATTTACCCACCAACACTAGCTTAAATAGCATCAGCGATTGCTTTACCTAATTCTTCAGTATTCGCCTTTCCACCCATATCCGGGGTTAGATTTTTTGCCTCGCTCAACACCCTTTCAACCGCACTCATGATGGTGTCATGCGCCTCGGGATGACCGAGATGTTGCAACATCATAGCACCGGCCCAAATCGCACCGATCGGGTTGGAGATTTTCTGACCATAGATATCCGGCGCCGAGCCGTGCACCGGCTCAAACATGGAGGGTAATTCGCGGGTCGGGTTTATGTTGGCTGAAGGCGCGATCGCGATCGTGCCAGTACAGGCCGGGCCAAGGTCAGAAAGAATATCGCCAAACAGGTTGCTACCAACAACCACATCAAAATGCTCCGGCATGCGCACAAAATTAGCCGTGAGTATATCTATATGGTACTGATCAATTTTTACATCGGGATAGCTTTTTGCCATTTCAGCGAAGCGCTTGTCCCAGAACGGCATCGAATGAATGATACCGTTGGATTTGGTTGCCGATGACAAGTGCTTTTTAGGCCGTGATTGCGCCAGGTCAAAAGCGTATTTCAAAATTCTGTCGGTACCACGCCGGGTAAACATTGATTGTTGTGACACCACCTCGTGCTCGGTGCCTTCGTATTGAATACCACCAATTGCCGAGTACTCGCCTTCAACGTTTTCCCGCACCACATAAAAATCTATGTCACCGGATTTTTTGTTGGCCAGAGGACACGGCACGCCATCGAACAAACGCACCGGGCGCAAATTAACGTACTGGTCAAATTCACGACGTATGGGTATTAGCAAGCCCCACAAAGACACATGATCCTCAACGGTAGGAAATCCTACTGCGCCTAAATACACTGAATCAAAAGGACGCAGTTGATCGATACCGTCTTCCGGCATCATGCGGCCGGTTTTTAAATAGGTTTCACAGGACCAGTCAAACTCGGTCCACTGCAGAGAAATATTATGTTTGGAAGCCGCCTTCTCCAGAACACGAACGCCTTCTGGCATGACTTCCATGCCAATGCCATCTCCGGGGATCAGGGCAATTTTAAGATTATTCGACATTCAGTTCTTTCCTAGCTTTTCATGTACGGCATGCCGCAACCAACAACCAAATCGCTCGGAAACTTGGTGATTAATTCATAGCCAGTATCGGTCACTATAATTTCGTCTTCCAAACGTATGCCGTCCCGGCCATCTTCAGAACCGGCATACGTTTCCAGCGCCAGTACCATGCCCGGCACCAGCTCAACTGGATGCTCGATACTGTAGGCCCGGGAAATAATCGGAAACTCCCAGAGGCCCACACCAACACCATGGCCATACTGCAGACCAAAAATTTCGTGCTCGTTTTTAGCACCCATTTGACGATAATCAGGCCAGCGCGTCACGACATCGGCGGTCGTGGCACCTGGCACAACTGCCTCCATACCACCCTGTTGGATTTCATAACAACGAGCGTGTGCGTCTATCTGCGATTGATTCGGTTCGCCGACCGTGAAACAGCGATAGACACAGGTGTGATAGCCGTTATAAAGACAAACGACATCCATGAAGATGACGTCACCCGGTTGCAACAAGCGGTCCGAACTCAAATGCGGATGGGGATTAGTCCGGTTACCAGACGTCACCTGCACGTTGTGCACCCATTGCGCGCCAAGGCGATGCATTTCATGTGCCGCGACGGCTTGCAAATCATTTTCTTTCGCGCCGGGGCGGATTTCCATAGCAATTCTATGAAAGGCCGCGTCAACAATGGCGCAGGCATGTTTGACGATCGCGATTTCATCCTGGTTTTTAACGGCACGCGCATGCTGCATGACTTCCATACCGTCAACCAGATTGTAGCCATGCGACTGCAAGGCCATCATGGTTTGCGCTTCAATCACATCAACACCAATCTTGATGTCTTTCTTATTCAAACCAAAGTTGTCTAGAACCATATCCAGATCTTTCATAAAGCCAAGTGTTGGCTTCCACTCTTTAGGCAGGGCACCGTACATGGTGCCGTGCGCCGGATAGGTGTAGTCTGCGATCCATGGACAATTCAATTTCTCTGCGGCAACTTCCGAACCAAAACCAAAAATATGTGGCGGACCATTGCGCGGAATAATTGAATAGCGGCCCATATTGTCAATTTCAGGCGAACAAACCGCGGTTGAGGTGGCATAACGCTTGTTACCCGTTTCAAAAATCAACAAGCAATCAACGTCGAATTCATCCATATACTTTTTTATACGGCCAACGCGATATTCGCGCATACGATCCATGTCGATGCGCTGTTCGTAATCAACTTGCATCATTCCCTGCGTGCCGGGCCTAAATTCACTTGTCATACTTTCTCTCCGAACGAAATCATTATTAATCTATTGTCAGACTTATGTCAGCGCGGGCATTCTTAAACGTCATCCAGCTTCACAACCTGGTGAGCCGCTGCTGATTTAACAACCGCTTCTGTTACTGCCGACCCGTGCACCATTTCTTCTGGTGTAATAAGAAATGCCTTACCACCTGTTGCCGCGTCGGCGAAACTTTCCAGAGCCGCCTTAACAACATCAAATTCAGCCGCTTGCCATATTTCAGCCGGACCTTTGACCGGTTTGAAAGTACACTTGTCAAACAGCTTCATGCGACGCTCGATAGAAGGCGCACCCTTTATATGCGTCATACCTTCCAGCTTGATGAAACCTTTTGAGCCGTAAACCTGAAAGTTAAAACCACCGCCAGTCGCGGTCATGGTTCCGAGATACCCCGAGCACCCATCTTTCATTCGAAACAGTATGGACGTTGTATCATCAGCTTCTACGGCGATCGCGCGGCGGAAACTTTGACAATACACTTCATCAATTTCACCGACCATGTCGATCATGCCGTCAATAGCATGCACGCCCATAGGTGTTAATCCGCCGCACGGGGTTTCCGAGGTATCAGCTCGCCACGCTCCCGGCTCCAAATACAGTGCATTCGGAAAGGTCATGGTCGCCTCAATATGCAAAATGGTTCCCAGCTCGCCATTTCTGACTTTCTCTCGCAGTGCAATCATTTCCGGATGGAAACGCCGGCTATAGCCAACACCCAGGGTCAGGCCTGCAGCGGCGGCGGCGTCGATACACTCTTGCGCACCAGCACCATCCAGCGAGAATGGTTTTTCACAAAACACATGCTTGCCCGCTTTAATGGCAGCAAGCGTTTGCGGGACATGTTGAGAATTCGGCGTTACCAATACCACCGCATCGATATTCGAATCAGCAAGAATCTCTTCATAATTCTGCTTGGGCTCAATATCATATTGCTTCATAAAATCGAGCGCTTCATCCGAGAGAGACCTTGTTGTGCCAGCAACAAATCTTATTTTGTCACTTCCCTGCACAGCCTCTACTTGGGTTTTACCCCACCAACCGAGGCCTACAATTGCCGCATTGATCATGTGTTCTTACCTAAAGTTTTAGTAATTCTTACTTTTGTTGTGAACAGGCTCAAAAGAGCCTGACTTGACGGCATCATTATACGCAAATAATGTCGCAAAATACCCTTGTTTCTCCAAATGATCGAATATATTGAGACGTTTTCAATCCTTAAACAAGTACCAGACTCAAGGATGGAAAGGCAATCAGGACGATCAATACCGCCAACATAATAAGCGCGAATGGCGCCGCTCCGGCAAAGATGTCGAACAACGAAATACTGTCGTCTTTCAATGTCGTTTTAATGACGTAACAGGATATCCCCAGCGGCGGTGTAAGCAAGCCTATCTCTGCGCCAAAAATCGTAATAATGCCGAACCAGATCAAGTTGATGTCATAAGGCATCATCACCGGTAAAAACAACGGCACCATAATCAAAATGATAGAGGTCGTGTCGAGAATGGTGCCGAGAATTATTAATATGATGACGTAGATAATCAGGATGCTGACCAAACTCAAATTGGCGCCACCAATCCAGGCACCGAGTTCGTTAGGCAAACCGGAGATAGCCAGCATTCTGCTGTACATGGTCGCGGCGACAATCAACAACAAAAGCGAGGCAACGATATGTCCTGTTTCGCTCAGCACATCCCACAAGACACTTTTGTTAAGTTTTTTCTTAAGTAAAGAAATAATCAGAGCGCCCATCGCACCAACCGCGCCTGCTTCAGTCGGAGTAAAAAACCCACCGTAAATTCCGCCGAGTACCAACAAGATCAAAACGACGAAAGGCGCAATCTTTTTTCCGATCTCTGCGCCGGTTAAGTCCCCTTCAGCATCCGCAATTTTACGCGACGCTTCATCCTGACCACCAATATATTTAGGAAAAAATATTGCCATACCAACGATCGCAACAACGTACGCCGTCGCTAACAAGAGCCCGGGGATAATGCCTGCCTTAAACATATCGGCAACCGATAACTCGGTAATTATCGCGTAGATAATTAACATCACACTAGGCGGGATAAGCATTCCGAGAACCGAGCTTCCCGCAACCACGCCAACCGCAAACCGTGGCGTGTACCCAAATCGAACCATCTCCGGCACAGACACTCGTGCGAATACTGAAGCCGACGCTATACTAACGCCGGTTATCGCAGCAAAGGCGGTGTTAGCAGCGACCGTAGCAACCCCAAGCCCACCTTTTACTCGACGCAACACATAGTTCGAGACTTCATAAATATCCCGCCCGAGATTACATTGGCTGACCAATAAGCCCATCAATACAAATAACGGTATGACACCAAATATGTAATCTTCGAGTCCGGTTGATGCCGCAATGGTAAGTAAATACACCGGCGCCTCTAAACTTCCGCGCAAGTACCAGACACTTACAAACGAAACCAATCCCAAAGCGACTGGAACATACATGCCCGCATAAATAAGGACCAAGATAAGTAAGACGGATAACAACCCTATTTCCATTCCTGTCATGACCTGGATTCTCCAAGCTGCTTGAGAACACCAAAGTGCCGCTTGATGAAGGTTAAAAATACCAATATCACGGTGACACAACTAATACAGAGAATGAGCCGGATTGGCCAAACCGGAATAGTAATAATGCCTTCGCTGCCGGCGTAATGATTGTTGGTCCATGCGTCTATTAACATCGGGACCGCACCACACAAAATCGCAATAAAAAATGCCGCACCGGCAACATCGAATATCAATCCAAGAATATGCCCTAACTTTGGACGGCTGGCCATAATTTTATTGTAGAGCCCGTCCGAGCGAGTTAGTCGACCGGCGCGAATCGCATCACCCAACTGTAGAAACACAATTCCGGCAATCGACAGCTCCACCATTTCCGGCACACCATCTATAGGTCTATTAAAAATACCACGCAGCAAAACGTCCAGATTAATTAACAGCATTAACGCGAAAATCCAAATGGTTCCTGCACCATTAAGTCCGGCAAGCCATTTTTTAAATAGCCCGGCTACGCCTTTATTTTGAGCGTCACTTTGCGGATTCATTTTGATCCCATTGGCGCATGATCGGCTGATCATTTTCACGCATGATTTGCATATAGTCGCCGAGAATTTCTTTACCTGGCAAACCCTTGGCTTCCATCGACTTTACCCATGCCCCGGCCAGATCCGGCAGGTTCGCTGCCCATGCTTGCCTTTGCTCCAGTGTCACTGGAATGTTGGTCCCACCATTTTCAATAAACCCGCTTCGTCCTGCCGCCGCAACACGATCGGTTACCCGGCCTAATTCATCGCGATAGTCGTTGGCAGTTTCCTGTAATACAATTCGCACAGATTCCGGCAGCCGATTCCAGGTCTTGCCATTAACTACGATTGCCTTGGAAGTGGCACCACCGAAACCAATATCGAGCACGTACGGTGCAATCTCATACAATCGATAAGCAACCACGGCCTCAGGCCAAACAATGATCCCGTCAAGCAAGCCGGTCGCCATACTATTATACCAATCGCTCAAACCGCTGGTTACGCCCGCTGCGCCGGAGCCTTTGAGGAACAACATATTTGAGCCAACGCCACCAATTTTTTTACCCTGCAAATCTGCCAGAGAATCTAACGGGTCGGTTAGCAGGACGTTGTAGGTATCGATTGATCCGGCGGTAGTCAGGTAGTACATACCATGATCTTTCCAGACCTCTTTAATTTCCGGATACTTGTCAGCAAGATCGCTCATGGTGCGTGCAATCAAGCCAACATCATTAGTAACGAACGGCGTGGCATAAGGAAGATTATAGAACGGCACTTTGTCAGCGTGATACGGCGTGGTAATGATGCCAATGTCGGCCAGATCATGTTGCAGCGAATCCAGAACACCTTTGGTTTTGGCGATAGTGCCGCCAAACGCGGGGTTCCAGTCGATTTCGTAGTCGCCCTGCTCGGCCAGGCGCCGATCAACCTCGGGAATAAAATACTCGATAAAGACTTTTACCCACAAAGCCGTTGAAGAATAAGAATCGACCGCGATCATGCGAATGGTATCCGCAGCGCGGCTCTGGTTTGGCAGGGTACACAGAGCAATGCCCAGTAACAGCGGCACGATTACTTTCGCGCTCAACACGCGTAGTCGGAAAAATAATGATGAATTCAAGTTAATTTATTTCGATTTTTCTATATATTTTATAATTTTACCGAAATACAGGTAGAATAGACAATGTTATTTATTGAATATAACCTATGACAAAGTCGTATTTTGCTGTTTTCATGACAATACAGCCTCTATACGCCGATTTTCGATATTTCTCGTATTTAATGCAGATTGTTCGATTAAATTTCTTTTTTGGAGAATTGCAATGAGTGAAGCGACCGCGATAAAAAGCTCTGGTGAAACCATGGCGTCATCGGTCTATCAGCAATTGCTGGACGACATTTTGGCGGGCAAGCTCAAGCCTGGCCACAAGTTGCGCTTACAGATCTTGAAAAATGAATATCAGGTCGGCAACAGTCCATTGCGCGAAGCACTGAATCGACTGTCCAGTAATGGCATGGTCATGCGCGAAGAAAATAAAGGCTTTAGAGTGTCTTCGGCTACCGTTGCTGAACTGGAGGAACTCATTCGAACCCGTTGTTGGCTCGAAGAAATTGCTATTAGAGAATCGATAAAACATGCTGACGACGAATACGATGAACGTATCGTGCTTGCTTACCATCGACTCTCAAAAATCAAAGCGGATTCTGATCGCGCCTACCTGTCTCCTGAGCATGAACAAAAACATCGTGAATTTCATCAGGCAATATTGTCTGCTTGCCATTCGGACATTCTGCTTGGCTACTGTGCGCAATTACATGATCAAACCATTCGTTATCGAAACCTCGCCGAAGTGGTGGAATATCGCGAAGGTCACGAAAACGAAGAACATCGCGCCATCCGTGATGCAGTGCTTGAACGAGATGCCGATAAAGCAGTGGATTTATTAAACTCGCATTACAACGTTACCGCAAAAATTGTTATTGATAGTGGTAGCCTCGAATAATCATATAGAGAAAATTCCATGAAGATAGGTTTTATAGGGCTGGGCAGAATGGGCCAGGGTATGGCGCACTTATTAATAAAAGCCGGCCATGATCTCGCCGTTTATGACGCCTTTCCTGAACAGGCTAAAACACTTGCGCAAGCCGGTGCAAAAGTCGCTGAATCAATCTCGGACGTATGTGTTGACCGGGACGTTATTATTACCATGCTCCCGAGCGATGCCATCCTGGACAAGGTGGCCAGCGCTCAGGACGGTCTGATTGCGAGCATGCAACCTGACATGATTCATGCCGTCATGGGAACACACGGCGTTGATATGATTCGAAAACTCACGAATGTGCATCCGGAAGCCGGTCAAAAATTTATTGCCGCACATGTACTTGGGCGGCCAGATCTGGCTGCATCGGGTGAGCTGACTATCGTGCCCGGTGGCGACCAGCGCACGATCGAATACTTGCAACCATTGTTTGATGTGCTGGGTAAACAAACCTTTGTCGCCGGTAACGAACC
>CAZUMV010000122.1:0-8833 GCA_964621435.1 uncultured Thiotrichales bacterium | reverse complement strand
ATCCAGTATTGAATCCGAATCCATAGACGAAGAACGACGACTCGCCTATGTTGGCATTACCCGGGCCAGAGAAAACCTGACCTTGACCTTCGCCAGAAAACGCAAAAAGTTTGGTGAAGAATTGGTCACCGAACCAAGCCGTTTCCTGGGGGAGCTACCGAAAGAAAATATCGACTGGGATGGACCTGAGAAAAAATCAGCTGAACGCAGCAAAGATGTTGGCCGCGCCTACCTGAGCGACTTGAAAAAACTCATCTCGTAGCAAGCATTAGCAAAAATCAGCGCAAGTTAAGAGTCTTGAGAACTTTTTTTGCGATCGACCTTAGCGTTATCTTTTCGCGCTCGATATCATCGAACAAACCATCATCCTCCGGTCTTTCAGTGAATATCGTTGAGTGCTCCTTGACATCGAAACCATCATCACGACCTTTAGTATAGTAGTACAACGCAATTGATCGCCGCGATCGATCTTCTGGACACGTTAGCGGCTCCGGGTGACCATGCCATGAAATTTCTGTGGTAGAAAACAATGCCATGCGATTGAATACCGGCAACACTTTTACGACCGCTGCACTCATATCCTTGTTCCACAGCTCAAAATGCCCACCGAACGATTCTTCCCAGTCTTCATTTAGATATACCAATACGTTTAGACGCCGTTCCAGTCCAAGTTTAGGATATTTATTAAAATCAACATGCACCGCGAGCTTGCCGCCGGGTTGGATTCGGTGCATACCCCCACCCATCAAATGCGGGTCTGCTATCAAGCCGTCAATCCCGGTCAGCTTTTCAAGAAAATTAATAAAAGTACCGGAATTTAAATTACTAATGAAAGCGCGAGCATACGGGCCAAGCTGTTCATCGCCTTGCGACGCTAGCTTTTTCTCACGATTGTTATCAAACTGCGCCCAAGTCGGGTCATTGAAATCAGGAAACTCCGCTGCGACCTGACGCAAAAATTCGGGTTGAAAAACATCGTCCAATACAATGTGGGGGAAAGGATCCGCGGACGCATATTCTTGCGACCGATCAGTAGCAATCTCGGTAAGTTTTTCAACCGGAAGAATGTCATTGAAAACTGAAATATCGAACATCGAGTTAACCGCCATTTTTTTGCCAATTTCTCTTACTTGTCGCAATTATAATGTATCGCGCAATTCCAAACTGTGTAATTACGTGATCAAGTATTCAATTTTCAGTGGGAAAAATTTTCGTCACGCCGACACCAAAAGCTTCGGTCATATTAGCCTCTGAAAACACTACATCAGCCACACCCTGTGCCAATACCTGACCGCTTTTCAGCAATATCTGGCGATCAGTATATTTAGACGCAAATTGCGGGTCATGCATTACCATCACGACAGTCAAACCTTTTGCGGCAAGCTTCCGTAGCACTGCTAACAACTGATGTTGATACCGCAAATCGAGCGCCGCCAAGGGCTCATCCAAAAAACATATCATTTGCTCAGGTCGCCACACTTGGGCTAAAACCCGCGCAATTTGCACGCGTTGTTTTTCGCCACCAGACAAGCTGGTATAGTCACGCTCCCGCAAATCCTCCAATGTCAACGCCGCCATCACTTCATTAATGAGCTGGTCATCAGGGCTAAAGGGCAATCGACCCAGGCGAATGACGTCGATGACTTTAAATCCAAACTCAAGATTATGATGTTGACGCAGATAAGCACGTCGACGCGCTAGCTCTGCTACCGGAAATTTCTCAAGCGAGCGATCCCCGTACTTGACCCAGCCAGAAGTGAGTTTTAAATCGCCGGAGAGGACATCCAGGAGCGTTGTTTTGCCGGCCCCATTTTCTCCAATAACAGCATGCAGTCGCCCTTGCTCCAGATCTATTTCCACATCCGTTAGTAAATCCACTCCATCGCTGTGATAACGCAAGCCGCCACCGCAGCGCAATGCAATCTGTTCACGTAGCAATGCACTCACAATGCATCTCGCTTAACAAGCAACAAATACAAAAAGAATGGGCCGCCTAATAAGGCTGTGATCACACCGACCGGAATCTCGGCAGGCGCGATCAATAACCGCGCGATCAAATCCGCTACGACCAACAATATTGCGCCTATCAAACCGGCGATTGGCAGCAGCAACGCATGCTCGCTACCAACCAGCCGACGACCAATATGTGGTACGACTAAGCCAATAAAACCAATTATGCCGGCCACTGCAACACTACCGCCGACGGCCAATGCCACCAGGATCAAAATCAATCTGGATATTTGTTGCGGCGCAAAACCGAGATGGGCGGTTTCGCGGCTGCCCAGCATCATCGCGTTCATGATGCTGGCAAAACGTGGCAATAAAAACACCAGCGGCAAGACCCCGATCAACAAAACCAGAACTGTCGTCCACGTGGCATTTGAAAAACCACCCATGGACCAGAAAATTATTTGTTTTAACTTCGCGGCATCAGCAATGAAGTTGAGCATACCCAAAGCCGCTGCCAGCAGTGCGTTAATCGCGATCCCGATCAACAATAAGTAACTGTGGCTGCCTGAGCGCAACAGCTTGAAAAGCGTATAGACCAATAAAGATATTGCCAAACCACCAAAAAAGGCGGCTCCCGATATATACCACGCGATACCGGCAATACCCGCAGGTAATATAAGCAGCGCCAATCCAGCGGCGAAAGCCGCACCCGCGGACACTCCTATTAGCGCCGGCTCTGCCAACGGGTTACGAAAGACGCTTTGCACTGCAACTCCGGATAACGCCAAAGCGCAGCCAGTAATTGCGGCCGTTAATACTCTGGGCAAGCGGATGTTGAAAATAATGTCGCGCGCAACCACATTTGACGGGCTTTGCGCGGTAGAAAAAATCTCAGACAGGTTAATGGAAACAACTCCGAGTGCGACAGATGACAAAACGGTTAACGCTAGGAGTATAGCCAACGACCATGGCTGACTTAGCAACCGCATCGTAAACAAGTTATTTTTCCAATTGCGTCAAATCGCGCACCGCACCGCGATCGGCCGAGGTTGTCATAGCCGCATAGGCACGCAAAGCTTGAGAGACTTTTCGCGGGCGTGGACCAGGCTTCCAGGCATCGGCACCGCGCGCGTCCATAGCGATCCGACGCTGCTCAAGTTCAGCGTCACTCAGCGCAACATTAATTTTGCGATGCGGGATATCAATCTCGATCATATCACCATTTTGAACGAGTCCTATGGCGCCGCCTTCTGCCGCTTCCGGCGAAGCGTGACCAATCGACAAACCGGACGTACCTCCCGAGAAACGACCATCCGTCAGTAAAGCGCATTCTTTTCCGAGTCCTTGAGACTTGAGGTAACTGGTCGGGTACAACATTTCCTGCATACCTGGCCCGCCTTTTGGACCTTCATAAATGATTACAACAATATCACCGGCTTTGACTTTATCCGCCAAAATTGCTTCAACCGCATCGTCCTGAGACTCGAATACGCAAGCCGGCCCGGAGAAGACCAAGATTGATTCATCAACTCCAGCGGTTTTCACCACGCAGCCATTAACCGCAATATTGCCATACAAAATGGCCAAGCCACCATCTTTGCTATAGGCGTGCTCGGCGGAACGGATACAACCGTTTGCGCGATCAAGATCGAGCTCCGGCCAACGTTTGGCTTGGCTAAATGCGACCTGCGTTGGCACCCCGCCCGGCGCCGCCATATACATCTCTTTTCCGGCATCGTAACTGCTTTGCGTGATATCCCATTTCTCAAGACCGGCATCTAACGATGCCGCATGCACTGACCTGACATTACGATTGAGTAAACCGGCTCGGTTCAATTCCCCCATCAGGGCCATAACGCCGCCGGCTCGATGCACATCCTCCATATGATATTTTTGCGTTGACGGCGCAACCTTACAAAGATGTGGGACTTTGCGCGAAAGTCGATCAATGTCCTGCATATTAAAATCCACCCCCCCTTCCTGCGCCGCCGCCAATAAATGTAAAATCGTATTGGTCGACCCACCCATAGCAATATCGAGGCACATCGCGTTTTCAAAGGCTTCACGAGTCGCGATATTACGAGGCAAAACCGAGTCATCATCATTCTCGTAATATTGACGACAGAGATCAACGATCGTGCGCGCCGCTTGTAAAAATAATTCTTCGCGGTCAGCGTGGGTAGCCAGCAAAGAGCCGTTGCCGGGTAACGACAGGCCCAGCGCCTCGGTTAAGCAATTCATGGAATTAGCGGTGAACATCCCGGAACATGAACCGCAGGTAGGACATGCCGATCGCTCCACGCGTTCGACATCGGCATCACTGACGCTTGGGTCCGCGGCATTTACCATGGCGTCGACCAAATCAAGCTTGACTACTTTTCCGTCTAGTTGTGTCTTACCGGATTCCATTGGCCCGCCCGAGACAAATATGGTTGGAATATTGAGGCGCAGCGCCGCGTTCAACATACCCGGAGTGATCTTGTCGCAATTCGATATGCACACCAAGGCGTCAGCACAATGCGCATTGACCATGTATTCAACTGAATCTGAAATCAGGTCTCTTGAAGGCAAGCTATACAGCATGCCATCGTGACCCATGGCAATACCATCATCCACTGCAATGGTATTAAATTCCTTGGCAACACCACCGGCTTTTTCGATCTCTCGAGCAACCAGTTGCCCCATATCTTTCAAGTGCACGTGCCCGGGAACGAACTGCGTAAAAGAGTTCGAGACCGCTATAATTGGCTTATTAAAGTCATCATCTTGCATACCTGTGGCGCGCCAAAGGGCGCGGGCACCGGCCATATTGCGGCCGTGAGTGGTGATACGGGATCTATATTGCGGCATAATCTACTCCTTAGTAGACTTCATTTTACCCCAGATCGGCTTGAATACCGATAGCTGAGCAAATATCAAAAAGAATAAACATGCGCCAATATGGCATTAGAATCACCCTGCCGCCAAGCAGCACTATGACCACAGATCGTTTATTAGGCAAAAACTGGGAGGCGTTTCGTTGGTATGCAACCGAGAACCAACGCGATACTGCGATGGCCGATATGAATCGCCAACCCGGTAATTATCGGATCGGTGATGATATCCAGCAAATTTTGGAAAAGGTCGAACGCTAGTTATTGGTCTCTATCCAGGCCAATTTCGCGTATTAAAGAATTAAATTCAGGCGATTGTTCGAGTAAATCGGCGGCCGCCTTGATTAAACCGTCGGCCTCCTCTTTATTCAGTGAAAAAGTTGTCGGGATCTCTTGTAAAAATTTTCGTTGCGCTTCATCCGCCACATCCGCCAAACTGACGTTTACAAAATAAAATTCCACATTATCCTGACAAAAACGACGACCACATTGCGCCACACTTAGTTGTTCCTGCCACTCATGGATCGATTCTTTAAATATTCTTATGGTCTCTTTATTGTAAAGAGATATTTGTACGGTAGTCGCGGCGTCTACGGTAAAAAATGTAGATGGCGGGTCTTTCTTTTTATTGATATCCATACTCGGCGCCGCCACCGCATCAGCAACAATCACGACAATTTTCTTGGTGTTTTGCACACCGAGCTCATCCAGCGCATTCGCCACATTGCCGCGAATAGAAAAGTAATCCATCAATGCACGCAAACCGAGGTTGTCAGCCAGGCCACCGTCCATGACATGGATATATGGACGTTCTACACTATTTAGGTAGGCACTAATTTTGTCTGATATAGGCGCAAGGTCGGGATGCTCCCGCCAAATTTCTGAGTTCATCCAGGCCGGTAATTTTGGCACACAGTCACTACCATAATTGAGTAATGTAACTGCCGAGAACAAACCTGGCACTGCCGATGAAGCGGTGACCGCTCTGGCAATGGGAAACTGTGAGATGCTCGAACACATCCAATCGAATTGCTGTTGATGAAAACCAAAACCCGTGCCCAGCGTGAGATCCGTGGCGTTAATTAAAACGGCCGGGCCTGGTTGATGGGCAAGGTCTTCGAATGTAGCGCCTTTAAATAAAACTTTATCATAGTAATCCGAGGCAACTTCACTACGATCGTAATATTCTGAACCGAGCGCATACCAACGCTGGGGTGACAGTACTTTTTTAATTAATGATCCTTCAATATTGGCACGAATAAACTTTTCTTCAAAATCATCAAAAATTCGATAACCATTCAACCCATAATAGGCGGCTGTAAAGCTGCCACCGGAAACCGATGAAATCATATCGACTTCGTTTAACAAATTGGAACGGATACCTCCGATCTCCACCCTGGTATCAGCGAGTGCTTTCAATACCCCATAAGATAACGCGGTGGCACGCATACCTCCGCCCGAAAATGCCAACATGACTAATATATCGTCCGAGCGGCCAATACCGGTTTGCTGCTCCAGATAATAAGGAGTAGCAGTACTCGTCTCGGTAACCCGGGGATTGACATAGAAATGCGCCGAAGAGCAGCCGCTAAGCAAGACCCCCAAAATTAACCACGTTCCTCGCGCCCAACGATAGGTACTCATTTTCTTTCACCAATTGCTTTATTATTATATTGGACAAATAAACACTAATGCCCATATTTCGCTAGCGATAAATTAGCTGTGAAAGTATAGCAACAAAACTACTTACAACCTCTATAATTAGAAAACCGGCTATGGCCACAAACAGGAGTCGGCTATGGGCACAAATATCATCGCATGACTTGCAGGAACAAATGACGAAAACACTCGACAATAACATAGAATGGTTTAGAAACGCCGCACCATACATTAATGAGCACCGGGATAGCGTGGCGGTGATATATTTTTCGGGGCATTGCATTCAGGATAAAAACTTCGAGAGTTTAATCTATGATGTCGCTTTGCTGCATAGCCTCGGCATGAAAATAGTAATTGTGTATGGCGCCCGCCCGCATATTGAAAGACGCTTAAAACAGCAAAAAATAAAATCCAAGTATCACGATGGACTCAGGATAACCGGTAAACGAGAACTGGATGCCATTATTGAAGCCAGCAGTAGTCTGCGCGTAAGAATAGAAGCAACGTTAACTATGAGCGTCGCCACCACGCCAATGGCCGGGAGCAAAATCAAGGTCACGAGCGGCAACTATATTGTCGCCAAACCATATGGCGTCCGTGGCGGCGTGGATTTCAAATTTACCGGCGAAGTTCGCCGCGTGGAAACGAATTCCATACAAAAACAACTCGAAGACAACAATTGTGTTTTGCTAACGCCACTCGGATATTCCCCAACAGGCAAAATTTATAATCTCAACGCGCTCGATCTCGCCGCCAAGGTCGCTAGCGAAATCAATGCCGATAAATTCATCCTTATCTATAAAAAGGCATTACCCAAAAGTGCACCAACGCATCTACGCCCGAAAAGCAAAGCAAACTTGAATTTTTTGAAAAACGTCAATCAGAATTTTGTCGAGTATATCCGCGCTGCCAACAGCAGCGTCGTAAATGGCGTCTCCCGCGCCCATATTGTCAGTCTAAATACGCCCAGCGCAATCATAACCGAGTTATTTACCGCACGTGGCTGCGGCTGCATGATAACTTCAAATCAGTATGAGGTCATACGACGCGCAACCATAAGTGATGTGGAAATTATTGAAAAACTGATCGAAACCCCGGTCAAAAATGGCAAGTTAAAACCGCGCTCGACAAGCGACATAAAGAAAAATATTAAAGACTACTTTATTCTTACCAACGATAATGTATCGCTTGGATGTGCCGCCCTTATACCCGGAAAAACTCGTGACTACGCGGAACTTGCCTGCCTGGTTGTTGATGAAAACAGTCGCGGCAAAGGAATCGCTAAAAGACTCATCGATGCATTGGAAAAAGAGTGTCGGGCCAACGGGTTTGAGCATTTAGTAATGTTGAGCACACAATCAGCAGATTGGTTTGCAGAGTATGGATTCGAGATCTTGAAATCAAGCCGACAACTACCCGAACATATAGATATCAAACCAGAACAAACTCGAAATTCGAAGATCGGTTTAATGAGACTCTTTAATTAAACCAAAATTGACGGTTTCCTTCGACTTAGGCAACTTGCGATCCATACCCTTTGCCACGCCCATGCAGATTCCAGAGACGATCCAGAAATACACCACAATCATCCCGTTGAAGCTGGTAAATATCATCTGCACACTAATAGATAGATAGGTTGCCGCCAGCGCTGCGCCAACGAGGACCCGCCGTGATTTGCGACTTTCAAAACCAGCCTGCACGTATCTCATAACTCCGCGTATTCCAGCGTAAATCAAAATTAGATACATCACCATGCATATTACACCTTGAGTCATCGCAATCGTAAGATAGGTATTCACCGGATCAATAATCCCTTCGCCCTGGCGCAAGGCCTCCATTTCCGGAGTTTGAAACGCGTCGGGATAACCAAACAGCGGCTTCTGAACAATTAGTTCCCATTCCGCTATTGCTAAACGCTTTCGGTACTCAAAGGAATCAAGGGAGCTAACATCGGCATCTTGCTGAAGTGAAGCATTATTATCATCTGATGAAAGCAAAAAAGGTAGCGCAATCACAAATAAAAGAGTCGCTAAAAATACACCAGTAATTTTCCTGGAAGAGCCTTGCATTTTAAAATAGAAAAAGGCCATTGTGGTTACCAAGGCCCCAACCATCGCGCCTTTTGAGCTGGTAAAGAAAATCGCCGGAGCTGCGCAAGCTATAATCACCATAAAACGAAACAAGTTGAACTTAACAATTGAAACCACCGCAAAAAATGCACCCAAAAAGATCGTCGCAAAATAGCCAAATGTGATCGAATGCTCCATATTGACATTTAACCGCAGCATGCCAGCGCGAAATCTAAAACTCTGCGCCACATCACCAAATAGACCCCGAAAGAAGTCCCAGCC
>CAZUMV010000121.1:0-8879 GCA_964621435.1 uncultured Thiotrichales bacterium | reverse complement strand
CGGTGCCTGCAGCAGCCTGGCCAGCGCTTCGACTTCTTCGCCAGCGTCTATTGCGCCGCTACCAATCATTATCATTGGCTTGCTAGCATCGCGAAGCAGCGCGACAGCACTATTTATGCCCGAAATTTTCGGCGCGTATACAGCGCGCGGGACAACCGGAAAGCTCATATTGACAGGCGCGGTTTCACCGAGAATATCCATCGGCACCTCAATCGCAACCGGACGAATTCGCCCCGAAGTCAGGTGTTTAAATGCGGTCGCCATCATAGCCGGAGTATCAGCCGCATGATCTATCCGGCCGGCCCATTTTGTTAGCGTTCGCAATACGCCTAGTTGATCGGTCAATTCGTGCAACATACCGTGTCCGACTCCGACATAGGCACTGGGAACTTGACCACTAATACACAAAACCGGTGCATTGTGCGCAGTGCACAGCGCGGCGGTAGAATTAAGCACACCGGGACCGGGGACGGCGCAATACACACCAATCTTACCGGTGGATTTGGCATAGCCGTAGGCCATATACCCTGCACCTTGTTCATGGCGCGGGACAATTAATCTAATCTGATCAGAATAACGACCCAAGGCGTCGAAAAAATCATAGGTTTGGGCACCAGGAATACCGAATATAGTATCCACCCCATGACTAATCAGGGATTGTACAATGGCGTCTGAGCAGGTAATTTCCTTCATGTTTTTCTCTACAATAAAAATTGTCGTCTTGTTGATTTTTTAACTATGCTTACCTTTCTCCCAGTCCACTGACGCCAACAACTTTTCTGCGCGCTCGGCTGGAAACTCCTCCAGCTCGGTAGCCATGGTGTCATTCCAGCGATTGAGATAACCAAACAGGGAAATACTTGCAACGATCTCAACAATTTCATCATCGCTAAAGTGTTTTCGTACCGCGGCGAAATGCGCTTCATCGGCCTCATTCGGAACCAGCGATGCATGGAAAGCCAAATCAAGTGCCGCTCGCTCCGCCGAAGTAAACAATTCACTGGTTTGCCATTCCCACACGGCGGCAATTTTTTCCGCCGATGCTTCGTAGATAGAGGACAGGTTTGCCATATGCGCTTGGCAATAACGACAGCCCGCGGCTTGCGAGGCGATTAAACTAATCAACATTTTCAATTCTTCCGAAACCGTCCCTTCATACAAAATCGCCTGATTAAGTGACATAAAGGCGGTCGCAATTCCCGGACGCCGCTGCATAGTCAGAATTGAATTCGGTACGAAGCCGCGGGTATTTTCGTAATGCTCAAACCGCGGGAGTAGATCCGGTGTTGCTTCTTTCGGTAGCGGCTTAACATGGGCCATTTGGTATTCTCCTGGACTGCGAACCAGACGCAGTAATTAATGTACTAAAGTAAACCAATCTTTGGTTGTTTAAATTTCCTCACCCGTTTCGAGCGCCACCACCAACTCATCCAATAGCTCATAAAGCAACTCAAGCTTACCAAAACCGAATAGCCGCGTGATTCGGTCATAACGTTCCGCTGACTCTGGTGCGATTTTTTTGAATAGGGATTCGCCCGCCGCGGTGATTTTCATACCACTGCGGCGCTGATCGGCGGCATCATTGCTGCGCTCAATCAAACCCCGCCCTTCCAGAGTCTGTACGATACGCGACAAAGACGGTTTCAACAAAAAACAACGCTCCGACAATTCGCTCATATCTGATGATCCGCGTTGTTCAAGTGCCCGAATGACACGCCATTGTTGCGGGGTTAGATCATGGGTACGCAAGTGCGGCACAAATTCTTTCATCACCGCTTCGCGCGCGCGCATTAATGACATCGGCAGTGACCGGTCAAAACCACGCAAGCTTGTTTCAGCGTCGCTCGGTATTGCCATCATCAACTCGCGGCTGGCTCATCTGCGACTGTGTTACTTAGACTGCCCACTCCTTGTACTGTGACCTCAACAACATCACCAGGCTTGAGATAGCGCGGCGGATCAAAACGCGCGCCCGCACCGTTCGGCGTGCCGGTGGCAATAACATCGCCCGGCTTGAGCACAAAAAATTGTGAGAGGTAGGAAATAATGTAGGCGATAGAAAACATCATATTCGCAGTGGTATCGTCTTGCCGCATTTCGCCATTGACCGTGGTCTGTACGCGCATATCTTCGTAATCACCGGCAGAAAATTCATTAGCTGGTACGATCCACGGGCCTATTGATCCGGAACGTACAAAGTTCTTACCTTGCGTGACGTTAAACTTGGCATGCCGGACCCAATCCCGCAGCGTACCTTCATTCATTATTGTTAAACCGGCGATATACTCATAGGCGCGCTCTTGGGGAATACGCCGTCCTTCTTTACCAATGATCAACACAATCTCGCCCTCATAATCCAGCTGCTCGGATTCAGGTGGGCGCCATAGATCTTGCTGATGCCCCGCTAGCGAATCCGGGGTGCGCATGAATACGCTCGGAAACTTTGGTGCAGCACTGCCGTCTTTGTACTCCGCGTTGCGATTGGCATAGTTAACACCGATACAGGCAATTTTTTCTGGTCTAGCGATAGGCGGGAGAAAAGTAATATCATCAACATTAAAATCTACCGAGGCGTCGCTACTTTTCTGGCCAATTCCGGCAAGGTCTCCGGCTAGCACCACTTCGTCCAAACTCCGGTGAAGGCGTGCGCCTAAATCAACAACACCATCTTCATTAAGAACGCCCCAGGACTCACCTGAAGTCGGCGTGGAAAATCTGAGTATTTTCATATAACGGGCTCTCTGAAATGTGTATTAGTTGTCAGTTATTATTTAACATGTTAATCTATTTTGCAAATATAAGCTTATTTACACCCTAATTCAATACGACTTGGGGCGGATAAAATTAACGCGTTATCTATTTATCACGAGTGCCGCCAAAGAATTAAGGATCAATATGACCGAACTTAAAGACAATATCCAGCGAGCAACCGACTACCTTGTTCGGTTTCAAGAAAATGTTACCGGCCACAGTATTAACGGTAAAATTAGCACCCCTAAAAATGCTGAAACCTTCATTAATCTATCCCCCGTTGACAATACCTCTCTAGGCGAGGTTGCACTAGGTACAACCGCAGATGTAGACGCGGCATGCGCCGCTGCGACCGCGGCATTTGAAAGCTGGCGAGATGTGCCCGGCACAGAACGCCGTACCATACTGCATAACTTTGCTGATCAGATTGTTGCGCGCGCAGATGAAATCGCGATGGTTGAATCAATGGATTGCGGCCAACCCATTCGCTTTATGAAAGCTGCAGCCATACGCGGCGCTGCCAATTTCCGTTTCTTTGCAGACAAAGCACCCGAAGCAGCCAACGGCCTTTCTTTAATGCAGCCCGAACACACCAATTACACGGTACGCTTCCCGATTGGCCCAGTCGGCATTATTACCCCATGGAACACGCCTTTTATGCTGGCCACTTGGAAAATCGCTCCAGCGCTCGCCGCTGGCTGTACAGTGGTCCACAAACCGGCCGAATTAAGCCCACTGTCCGCAATGCTTTTGGCAGAAATCGCCAACGAGGCCGGCATTCCGGCGGGCGTCTGGAACACCGTGAACGGCAATGGCGAGGTTACCGGAAAATACTTAACCGAACATCCCGATATAAAAGCCGTCGCGCTAGTTGGAGAAACCGTTACCGGCAGTCATGTCATGCGCCAAGGTGCTGACACACTTAAGCGAGTACACTTTGAGCTTGGCGGTAAAAACCCGGTGATTGTTTTTGACGATGCGGATTTTGACCGCGCGCTAGATGCCGTAGTCTTTATGATTTACAGCCTAAACGGTCAGCGCTGTACCTCTTCCAGCCGGCTACTGATTCAAAACGGTATCAAAGACCGTTTCATTGCCGCGCTTGAAGAACGCGTGCGTAATATACGGGTTGGACACCCGCTCGACCCGACCACTGAAGTCGGCCCATTGATCCACGCTGAGCATCTTGAAAAGGTCATGAGCTATATGAAAATCGCGGCTGATAATGGTGCTACCGTTGCCGTTGGTGGTAACCGGCTAAACGATCTTGGCGATGGTAATTACTTTTCGCCGACATTATTTACTGACGCCGAAAACACCATGCAAATTGCGCGCGAAGAAATATTCGGCCCGGTTTTGACGGTCATGAGTTTTGATACCGAGGAACAAGCGGTTGAGATGGCGAACGACACCGACTATGGACTGGCTGGTTATATCTGGACAGAAAACACCGGCCGCGCCATGCGTATGGCGCGCAATGTAGAAGCCGGCATGCTGTGGGTTAACTCTGAAAATAACCGCAACCTGCCCTCACCATTCGGCGGTATTAAAATGTCAGGCGTGGGTCGGGATGGCGGTGACTACAGTTTCGACTTTTATATGGAAACGAAGAACGTTTGTATTGCGCATGACACCCACCGCGTACCGGTGTTAGGCAAATAACATGAGCTTATACTACGTCCAGAAATTGTTATACGAACTAAACCGCGATGAAAAATTGCAGGCGCAATTTTCCAACAACAAAGAAGCCGTGCTGAGCGATTATAAATTGACCGAAGAAGAACGCGCCGCTTTGCTTGAACCGGATATTGGCTTACTTTATATTTTTGGTGTAAACGGCCAAATTCTGATGCACTATGCCGCCATGTGCGGCTACGAGTGGCCGGAGTACATTCAGGCCATGCGCGACGGACTAGAAAAGCATGGCAACGTGCGCGCCGGTATTTATGCGACCACTGATGGCAAAGGTGCTATATGAGTTTATGCTTTGCAGGCATTTGTTCACACGCTCCCGGGATTACCGGGCGGGTAGCAATGGCCGATCCAGACGATGCAAGCAGCTTTCACGCCGCCTTTGATGATATGCGTCAGCAGCTGGAAGCCAGCAAGCCAGATGCGCTTATCATCATTGCCGCCGAACATTTCGCCAATTTTTTCATGAACAATATGCCATCGTATTGCATAGGTATGTCCGACGAATACTACGGCCCGATTGAAGATCCGGAATGGCTGGGTATTCAACGAACTTCCATACCCGGCAACCCCGACTTATCGCGGCGCGTGATAGAAACGGTCATGCAAGATGTAGATGTTGCTTACGCTGAAGAGTGGAAATTTGATCACGGCATTAGTGTGCCATTGAATTTTCTAACCCCGCGTTACGACCTACCGGTTATACCAGTCAACATCAATTGCCAAGGACCGCCGTTGACCCCGCTACACCGTGCCTGGGCATTTGGTGAAGCGTTACGTAAAGCGTGTGATGCGCAACCAGAGCGAATCGCTGTAATCGGAACGGGCGGCATCTCGCATTGGCCCGCGACTCCGGACTCCGGAAAAATCAACGAGGAATGGGACCGGGATTTTCTCGATCGCTGGCGAGCCAATGATAAAGAACGTTTGCTCGACTACACTGATGAAGATACTTACCGTGACGCCGGTCAGGGTGGTTTTGAAATACGCACCTTCATTCCGATTGCTGCATTGACAAATGGCGCGCCTGGCGTCGTACACTACTATCGCCCCATTCCAATTTTTGCGGTCGGATGTACGATTGGCGTGGCACAACTGGAGGCCTGATTTGGCACATTTCATTCTTGAATATTCGGCTAACCTAAGCAAAAAAGAACTGCGGCTCGAAACGTTGTTTAGTGCGCTGCACGATACCGTTGTCGACACCGGTTTATTTCCCTCACCTGGTATTCGCTGTCGTGCGCATCGCTGTAAAAATTATCGCGTCGCTAATGGCAAGCCTGATAACGCCTTTATTCATATCAACTTCAGACTTGGACCCGGTAGAAGCGAAGACGACCAGCAAGCTGCTTTTAACAAACTAAAAGATACGATTACCGGGCATTACCAAACAGTTAGCGAAAGTCGCCCCTTGGCCCTGTCATTTGAAATGTCAGAACTACCCGAGAAACTCAGGTTCAATATGAACAACTTGCGGGATTACATGAGCTAATGACAACACTCTCGGCAGAAGAAATCGAAAGCGGCGCGGCGGAACTCTATGCCGCCGAGCGTAATCGCACCCCGATCGACCCACTCACGCTACGTCATCCACAGATGAGCATGGAAGATGCCTATGCGGTGCAAGAAAGCTGGGTCAATCAGAAAATCGCCGACGGCCGTAAAGTGATCGGCTATAAAATCGGGCTAACCTCGCGCGCTATGCAACAAGCCATGAAAATTGATACACCGGACTACGGTGTATTGCTAGATGACATGCATTTTGCCAATCACGCAAAGATCCCCGCGGCGGACTTTATTGATCCACGCATTGAAGTAGAACTCGCGTTTGTACTTAAAAAATCGTTGTTTGGTGATAACCTCACAGTTGATGATGTGATTGACGCTACTGACTATGTGGTGCCAGCGCTGGAATTAATCGCCGCGCGCAGCCACCGTGTCCATCCAGAGACTGGATACACACGCACCGTCTGCGACACCATCGCCGACAATGCAGCCAATGCTGGCATCATAACCGGCGGCAAAAAAATTGACCCGAAAGATCACGACTTGCGCTGGTGCGGGGCACTTTGTTATCACAATGAAGTTATTGAAGAAACCGGATTAGCGGCGGCCGTGCTGGACCATCCTGCACGCGGCATTTGCTGGATTGCCAAACGCTTCGCGCCACATGGCATCAAGCTGGAACCCGGGCAAATATTACTGGCTGGTTCGTTCACCCGTCCGATCAAAGTCAAAGCTGGGGATGACATTCGTGCCGACTTTGGCGCGCTTGGCGAAATTCGATGCCAGTTCACATAGGCACCCTTTTATATGCAATTACCAATTAATACATTCAAAGCAGCGCTTGAACAAGACCAAGTCCAAATCGGGTTTTGGTTAGCATTGCCCCATAGCAGTTGCGCAGAAATTGCCGCCGGCGCGGGGTTCGACTGGCTCTTGATTGATTGTGAGCATGCGCCCTACTCTTTGATCGATGTTCAGCATCATTTACAAGCGATTGCACCCTATAACGTCCCGGCAATCGTGCGCCCGGTTGAAGGTCGCACTGCGATTCTCAAGCAATATCTTGATATTGGTGTGCAAAATTTTTTGGTGCCAATGGTGGACACGCCTGAACAAGCCCAGCAACTTGCAAAAGATGTACGCTACCCACCTGAAGGAATCCGCGGTCTTGGTACCTCTATGGCCCGCGCCGCACATTGGAACGGCATACCCAATTATATTCAGACCGCCAATCAGGAAATTTGCTTGATTGTGCAAGCGGAGACAGAAACCGCGATCAAGAATTTGGGCGAAACAAGCAAGGTGGACGGCGTTGATGCGATCTTTATTGGTCCATCTGACCTATCGGCGTCAATGGGCCTTGCCGGTCAACCAGACCATCCTGAGGTGGTTGCCATGGTTGAACAAGGTATTCGCACTATTCGCGCGGCTGGTAAACCTGCCGGGGTGCTGGCAGTTACGCCCGAGCTAGTAGCAACCTATAAAAAAGCCGGCGCTAATTTTATCGCAGTCGGCGTTGATGTGTCGCTGCTCGCAGCTAGCGCCCGACAACTAGCAGCAAAATATAGTGAAAATTCCGGCATTGGATCAAACACCGCCGGCTATTAGTTAGGGAATACAACCGATCGGCGAAAATGAACGGAGAATGAAATGATTAAAAACCGCTATGTAAAAAACACCTGGTATGCAGCTGCCTGGGAACACGAGATAGCTGCAGCCGAAAACAAATTGGCGCGCACCATTTGCGAACAACCCTTAGTCTTTATTCGCGGTGAAAGTGGCGACTATTTTGCTCTGGATAACCGCTGTTGTCACCGCGCTGCGCCTTTATCAATTGGCCGTATTGAGGGTGATAATATCCGCTGCATGTATCATGGTCTGCTGTATGACAATAAAGGCAAATGTATTGAAATACCCGGGCAAGACCGTATTTCTAAAAATATGTGTGTTCGTCAATATCCGGTTGCCGTGCGCGGGAACATGTTGTGGATTTGGATGGGTGATCCCGCACTGGCAAATGAAGACCATATCATTGATTTTGAACCGCTGAATGATAGTGATAACTGGCGCGGCTTTGATAAAGAAGCCTACCTGCACTACCAAGCTAATTGGCTGCTGATCGCAGATAACCTAGCCGATTTTTCGCATGTTGCGTTTGTTCATGAACAAACCCTGGGCGGCTCGGAATCTTATGCCTATGAAAGTGTTGTTGAAGAGGTGGTTACAGAGGAAGATGGTGTTTCTCTCGATAGGTGGCATAACAACAGTAACCCACCACCTTTTCACAAAGCAGTCATCAGTGAGGACCTGCACGATCAAAAGGTCGACCGCCTCAACGCTGTCTCGCTGCATGTTCCCGGAGTATTCCTGATGAACACCTTATTCGCGCCCGCTGGTTGGGATAAAGAAAAGAATGACCGCAGCGTCTGCCATGAATACAGCAACTGCCAGCTCATGACCCCCGAAACCTGGAACACCACGCATTTCTTCTGGAACTACTTACACAACCGCGATCGCGACAAACCCGAAGTGACCGAAACATTACGCCAATATTTGTTAGCAGGATTTATGGAAGACAAGTTGTTTATCGAAGAACAACAAAAGCTGCTGGCAGAAAACGAAGGCTTCGAACCGCGCCTGATCGGTGCTGACCAGGCATTAAATGTCTTCAGAAAGAAATGGGATGCCAGAATCAAAGATGAAATGACCGACACGATAGCGGTCTCTACGAAAGAGATCATCTAGCGGCAACTCCAAATGGGATATCCAAGTCTTGAACATCTCGATTACGCCGTCGTCCGCAGAGCTGATGCGACCTTGACCGAATCACAACTGCAGTTCAAAACGAATCACTAAGTTGATGGGCACTGCAGGGCTTGGTATTAATAGTCAGTAAAGCCTTCTGCGCCAGGCGTATACAGCGTGTTTCG
>CAZUMV010000120.1:0-8928 GCA_964621435.1 uncultured Thiotrichales bacterium | reverse complement strand
AACATCGCTGATCAAATTGGCAAGGGAAAATGGAGTTTAGTAATGTTTTGGCAGGTTGATTGCACGGTTTGTCGTCAACAAGAGCCAATTATTTCAGAGTTTCACGAGAAATATAAAGATGACAATGCCGAGGTGATTGGCATAACGATCGATGGCATGGAAAAAATTGACGAAATCAATAACTTTCTAGCCGGTCGGGACTTGTCATACCCCAATTATGTCGGCGATCTTGCCATGATGGCCTTTAATTATGAGGTAATTGCGGAACGCGGCTTCCGTGGCACGCCAACCTACCTGTTGTTTAACCCGGCTGGCGAACTTATGGGTGATAATCCCGGTCCAGTGCGATTAGAAGCGTTGGAAAACTTTATCGCGTCACGTTCTTGAAATAATCCCGATTAATTGGGGTTTAAGCCTTTCTTAGGCGTATCCCATCCGATATTATCTCCCGTTCGGGCGCAATAAAGCGTTCCGAATGTGAGGCGTTGCCGCGATTAGCGGGCCGCCGGAGAGAGAGCAGTGGAATTAACCGGATCGGAGATCTTTATAGAATGCCTGAAGAAGGAAGGTGTAAGCCACCTTTTTGGGTATCCCGGCGGCGCAGTATTATTTATTTATGATGCGATCTATAGACAAAAGGACATTGAGCACATCCTGTGCCGGCATGAACAAGGTGTGGTGCATGCGGCTGAAGGCTACGCCAAAGCGAACAATCAGCCCGGCGTCGCCATTGTCACGTCAGGGCCGGGCGCAACGAATGCCGTAACCGGTATTGCCGACGCCTATATGGATTCAGTTCCGCTGGTAGTATTTACCGGCCAGGTGAATCGAGATTTGATTGGTAATGATGCGTTTCAAGAGGTTGATACCGTCGGAATTACCAGACCGTGTACGAAACACAATTTTCTGGTTGAAGATGTAAAAGACCTCGCAGTGACAATCAAGCGAGCATTTCATGTTGCAACCACCGGGCGTCCCGGCCCGGTAGTGGTCGATATACCTAAAGACGTGAGCAACGCGAAAACAACCTTCGAATACCCGGATAGCATTGATATGCGTTCCTATAAGCCGGCTACCAAAGGTAATCCACGGCAAATTCGCGCAGCAGTTGACGCCATGGTGGCGGCACGCAAGCCGATTTTTTATACCGGTGGCGGTGTGATTTTGGGGCAAGGTTCGCAAGCGTTAACCGAGTTAGTTAGAAAACCCGGCTTTCCAATTACCCAGACGCTAATGGGCCTGGGTGGTTACCCGATGAGTGACCCATTGTCGTTAAGTATGCTTGGAATGCACGGTACTTATGAAGCGAATATGGCCATGCATGGGTCAGATCTGGTGATCGCGATAGGATCAAGATTCGACGATCGAGTAACCGGTAATATTGAGAAATTTTGTCCAAATGCAAAAATCATTCATTTGGATATCGATCCATCATCGATCTCGAAAAACGTTAAAGTTGATGTGCCCATTGTCGGGCAGGTAGATCCAGTGCTGCGGGCGATGTTAGCCGAAATCGAAGCGCGTGAAATTACCTTTGATCCGGCGAATATCGAAAATTGGTGGAAAGAAATCAATGGCTGGCGAGATGCCGAATGCCTGAAATTCGATAATCCAGGTGACGTCATCAAGCCGCAATATGTTTTGCAGCAATTGCACCGGGTTACCAATGGTGATGCCTATGTGACCTCGGATGTTGGTCAGCATCAAATGTGGGCGGCACAATATTATCCATTCGAGAAGCCAAATCGCTGGATCAATTCAGGTGGTTTAGGAACCATGGGTTTTGGTTTGCCATCAGCCATGGGTGTCCAGCTGGCGTTCCCGGATGCGACGGTCGCCTGCGTTACAGGTGAAGCCAGTATTCAAATGTGTATTCAAGAGCTGGCAACCTGTAAACAGTATGGCTTGCCGCTCAAGATCGTGCTCTTGAATAATGGTTATATGGGAATGGTTCGGCAGTGGCAAGAATTCTTTTATGAAGGTCGCTACGCGATGTCCTACTTTGATTCATTACCTGATTTCGTCAAACTGGCGGAAAGTTTTGGGCACGTTGGTATGATGATCGATAAGCATGCTGACGTAGATGCCGCACTTGAAGAAGCATTTGCGCAAAAAGATCGCCTAGTCTTTATGGATTTCCGTACCGATAGCGAAGAAAATGTATATCCTATGATTCCGGCCGGTGGCGGTCAAAACGAAATGATTCTGGTATAGCTATGCGCCATGTAATTTCAATTTTGTTGGAAAATGAATCTGGTGCTTTGTCGCGGGTCGCGGGGCTGTTCTCTGCGCGAGCTTATAATATCGAGTCATTGTCGGTTGCGCCGACGGTAGATTCGAGCGTTTCTCGAATCACCTTGGTAACCACAGGTGATGAGCAAATCATAGAGCAAATAACCAAACAACTTAACAAGTTGATCTCGGTGGTCAAGTTACAAGACTTGACCGATACGGAACATCTTGAACGCGAGATGATGCTGTTAAAAGTCAAAGTTGACGAGAAAACCCGCGAACATGTGCAAATGATGGTCGATATATTCAAAGCCTCGATCTTAAGCGTATCACCGGCACATTTTGTTATTGAGATTGCGGGAGAACGGCGTAAGTCCCAGGAGTTTATCGATGCGTTGGAGCCCGCCGTAGTCGTCGAGATTGTTCGTTCCGGATCTCAGGGAATTTCTCTTTCAGACAAACCAATGCGCAGTTCTTAACTGCATATCCATAATTAGATCAATATAAGGCAAGGCAAGAAAAATGATGAATGTTTACTATGACAAAGATTGCGATCTCTCAATCATCCAAGATAAGAAAGTGGCAATTGTGGGCTATGGTTCGCAGGGCCATGCGCATGCCAACAACCTGAAAGATTCAGGTGTCGATGTTGTGGTCGGGCTGCGCGCGGGTTCCAGCTCGGTTGCCAAGGCCGAGAACGCTGGCTTGGTTGTTGCGGATATAAATGATGCAGTTGCGAGTGCTGATGTGGTTATGATTCTGGCGCCGGACGAGCATCAGGCGCAGCTCTATCGGGAAATCGAAAGTTCGCTAAAGAATGGTGCGGCTTTGGCATTCGCTCACGGCTTCAATATTCATTTTGAGCAGATCCAGCCACGTGCGGATTTAGACGTTATGATGATTGCGCCAAAAGGTCCGGGTCATTTGGTGCGCTCAACATACAAGGAAGGCGGCGGGGTACCGAGTTTGATTGCGATCCATCAGGATTCGTCCGGGCGCGCCAAAGAGTTGGCACTGTCATATGCTTCAGCAAATGGTGGTGGCCGTGCCGGTATTATCGAAACTAATTTCAAAGAAGAAACCGAAACCGATTTATTCGGCGAGCAGGTGGTTTTGTGTGGTGGCACAACAGCTTTGGTCCAGGCCGGGTTCGAAGTGTTAACCGAAGCGGGTTATGCGCCGGAGATGGCGTATTTTGAATGCCTGCACGAGCTGAAATTAATTGTAGATTTACTGTATGAAGGCGGTATCGCTAACATGCGTTATTCAATTTCTAATACGGCTGAATACGGGGATCATTCAATTGGTCCGCGCATTATCACCGAAGAAACCAAAGACGAAATGCGTAAGGTTCTGAAAGAGATTCAAACCGGTGAGTTTGCAAGAAACTTTATTGCGGAAAACCAGACCGGTATGCCAACAATGAAAGCCAAGCGCGCGATTTGTAAACGTCATCCGATTGAGGTGGTGGGTAATCGGCTGCGCAGTATGATGCCGTGGATTAAAGATAATAAGATCGTTGATCAAAGCATCAACTAGTATAGAGGCATTGCGATCATGAGCGGAGAGCGGATTCGTGGTATTTACTTGCTGCCGAACCTGTTTACCACCTGCGCTTTGTTCGCCGGGTTCTACGCAATTATTGCGGCCAATGACGCCCGATTCCATGACGCCGCGGTAGCAGTTTTAATTGCCATGATTCTGGATGGTGTCGATGGGCGGGTCGCCCGACTCACTAACACCCAATCAGAGTTTGGTGCGGAGTACGATAGCTTTTCTGATCTTATCGCCTTTGGTTTGGCACCTGCATTGGTCGTTTATCAGTGGTCGCTCGTTGGCCTTAATGATTTAGGCCCGGGTTGGGCCAAGCTTGGTTGGCTAGCAGCGTTTTTCTATACGGCTATGACAGCGATGCGCCTGGCGCGATTTAACGTGATAGATGATGACGTCAGTAATCGTTTTTTTCACGGCGTCCCGAGCCCGATGGCGGCTGCATTAGTGATCGGCTTTATGTGGATCAATTTCGACAATAAAATTAATGGCGAAGATGTGCGCTGGCTGTGTCTACTGGTAGTGGTAATTTCTGGCGCCTTGATGATGTCGGATATTAAATACTATAGCTTTAAAGACATTGATTTTATGCGCAAAGTGCCGGCTTTCTGGATTCCCGCCTTGGTGCTAGGCATGACTTTGTTGACATTTAACCCGCCCGCAGTTCTCTTTTTTGGTGCCTTAATCTATACCGCCTCGGGGCCCGCTTCGCACCTTTACCGTAAAGTAAAAAGCCGCAAAGCCTGATTGGCTTGGCATTTCCTCGATTAGACGGCAAAAATTGCTTGTCTTCCAATTGCTTATGCTCGCTTGTGCAGCTAAAATATCGCGCTCAATTTACCCAGTGACCTACTGGACTCAAGTATTCAACAGGAATAAGTAATCATGGCCGTAGAAAGAACCATTTCAATCATTAAACCCGATGCTGTTGGTAAAAATCATATTGGTGATATTTATCAAAGATTTGAAGAAGCGGGCTTGCGCGTTGTGGCCGCACGTATGATGCATCTCTCGCGTCGTCAGGCAGGTGAATTTTACGCGGTCCATAAAGAGCGACCATTTTTTAACGACCTGTTGGACTTCATGACGTCTGGTCCGGTGATGGTGCAGATCCTGGAAGGTGAAAATGCGATCGCGAAAAACCGCGAGTTAATGGGCGCGACCAATCCGGCTGAAGCTGATGCGGGCACAATTCGCGCGGACTTTGCCACCTCAATTGATGAGAATGCGGTGCATGGCTCTGACGGGACTGATACTGCAGCGCAAGAGATTGCTTTCTTCTTTCGTCAGCTTGAGATTTGTGAGCGGACTCGCTAATCAGCATTTCTGATGGATAAACCGCCAATAGTTAATCTACTTGATCTAAGCTTGGCTGAGCTAGGTGAGTTTTTTAAGACGCGCGATGAGCCGGCATTTCGGGCCATGCAAACTTGGAAATGGATTCACCAATATGGTGAGTCAGATTTCCAAAAAATGACTAATTTATCGAAAGACCTGCGAGCTTCATTGGCGGAAATTGCAGAAGTGCGCGCGCCCCGGGTAGTTCAACACCAGCCATCTGACGATGGTAGCCATAAATGGTTATTGCAGTTGGATGATCGGCAGTGTATTGAAATGGTTTTTATTCCGGAAAAAGATCGCGGAACACTCTGCGTTTCATCACAAGTCGGTTGCGCGCTGGATTGTACTTTTTGTTCGACAGCAAGACAGGGTTTTAACCGGAATTTGACATTGTCGGAAATTATCGGACAAGTGTGGTTGGCCAACAAGTTGTTACAGCCAAGCGGGTCGAAGAAAGAAAATGCGCCGCTACGAAGAGCGGTTACGAATGTCGTTATGATGGGTATGGGCGAGCCGCTGGCAAATTACCGTCAGGTGCTTGCAGCAATGAAGATTATGCTGGATGACAATGCCTATGGGTTAAGTAAACGACGTGTGACTCTCAGCACATCCGGGATCGTCCCGGCCATGCACCGGTTGGCCGAAGATATAGATGTAGCGCTAGCCGTTTCATTACATGCGCCAAATGACGAGCTTCGTAATCAATTAGTACCAATTAATAAAAAGTACCCGATCAAAGAGTTGCTGGAGGCCTGTGCTAATTACCTGAAAGGCAAATCACATCGCGAACGAATCACGTTCGAGTATGTTATGTTGGCAGGCGTAAATGATTCGATTGCGCAAGCAGATCAATTGGCGGTGCTACTTCAAGACGTGCCCGCCAAGCTAAATTTGATCCCGTTTAATATTTTTCCCGGAACTAAATACACATGTTCTTCGGGTAACGCGATTAACAGGTTTCGTGATCGGCTAATGTCACACGGTATAAAAACCATGACAAGAAAAACTAGAGGCGATGATATTGATGCCGCGTGCGGTCAATTAGCCGGGCAAGTTAATGACCGTAGTCGTCGTGAGCTGCGGTTCGCTAAAATGGATTTAGAGGTGCAAGCATGAGCTATAGCAAAACAGCATTCGGTTTGATTTTTCTGGGGTTTATAACGATCGGGTTATGTGTCGGCTGTGTGAGCGATGGCCCCGGTAGTCCGCGCACGGCGAGCACCCCGGAGCAAAAAGAGCGAGACGCAACTACCTACGTGAGGTTGGGCGTTGATTACATGAACAAAGGTAACTTCGCGTTAGCGGAGAAACGCTTTCAGCGCGCTGTAGAGATCGCGCCGAAGTCTTCCTTTGTGCATTGGACCTATGCGGTGTTGCAGGAAAAACTAAAATATCCCGCGAAAGCCGAGGCAAGTTATAAAAAAGCAATTAAGTTGAACAAGGATAATGGCGACGCGCATAATGCCTATGGTGCTTTTTTGTGTCGTCAAGGACGGATTTCGGATGCTATTTCTGCATTTGACAGGGCCATTTCGAACACTTTGTACCAAGGTATATTGACGTCGAATATAAATGCCGCTGACTGTTTATTGCAGAATAATAAAATTAGTGATGCCAAACCATATGTTACTGCTGCGTTAGATATTAACGAGGCGTCCCCAAAGGCTAACTATTTGCTCGCCAAAGTCTATTACCACGAAGGGCGCTACGCACAGTCCAGTGTTATTCTTAATCGCTTGAGTCTTGAGGCGCGCGATAACCCTGGCGTATTGTGGCTGTGTGTCATGACCGAGCGTAAGTTGGGTAACAGAAATGCGGAAGCGATTTGTACTAAAAATCTAATCAGGCGCTACCCGTCGTCAAAAGAAGCGGAGTCAATTTAGAAAAGCTAATGACTGATATTGAACAAAATTTAGTTAAGTCAGTGCGGATTGGAGATCGCTTGCGACAGGCTCGCACTTCAGCCGGCTTGGAGATATCTGATATAGCCACTGACTTGCGCATAAATCCCGGGTACATCGAAGCACTCGAGTTAAATCAATTTCAAGAGGTAGGCGCACCGACTTATGTTAAAGGCTATTTGCGCAGCTATGCGAACGCGTTAAAACTCTCACCGGAAGCGCTGATTGAAGAATATGAAGGACTCGGTTATGAGACCCCGAATCTGAACGCGGTATCGCCTCTGGAGTCCATCGAAAGCAATAACAAATTGCTGCACTTGTTTTCTTTGTTAGTTGTATTCGTAACGCTGGGATTATTCATATACTGGTTAATTAATAGCGGCTATAACAACGATTATTCAGCGCAATCCAGTCAAATAGAGTACACCGAGCCGCAAACTTCATTACCGTTGGTTGAAGCCAGCACCCGGCTACCTCTGGTTAGTAGTGATCAGGATGAGGCTATAGGTGCCGAGGAAGTTGTGCCGGCTGTGTCGAGCGACGATTTGCTTAGTGTGCCACTGGTATCCGAGCCGCAAGCGGTTGAAGTTGTCGCAGAGCAGGTTACGGGATCAGCAACTGCGCTCGACGAAGCTAATATGGTCGCCGGTATGGTTTCTTCAACGACAGAAGTGCAAAGCGTGCCAACTCGAACGTTCAGTGAAGCGGATCTTATCTCAGCAACCGAAGGTAGCGACGAAATCATCTTGACGCTAAGCGCGGAATCCTGGATTGAAATCGAGGACGCAACCCATTTTCAATTGATGATCGGCGTATACCCGGAAGGGACTTCAAAGATCTTAAGAGGGCAGGCACCGTTTCAAGTGTTTCTTGGCTATGCGCCTGGCGTCGAAATAATATTCAATGAATCTGTCTATCAGTCCGCACCCCACATGCGTGCTAACAATACTGCGAAATTTGCTTTAGTAAATTAGAAAGCAGTATGAAAAAAATTCAATCGATTAAAGGTATGCATGATCTTTTGCCGGAAGACAGTGCCGCATGGCAGTCTGTTGAGCAAAAGCTTGCAAAGCAATTAAGAAGTTTCGGTTATCATGAAATTCGTACACCCATAGTTGAAGAGACAGAACTTTTTAAACGCTCAATCGGTGAAGTTACTGACATCGTTGGTAAAGAGATGTACACCTTTGCTGACCGCAACGGTGCGAGTTTGACGCTGCGTCCTGAGGGTACGGCAAGTGCCGCGCGGGCCGGTATTCAGCATGGCCTGTTTCATAATCAGCAACAAAAGTTGTGGTACCTTGGCCCCATGTTCCGGCATGAACGGCCACAAAAAGGGCGCTATCGCCAGTTTTCCCAATTGGGCGTGGAAGCTTACGGCATCGCGGGTGCGGATATTGAAGCTGAACTATTATTATTTTGCCAGCGACTTTGGCAGGCCTTTGATATCGAGTCGAAAGTAGCCTTGCAAATTAATTCATTGGGTACTTTAGAATGTCGCCAGCGCTATCGTGAAGCTTTGGTGACTTACTTTTCCGCGCATCGAGAAAAGCTCGATGAGGATAGCCAGCGTCGCTTGGAGGTTAATCCTTTGCGGATCCTCGACAGCAAGAATCCGGCGCTGCGGGACTTAATAGCTGGCGCGCCGGAATTGGGTGATTACTTAAGCACCGAATCAACCGCGCACTTTGAGCGTCTGCAGCAATATCTGACCGCGCTTGATATCAAATTTACCGTAAATCCGCGATTGGTAAGAGGGCTGGATTATTACTGTCACACAGTGTTTGAGTGGGTAACAGACAGTTTGGGCGCTCAGGGCACAGTATGCGCCGGTGGTCGATATGATGGTCTGATTAAGCAATTGGGCGGTAAAGATGTGGCCGGAGTTGGTTTTGCTATGGGC
>CAZUMV010000119.1:0-9092 GCA_964621435.1 uncultured Thiotrichales bacterium | reverse complement strand
TTGTTCGCGCGAATACTTTGGTGTACCGGCTAATTCAAGATGATCAGTGATGTTGGGTTTCGGTGCCTCAATGTCATCCGATTTGATTTTACCAGTGCTACCCGTGATCTTTTTAAAATCACCATCACCATCACCATCACCATCACCATCATTGGCGATGGCTCGTTCTGAAGGCCGAGTTTGAGCTGTTTCGGTTTCATTCGCGGCGTCACGAACTCTTTCATCATAATAAAATTTTGCAACACACAACAGCGTTAGTATTATCAGTATTGTTAGTTCTTTGGTTGCCATTCGCCAACTAAAAATTTCAGATTTGTATCGCCAAGATAGAACATTGCAACATTTAGATAAAACAGCTTTAGATCAACGGTTCGATAATTCGATTGGGCTTCAAGTTGTTGGTCAATTACCTTGATTGGATCACATTTGTATTAGATGAAAGAACCGGGGAAAGTAAGAGCGGTACCTTACCAGCCATCTCGGGAGCCTTATGCGGATAAAAAGATTAGTTTTTCTGAGCGTGGTGTTATTGAAGAATAAATCGTTGGTCCCGCCTCAGGATTCTTAAAGAAACAAAAAAACCTCCCGAAGGAGGTTTTTTTGATAGATAAGAACTGATTTAACAGTAGTTGTAAAAAGTTCTGCAAGTGCCCGTTGAGTCATCCCAATTCAAACCAGCACCGCTTGCCGATACCGATGGAATTAACGCGTACTGAGCGCCGTCAACTTCTGCGTTGCCCGTCAAAGTGATCCAGCCACCACCGGCGACCTGAGCTGCAACTACGACACCCCTTTCGTAGTCCGCTTGACTCAATTCAATTCTTTCCCACGTGTCACATCTGTTGAACGTGTTTTCCTTTTGATAGCACAGTTCAACTGCCGTCTTTATCGGGGCAGTCATTTGTATTACTTCTGCGAATTTAGATCTCTTGATATAATTGCCGTACGCAGGTATGGCGATCGACGCGAGAATGCCGATTATTGCAATAACGATCATTAATTCAATTAAGGTAAAGCCTTTTTGGTTTTGCATTTTCAATTCTCCGGTTTTTAGTTTCATCCAATTAATTCAAGTTTAAGTGCGCGGTATTTAATGCCGCTTGTGTTTCATCTTGCAAAATCCGTACCGATTCGGAAACACGAAATGAGCGGTCGACTTTTATTCCTGATTGGAGTCGATTTTTAAAAAGTGTGAATTCATTAAAGATTTTACAATGTTAGTTTTTAACAAAAGTGTCAATTTTTGATACCGCAGGGAAGGCGTTGAAGCTTAGAACGTTCCGGAAATTTTTACGTTAAAAAAGGGATCAATATTCCGTGAGCGTGCTTCGGTAAAATCCAGTACTCCAAGATCGCGACGGTCGGTGAATATTCGTTGGCTAAAGTCATCTGTGCCCGAAAATATATTTCTAACCGAGGCATTTATTTTCATGCCGAAGAAGTTTTTATGTTCGATAAATGCCGAGCTGAATGGTCCGTCAAAGTTAAATTGCCGGATACTATCGATACGAAACACCGGGGCCTGTTTCCGTTGTTCGAGAAAAAATCCGTATGCCCACAATGATTCCGGGATATCATGGCGGAATTCGACCTCCCAGAATGAAATCTGGTCACCATTAAGTCGTCGGCTAGCTCCAGTTAGTGGGTCGGTAACATCTGAATTGGTATACTCCGCGCCTATTTTTAGCTCGGTTCCATTCCAGCCCCATTGGTCGCCCAGAATGCTCAGGTTGGTTTCAACACCATATTGACTGGCAGAATCAATATTTCCGACTGCATCACCATCTACACCGATAGGTATGCGGTCGACCAAATCAGAAATCTGGGAGCCGTATAACGTCACTATTAATTTGTTACCCTGACCAAAATCTTTATCGAATTCGAGTTCGCCACGCCAGCTTTGACTAGGGATCAAATTGACATTGCCGGTGGTACTCTGGTCCTCGTTGATATTCACAGAGGATATAAAATCAAAGAAATTAAGCTGCCCGACCTCACGTTCAATTTTTGCGCGTATTGAAAGACTTTTATCTGGCTTGTAAGTACTGGCAATAAACCCCTTTGGCCTTGTGAACTCTCGCTGTAAGCCACCCGTTTGTATCAGCTCGGAATATTCTCCGCCAAGCGAAAATTGTAAATCCAGTTTTTCCGACAAAGTACGCGTGTGGGTAAGCGTAACTTCAGCGCGCTGCTCTTCAACTCTTGAGTTCGCACCTGTTAGTATTTCCTGAATAAAATTACCTGCTGCGTCCAGAATTTCCAATTCCGCAGTAATATCAAGAACGTTGAATGCCGCTTCGATTCCGGCTTGCCAATCTTGATTTTCATTTTTTTTCCAGGAGTATTCGGTGCGCAAGATCGCTTCCGATTCATCGGCTTGTTGGGTAAATCTGGAGCCATCTATTTGTTCCTGTGCACCGAACCGATCAAAAATATTGAAAATTGTACGGACTGGAGATTCCTCAAACCGATAGTAACCGATCGTCTTTAGTTTTCCTGCTGCAAACGGGAATTCATAATCAGCGCTTATCGAGCCATTGGTTTCATCCTCGGCTCTAGAAAAAACAGAGTCTAAAGTTGTCCCAGCCGAAGTTACAGCATTTCTTGCCGAGATTTCGGTACCACTAAAATTAAACTTATTATATTCAAGGTTGAAATTCGCGATCCGTTCGTTATCGGGTTTCCAGGTCAAGTCAATAATCACGCCCGGGATGTCAATGACCCGGCTAAGTCGTTCATCGCGAGTTTCTATCAACGTTCCATCTGCCTGCGTGATTGTTTCTCTACCCCAGTTGCCATTGCGACGGGATTCCTGTCGGACTTCTGCAGAATAGGACCAGTTGCTGAGTTCTCCGGACAGCGTTAAGTGGAAATGGCCATCAGTAAAATCTTGCCGGCGCCTAAATTCCGGCTCCCATGACCAGGTGCCGGTTAAACCTGAGGTTTTGGTTACCACATTAGCGACCTGTCCGGAAAGACCGGGAATATCCAGAGAAGCGCCATCGAGTATTTCTATATGAACAACATTTTCGGCCGCGATTCGGCCGAGCTGAGAACCCGCATCTGTTTTTCCAGTGATGCGTTTGCCGTTGATTAAAACGTTAGCGCCACCCTGACCAAGGCCACGTTTATTCTCCGCGAACGCAATGGTGAAGCTGGGAATTCGGGAGATCATTTCGAGCGCGGTGTTTGGCGAAAAAGCAGCAAAATATGCGGCGTCAAACAGATTCGTATTAGCCGCTTGTTCGGCACGGGCTTCATTTGCCATTATGACGCAAAGCAAAAAAGCACAGACAGCAGCTTTTATGGTTGCGTTAATCATGCACGAGTCTCGTCGGTTAATTTTTCAGAGTGATATTGTAATGTAATCTTCGGTTGCTTGCTGCACTTCCATGTAAACTATATTCGGGAACTTTTGTTTAGCGACTTGGTCATGCTGAAGGCCTATTGGTCCACATGAAGACGTTGAAAAATATTCGCTAAGCCCCGAGAATACCGGCATCTCGCAATGCAATAAACCATGCGTATTTACATTAACACTAAGGAATTAGAGAACATGAATGAAGTCTGGTTGGTTTCAGGTGCTAATCGCGGTCTTGGATTGGAATTTGCCCGGCAGTTATTGGAGCGGGGTGATCATGTCATCGCGACCGCCCGTGAACCGGACAAAGCAAACGAACTCGGGATACTAGGTAACCAATTTCCAGAAGCTCTGCAAATAGAAGAGCTTGATGTCGGGGATCCATCGTCAATTGCTGCATTGACTGCGAAGCTCGCGGGGCAAAAAATAGATGTCTTGCTTAATAATGCTGGTCTTTATGGCGGCTGTTGGGAAACCGACGCTGATCGTCAAACCACGCAGGGCATGGACTACGAGCTCTGGGAGTATATCCATAAGATTAATGTTATGGGGCCATTTCGTTTAACCGTGGCACTGTTTGAAAACCTAATGCTTAGTGAGCGACGCTTGGTAGTTAACATGTCCTCGGAACTGGGGTCGATAGAGATCAATACCATGGGGCATAGTCATGCTTACCGTTCCAGTAAATCGGCTCTAAACATGGTGACTAAGGGGCTATCTATAGATCTCGCAGAAAATAATATCACGGTTTTTTCTATGGCGCCCGGTTGGGTCAAAACAGATCTTGGCGGTTCGTCAGCACTCTGGGAGCCTTCTGAAAGTATCAAAAAACAATTGCAGGTTATCGACAAAATCACGATCAAAGATAGTGGCCGGTTTATAAATCTTAAAGGTGAAAAGGTTGCCTGGTAAGGCAATTTCTGTATAAAGCACATACTTAGGTATGACATCAGTTAACCTATATTGGGTGTGCTCGTCGGGATAGTGCTATACCCTTAAGCCACAAACGTTTTGTCATTTATCTTGTATAACTGGCTGAGCGCCACTATTTAGGCCGGCCAATGTCAAAACTTCGTTTAAGTTATCAAACTGTCGAGCTCGGAAAGATCGATATCCATCTGCGTACGCTGCGTGATACGAATGAGTTTCATGATCAAGACGGGCGTAGTGAAGAAGTCGGTATTTCAGAAGCGCTGTGGCCGTTGTTCGGCGTTGTCTGGCCGTCTAGTCTGGTGCTTGCGCATCACTTGCTCGAGTATGATTTTGGCCCCAAAAGAATTCTCGAGACGGGTTGTGGCATGGCGCTGAACAGTTTGCTGCTCAATAAATTAGATGCCGACATCACAGCGAGTGATTATCATCCCGAAGCCGGGGAATTTTTAGCCAGAAACACAGCGCTTAATAAAGATCCAGAGATTAAATTTGTGCGTGCGGATTGGTCGGACGCCAACCAAGAGCTAGGCCTGTTTGATTTGATCATCGGCAGTGACATTTTGTATGAACAAGGTCATGCAGAGGCACTGGCAACGTTTATCGCGAGGCATTCAAAACCTGGCAGCGAAGCAATCATTGTTGATCCGGGGCGAGGCAATAAAAATAAATTTATAGCCAAAATGAAAACGTTCGGTTTTACCTCGGAAGAATCAAGACCAACGGATCTTGAGTATCTCGATGAACCTTTCAAAGGTCACTTGCTAAAGTTTGAGCGTATTGCCATATAAAGTTATAGATGTCTCATAATAAATGGGCCAAGCGATGATCGCTTGGCCCATTGTTACATCTTTGTGCAGTTTTCGTATTACTGATTAACGATCGCACCGCGCTTGACTGACATATCAAGTCCCAAATCCGTTAAGGTTTGCGCAGTTAATAGATTAATCAGGTTGGCGGCTTCGTTGCCAGCGGTGCCTGACGCTGCGGTTCCACCCATCTGTACTTCCGGTACCCACTTTTGTTTACCGAATTCTTCAGCAAAGCGGCCCATGACTATTTTGTATGCATCGAGCTTTTGTTGTAGCGCACCGTCAGCTTGCAGTACCAGGCGTTTGTACTCAGCGTCACCTTCACCGCGCAGGATTTGTTCCTGTTTATATTCTGCTGCCGCCAGTTTCTTCTGTTCGGCTTCCAGTTTTTGTTGCTCGGCAACAGATACCTGACGTTGTGCAGCAATAACCGCAACTTCTTTAGCGCGCTGTGCGTCCACTACCGCTTGCTCTTTTTCGACTTCCTTCTGGTAGCGAGCAACAGTCACGTCTTTTTTACCGCGTTCTTCTGCAGTTAACGACTCCTGCTTGGCTTGTTCGGCCTGTGCTTTGGCGGTGATAATCGCCATGGTCGCCTCACGTTTGGTCGCGATCTGTTGCAGCGTCTTTGGCTCAAAATCCCAGTCGGTAATTTGAAAGCCAGGTACGCTAATCAAGTAGTCTTTAAAGTCACTGCTATAGGTTTGTGGTAAGCCATCATTTCCGTAAACAATCACCGGCACGTTGGTAACGACTTTCTGACCGGTGGCTTCGTCTTCCTGAATGACTTCTTTTAGCTCAGTCAGGAATTTACCACTCTTGATTTGTTGCTGTGCCCAGTCAGTATACGTACCTCGTTTTACTGCATAAGCGTCTTCAGACGTCATTAAGCCGGCAGTCAGGTTCATTGCTTCCTCAGTCACAGGCTTGAGGAGTTTTTGCGCAACACCCGCGTTAGAGCGAAAGTCTTTATGCAACTTCAGCATGGTATCTTCATCGACAGGTAGCGAAAACCGCGCCTTGCCGAAGATCGTTCCGGTACCACCGTCTTGATAGCGGACCGCGATGCCTTGCTGGTCTAGTGTTGCGCTGACTTCAGCATCGTTTTTATCGAAGTCGAAAGTAATAACGTCGTTATATTCCTCCGTGCGGCCGAACATTTGTGGATAGATTCCAGGACTGAATTTTACAAACAGCTTGCCAGTCGGGAACTGCACTACAGTACGGTGGCCGGCGTCGTTGATACCAAACATCATTGGGATCAAGAATAGTATGGCTAATATAAGTATCGCGCTACTAATTGAGGGTAGGGATCTTTTTCCTAATGCTTTAATCAATTTCATTTTCTCACCTTTTATTTTTATTTATATTTCACATTTAAAATATGGGGGATCGGAACTTTTTCAAGATTCGTTCCGACAAACGGTTGGTTTAAGGGGGAAAATGTTCCGGTTTTTGGCCGAAATAATCAATTATTGCGGTCGCAATTTAACCTTCAAAATTTTGTTTGAGTACTATAAGTGTGCGCGACTTCGCAACACGCAAAGCAAAAAAATCCGGCTAATCGCTAATCAATAAAAGTGAGTTTTGCATTACCTGGAAACAAGCGGCTGCTGCCTCTTCACCTTTGATTTTGAAATGCTTGTAAAAGTACTCAGTGCTTTGCGTATCATTTTCATCGAACTGTTGCGGCGTTAGCACCACCGAAAGAATTGGCACATCTGTATCCAGTTGAACCTGCATCATGGCATCTAGAACTGTTGCGGCGACGAACTCATGCCGGTAAATACCACCATCTACGATTAAGCCAGCGGCAATAATGACATGGTATTTCCCGCTACGAGCCAGGCGTTGGCATTGCAGGGGGATCTCGAGGCTGCCGGGGACCTTAAAAATCTCAATATCGGAGTCGTTAAGATCAGCTAGAGTAGAGAGTTTGGCGGCGAATGCGAGTTGTGCCTGTTCGACGATTTCGCTATGCCAGGAAGCTTGAACAAATGCAATTTTTTTGCCGTGAGGCAGTAGGTTTGGGGTAACGGATTTATTCATAAATTTAGCCCTGTACTATTTTTATACGGGGCAAGGCAGCTCGTAGTTCTACGTGCTGTCATTCTCTGTCATCCGGACTATAACCGTCGGCTTCGGAATTTAACCGAATCTGCTGACCTCCCGATAGAATCAAGAGCGCTCGCGGGCTTACAACATAGGTTGCTTACCGCCGGTGGGGAATTACACCCCGCCCCGAGAATGAGGATATTATATTAAAATTATTATTGCTTAGATACCGCTATTTCAGGCAATCAGCGGGTTATCTCTGGAATGGATAGGCGCAACCGAATATATTATCTCGAAGAATAAGAGTTTCGGTATCGGTCAATTGTAATTCACAACTTCGATTTTCACACGCATCAAAATTAATACCGCTACTTGCCAGAGTACTTTTAATCGTTTCAAAATCGCTATCAAATCCAGCAAAAAACCCCGGCAACAAACCAAAGCCACTACGAAAATTCCTCACTGGTAAGTTAAAAATATTAAGCGCTTCGATCGGTGTTAAAGACGATTCAGCGCTTAAGTCGTTAGTGAAATAGTTGCTCACTACATCGCTAAATACGTACTCGTTTAGGCGCCGGTCTTGCATCGTTTGCCAGCTGACGCCACAGGTTGTGAGTGCCGCAATATAAGGGCTGATCATTTCGTCGGTCATGCCGCTGTCGGGCTGCTCGCAATAAATGGTGTATTTTGTTTCGTCGTTTGGCGTGGCAACTTCGTTACAAGTTAACAGCGCATTGACTTCGTAAGAATCATTAGCCGAACTGGTGAGCGGATTATCTTCACTGCTGCAGGCAGTTAAAGTGAAGATTAGCGCTAGGCAAGAAAAGTACTTGGGCACAGACATAAAAACATTATAGTAGCTTAGACATGGCGCGATAAAGACATTTTACGCTTGTGTTAATTGTGTTGTGTTAACCAGTCTGTAGTCAGCGGCCAGAGTGCTTTGTTTTGGGGTTTGAAAAACCCCATATGTCCAATTTCTTTCAGGCCAAGTTCTTGCGGAACAAGTTCCTGTATTTCTGCAGCGCAGTTAGAATACACAGCCTGCATTTCTTCGACGTTCTTGCCATTCGCAATGTTATCGTCAGCGCTATACACCCACTTTGTATCTAGCGTTAGCGTGTCATAGCAATGTTCGTTAATAGCTTTTCCGAAATCGGTTTGTGCATAGCCTGCACCGTTGCACCAACGCTGCCATTGTTGCGCGGCTTTTTTTGGAAGAGGATCACCCATACCAAACCATTGAGATTTGGTGTGCCCGAAAAACAGATTGCTAAGGGGTATAAATATATTCATAAAAAAGTATGCCTGAAATTTAAATGGAAAATTCATTTTGGAAATATTTCCAGACGAACAGGCAAAATTAAACGCACTTTTTAAATCTGGAGCATTCGGCATTAAACCAACAAGCTGACCTCCAGCACTATGACCAATGACATGATAGTTTTGATTAGGGAACCTCTGTTTCAAGGTTTCTAGTACTGCTGGCATGTCCAGTGCGCCCCAGTCGATTAACGATGCTGGATTTTTAGAGACATTGCCAACAAGAGATTTTCCGATGCCGCGATTGTCAAAGGTGATGGTTGAATAACCTTGCTCAGCTAACCAGGTTGCAAAGTGCGCATAGAAACCCTGTTTTATACCGGTTGCTGGGCAAAGCATTGTGACCGCTTTAACTTTATCGGGAGCATGATAAAGCGTTGCCGACAGGCTGACGTCATCGGTACAGGTGATAGTTAATTTTTCAACTTTGTCTGGTTCGGAAGTACTCATGGATTTTGTGGGCAGCTAAAAAAGGCCGCGTGTGCGGCCTCTAAAGAATGATGAGCAATAGATTTAAAAGGCGTCATCATTAAAAGACATCATAGAGTCGCCACCGGCTAGTATTTTTGAAAAGAGCGCGCCACTGTCTGGCAAAATTCTTTCAAAATAGA
>CAZUMV010000118.1:0-9109 GCA_964621435.1 uncultured Thiotrichales bacterium | reverse complement strand
ACCTGCATAATCATCTTGATGTCGTCTTGGTCTTTGCACCAATCGTGAATGTCGATCATGGCGAGTTTAATGATATCTGCCGCGGTACCCTGCATCGGCGCGTTGATTGCCGTGCGTTCCGCATAGTTGCGCCGATTAACGTTTTTCGCGTTAATATCCGGTAAATACAAGCGCCGACCAAATAGGGTTTCGACATAACCCTGCTCTTTAGCGACCTCTTTGGTTTTATCCATATAGGCTTCCACACCCGGGTAGCGTGCAAAATACAGATCAACATATTCTTGTGCTTCAGTTCGTGAGATTTTCAATTGCTTGGCCAAACCGAAAGCTGACATACCGTAAATCAAACCGAAGTTAATAGCCTTGGCACGGCGCCGGCTTTCCTTGTCCACACTCTCCGGGTCTTCATTAAACACTTCTGCGGCCGTGGCGCTATGAATATCTTTACCCGCTGCAAATGCTTCCAGCAAACCGTCGTCTTGCGAGAGGTGCGCCATGATGCGCAGCTCGATTTGCGAATAATCGGCGGCCAAAATAATCTGGCTCTTTTTATTTTGCGGTACAAAAGCCTGACGAATACGTCGCCCTTCCGCAGTACGAATTGGAATGTTCTGTAAATTGGGGTCCGTAGATGACAGCCTGCCGGTAGACGCTACCGCTTGCTGATAAGAGGTGTGCACGCGCCCGGTGTTTTTATTAATCACTAACGGCAACTTGTCAGTATAGGTGGATTTCAGTTTACTGATCGAACGGTACTCCAAAATCAAACGAGGTAAGTCATGTTCATTAGCAAGCTCTTGCAACACATCTTCAGCCGTTGATGGCTGGCCGCCGGGGGTCTTGCGCACTACCGGAATCTCCTGCTCTTCAAACAAGATCTGTTGTAACTGTTTCGGCGAACCTAAATTGAACTCCTTACCCGCAATTCCATAAGTCTCTTCTTCTAACTCCCGCATTCTTTCGCCCAACTCATGGCTTTGCTCAAGTAACAAACCATCATCAACCCGCACGCCGTTACGCTCGATTGCCGCTAAGACGGGCACCAAAGGTATTTCAACTTCTTCATAGAGTTTTTTCTGACCCTTAGTCTTTTTTAAGTCCGGCCAAAAGTGCTCATGCAAACGCAAACACACATCCGCATCTTCAGCGGCATAAGGGGTGGCATCGGGGATGGGTACTGCATTGAACGTCAGTTGTTTCTTGCCGCTGCCAGCGACATCAGAGAACTTGATGTTGTCATGATTAAGATGTCGTTCACTTAAAACATCTAGGTTATGTCGACCGCCAGAGTTACTAACATAGGACTCGATCATGGTGTCGTGTTTAATGCCAGCTAACTCAATACCATGGTTCATTAAGACGTTCATGTCGTACTTAAGGTTGTGTCCTACCTTAGCGATCTTTGGGTCTTCGAGCAGGGGCTTTAAACGCTCCAGCGTTTCGTCCAGAGGTAATTGTTCTGGTGCGCCTTCGTAATCGTGCCCCAACGGTAAATAGAAAGCTTTTTTCGGCTCAAAAGCAAACGACAACCCGACAATAGTCGCGTCCATATAGTTCAAGCTGGTGGTTTCGGTATCGAATGCCACCAGGTCGGCCTTGCGTATAGCGCTAACTAAACGACGGAACGCTCTTTCAGACGTGATCGCCGTATAATCAACATCTTCGTCCGGAGCCACTTTAGCGTCTGCCGGTGCATCTGCACCGAACTCTTTTTGCCAAGTGCTAAATTCGCACTCCTTTAACAGCGGCAATAAGACTTCTTCATTCACCGGCTTAAGCTTCATATCGTTCTTTTTAAGCTTAAGTTTGACGTCGCGCTTTATGGTCACGAGATCTTTAGATAATGGTAACTGCTCAATGGCGTTGCGTAGATACTCGCCGACCTTACCTTTGATATCTTCGGCGTTCTCAACAATTGCATCGAGCGTTTCGTACTCGGCCAACCACTTGGCGGCAGTTTTGGGGCCAACTTTATCAACGCCCGGAATATTATCGACCTTGTCGCCGATCAAGGTAAGATAGTCAACAATCTGATCCGGACGAACGCCGAACTTTTCAAACACCCCGTCGGCATCCATTTTTGTATCGCCCTTAGCTTTACTAAAACGGTTCTTCATGGTGTTCAACAAAGTAACGTTCTCTGTTACCAATTGCGCCATGTCTTTGTCGCCGGTACTTATAACGCAAGGCTTCCCGGCTTCGTCTGCTGCTGTAGACAAAGTGCCAATAACATCATCAGCCTCAACCCCGGGCTCGATAATCATCGGGTAGCCGAAGCCTTCAACCAAACGGTGCAAGCGTTCGATTTGCTCACGCAATTCGTCCGGCATTGGTGGGCGGGTGGCTTTGTATTCGGGATACATGTCATGCCGGAAGGTTTTACCTTTGGCATCGAAAATGACCACCATCTCCTCAGGGTCATAGTCTTTAACGAGTTTACGCAGCATATTACCCACGATGCGGACCGCACCGGTACGCTTGCCATCTGCGGTCTGCATGGGGTTGCGGCTTTTGTCATCAACGTGAAAAGCCCGATATAGATAGCTTGAGCCATCTACAAGAATGAGTGGTTTGTGATCTGTCATAGAGAATTCATTGTAGTAGGTTATATAATACGACACTAGAGCAATACACGCCCATAATTATCAATGGATGGATAATGAACGACCAAACTAAGTTACACCCCGGCATGCAACCGGTAGACCACCACGATCTGAATCGCCAAAGCTGGAAGATCTTCCAGATAATGGGCGAATTTGTCGACGGCTATGAAAAACTGGTTAACATCAGCCCGTCCGTCAGTATTTTTGGCTCGGCACGAATTCAACCGGATCAGCCGTTTTACAAGCTCACTGAAGAAATTTCTTATGAATTGTCCGAAGCCGGTTTTGCAGTGGTTACCGGTGGCGGTCCGGGTATTATGGAAGCCGGCAATAAAGGCGCCTATAAAGGTAAATCTCCAAGTGTGGGTTTGAACATTGAATTGCCGAATGAACAAGGTGGTAACCCTTATCAAGATATTTCTTTAACGTTCCGGCATTTTTTCTCCCGCAAGGTCATGTTCGTTAAATACGCATCGGCCTACGTGGTCATGCCCGGTGGTTTTGGCACTTTAGATGAACTGGCTGAGATCCTGACTCTGGTGCAAACTGGTAAATCCAGAAAGATCCCGATCGTTCTGGTGGGCACAGAGTTTTGGGCAGGTTTGATTGAATGGTTCAAGGCCTCTTTGGTTAAGAACGGCACGATCTCTCCGGAAGATATGGATTTATTCCATGTCGTAGACAGCTCCGATGAGGTACTTAAAATTATTTTTGATCATTATGAAACCCGTAGCTTCAGCCCGACTTCCGCTGAGCTAACTGAAATGGTTTTGTAACCGCGCTATTGTTCTTCAAGACTATTTGCCGCGCCTGATACGCGCTACACTTGCGCTTATTACACGAGCATAAGACCGCATGGGACACTCGCACGCTCATCACCAACATAAAAACGATTCAAGCAATCCGGAGCGCTACCAAGCCACGCGCAAGGTGACTCTGGTTGGCGCTGGCGTTAACGTCTTGCTATGCGTCATTCAATTGATCGGTGGTTTTTTCACCCACTCGGCCGCGCTCATTGCCGATGGCTTTCATACCCTGTCTGATTTACTGAGCGATTTTGTCGTTTTGTTCGCCGCCAAAAAAGCCAGTGAAGAAGCAGATCAAGAACATCCCTACGGCCACGGCCGCATCGAAACACTGGCGACTATTATTCTCGGCGCGTTACTCATCGCGGTTGCGGTTGGTATGTTGTTCAACTTACTGGAACGACTTATTTCAGGCGAACGGTTGCCCCAACCTACGCTACTGGCAATTTTTTTCGCCGGGCTGGGTATTTTGCTTAAGGAATCTCTGTATCGTTATACCAAAGCAACTGCGGATAAATTCAATTCGGAGATGTTACGCGCCAACGCCTGGCACCATCGTTCCGATGCGCTGTCTTCTATTGTTGTACTCATTGGTGTCACGGTAAACCTGGCTGGGGTAAAATATGCTGACACGATTGCCGCCATCATTGTTGTGATCCTGATTGCGCGCATCGGGTTTGGCCTAGTCACTAACAGCGCGCAACAATTAATTGACTCGGCGCTGGACGAAGACACCGTAGATACCATTAACGCCGCCATCAACCAAGTAGATGGCGTTGAGAGCGTGCACGAACTCCGCACGCGCAAAAGCGGTGATAGCGCATTAGCCGATGTCCGTATTCAAGTATCACCACGTATTAGTATTTCTGAAGGCCATCAGATCAGCGAAACCGTGAGAAGGAAAATTATGCAGGAAGTCCCGAATGTGAACGATGTGGTGGTGCATACCGAAGCCGAGTACCATCACCATGACGTTTCGGATTTACCACTGCGCAAAGAGTTGCTAGAAAAAATAACTGCCGCTGCCAACGCGGTCGGGCTGGACAAATACGATGATGACCTTACCCTGCATTACCTAAACGACGGGGTAGAAGTCGAGTTGCGCATTCCCACGGCACTTTTCAAGCAACGAGAAACCCAATTTAAAGCGCTGCAGAAAACCGTCGAAGAAATACAGGGCGTCTTGAAATGCAGCTACATTCTCTGCCCGGAATAAATCCGGCTGTTTTAAGGGTGCGCTACTGCAAAATGCGATCTTGACGGTATAACCAAAATGCCAAGGCCAACAGCAGCGCGGTTGCCACTAAAGTTCCGCTAATTGAAAGTAACACATGGGTTGAATCGAGAGATTCGTTTTTAGCCACCTTTTCCAACAACTTATACTGGCTCATCATTGGCATCAACATGATCGCGCTAACCGATTTGATGTTCATAAACTGCAGTACAAAATATGGCGCCATGGGTATCACCATCAAAATACCCAACCAGGTTTGCGCCTCTTTGGTACTGCGGGTAAAGGCTGCCACGCTCATTAACAGGGCGCTAATCAATAACACCAACGGCAAAGACAACATGAAGCCCTTGAACAACGTGAAAAAGTCAAAGTGCAAGGTGCCGGCGAAAATTTCGGTGGGCATAAACCTGAACACCACACTTAACGTAATGACGGTAAGAAACGCGGACATAAAAACAAACAATAACAAGGCCAGGTATTTTCCCAAAACCAACATTTCCCGGCTCAAGGGCAAGCTTAATAATGGCTCTAGAGAATTGCGTTCTCGCTCACCAGCAGTGGTATCAATAGCCAGATAAAAACCACCCATCACCATCGAAATAATGAGCAGAAAGGGAAACAAAGATGACATGACTTGTCCCGCAAGACCATCCTTTGAGACATCTATCTGATCAACCCATAGACTATTGAATACATCCGGGTTTATACCGCGCGTTTTCATGCGTAGTTGGTTGAGCATACCCTCGTAGCCGCGCAAGGTCGCCATCAAGCGATTGGTTTCCTTGCTGGAATTTTTATTGCCATCATTGGAGTAAACTGTGAGCGGCGCTGGTTTACCGCGCGCCAAATGTTCGCCATAGTTTTCTTGTATTTCGAGTACCACGCTGACATCGCCTTCAATCAAGGCGTGCTCATAGTTTTCTGGCGCCGCTACAGTGTCAAAATTATGTTGGTACAAATAGTTAATGAGGTTCGGCGCGCGCTCGGCGTGCAACACCGACAGCTCGGTTACTTCTTCAAAGTCCACCGCAAACTGTTGGTACGAGGCAAACATAGAGCCGGCGATAATACTTGGCAACAATACTGGCCCGTAAAATACAGCGAAGAACAATGAGCGACGATCGCGGATATTATCCAGCACTTCTTTTTTGAATATCGCCAGAAGCTTACGCATGCTCGTCCTCCAATGACTCGCCAATAGCAATCACAAAAGCATCTTCTAAATCTTCCTGTCCGGTACGTAAGCGTAATTGGTCCAAACTATCTGCCATGGCGATACGGCCATCCGAAATAATCGCAATGTGATCACACAGCGCTGCAACCTCCTGCATAATGTGACTCGAAAATAAAACACAACGACCTTCCTCTGCCAAGCGCTTTATGAGCCGGCGCAAGTTACGGGTCGCCATCACATCCAGACCGTTGGTTGGCTCATCAAGCATCAGGGTTTGGGGTGAATGGACCATTGCGCGCGCCAATGCCACTTTGGTTTTTTGACCTTGAGAAAAACCCTCGGCACGTCGGTCTACGATATCTTGCATGTCCAGCAATTTGATTAACTCATGCACGCGTTGCTCAATTTTATTTTCCGGCATGCCACTGATACTGGCAAAGTAGGCGACATTCTCACCGGCGGTTAAGCGCGGATAAATACCGGAATTATGCGGCAGGAACCCAATCTTGCCGCGCGCCCTGGTGGGCTCCGCCTGAACATCAATTCCATCTATCGATGCCTGACCGGCATCGGGTTGCATTAAGGTTGCTAAAATTCTTAATGTGGTCGACTTGCCTGCGCCATTAGGGCCGAGTAAACCCGTTATCTCGCCATCTTTAGCTTTGAAACCAACCTCGCGAATCGCTAGAACACGCTCATTCTTTTTGCCGCCTTTTTTGCGGAAGGATTTACTGAGTCCGGACGCTTCAATCATGGCGACGGACCATTGGCATTGATAAAAAATGGTTCCGGGGTTTGTCGCTCGAGGCAGGTATGATCTAACTCCGCTACGGTTGCCTCTTCTATAAACTTGGCCATGAGGGTAGGCATACAACCAACGCCAGCCTGCATGTGCCCCTGCTCCGGGTTCACAATGTGCAGACTATTACTCAAGCCTGGCAAGATCATTTCCGCATACGCCGGTGGCGTAATCGGGTCAATACTTCCCGACAATACCAATACCGGTTTATCTGATTGCACCAGTTGCTTAAAATCATTGTCGACCACACCACTCGGCCATATTGAACAAGTATTTAACAGGCTATCCCAACCTTCGGCGCCAAGATAAGTTTCGGCCAGGGCTTCTCTATCAACCTTGTCCGGGTCGATGAAAGGAAAGTCTTCACTGCAAATTACAGAGTTATGCATGCCAAGACTCAAAGCATTACCTAAATCATCGCTGATCAAGGTAGCTTGCCGTGCCAATGGCCCAAAATTATCTTCGGCATAGGCGTCGTGCAACATGCTTGGCAAAATGGCAACGCCGTGGGCACTGTAAGCCAACATCCGCATGGTCACCGCCAAATGCATCGCGCCAAACTCTAACGTTTCTATTTTGCCACTGGAAAAACTCTCAAATTGAACTTGCCGGGGTTGTCGTCGTAATTCAGCAACTAATTCGCTGGTGCGCTCTGAAAGGTTTGGGAAAAGTGCCTGACATTGTTCATCAGATGCACATCGAGTGGCCATCTGTTCGATTGCTCGTTGTGATTCAGTCGCAACATCCGGCCCCAGATTAATAGTGGGTGGCGCGACGGCATCAAGAATCATGGTGCGCACAGCCGCTGGATACCGGCGCAAATAGTGTTGCGCCACACGCGTACCGTACGATACCCCGTACACGTTCCACTGCGGTACTCCTAAAGCATCACGGACCCGCTCTAAATCCTGCACTGCAACACTGGTCGTGTAATATCGCGGATCTCCTGGCAACTGTTCAAGACACTGCCTGGTTAAACTCGCCACCGTTTCCGGGTCATATTCGAAAGGGTCAACATAGTCTTCATCGTCCGGCTTGCATTGCAATTTGTTCGACTTACCGGTACCACGTTGATCGATCAGATAAACGTCACGGTGCTGAAGTATTTTTCTAAATGCACCGCTTACACCAATATAGGATTCGACTGCCGCCTGACCTGGCCCACCTGCAATTAGTGTAAAGGGGTCTTGCTCCGGCCGGCTACTCAAAGATTTGATTTTGGCGATGTATAAACTAACTTGCTTGCCATTGGGCGCGGCGTAATTTTCCGGCACTAAGAAATTAGCGCACTCGGCCTGCATAGACACTTGACCGTTAGTATTGCTGATTTCACATTCAACAAACGTGATGTCCGCAGCGACGCACACGCCGCTGCAAATCAATAGAAAACCCATGACAAGGGATCGGGACATCTGACGAGTTTTGCTCATATTGGTTGTTGTTTTGGGTGGCTCTTTGACCACGTCAAATTAGCATTGGATTATCGCACTATCCCGGTGCGTGCGCTGTGAAGTCCGCCCGATTTTGGTGCGTTACCGCGGCATATATACATCGCAATTCCCGAAATTTTCTTTAAAACCGATTAGCCAAGCTATAAAACCACTTTTACTTGATGAAAACAAACCCAACTGGCACACTTTATGCTTGCCCTATAGATAGAGGGTAAAGGCGACTTTGTCAAAGACGCCGATAACAAATTCGATATGCGCACATCAGGAGAAACAAAATGTCAGTTGCATCTGTAATGAAAATGATCAAGGAGAATGACGCCAAATACGTTGATTTCCGATTCACCGATACCAAGGGAAAGGAACAACACGTAACGGTACCAACCCATCAAGTAGACAAAAACACCTTCAAAGAAGGCAAGATGTTTGATGGTTCTTCTATCAATGGCTGGAAAGGTATTAACGAGTCCGACATGATCTTAATGCCGGACACCAGCACTGCGGTAATGGATCCATTCTTCCAGGACTCTACCGTAAACATTCGCTGCGATATCATTGAACCTGCAGATATGAAAGGGTACAACCGTGATCCACGCTCCATCGCCAAGCGCGCTGAAGCCTATTTGAAAAAATCTAAAATCGCAGACACTGCCTACTTTGGTCCAGAACCAGAATTTTTTGTCTTTGATGACATTCGCTTCAGCACTGAAATGCGCGGCTCCTTTTACGAGATTGATTCAATCGAAGCTGGTTGGAATTCAGACAAACCTTATGAGGAAGGTAACATGGGTCACCGTCCTGGTGTAAAAGGCGGTTACTTCCCGGTCCCACCAGTCGATTCGCTCCACGATATTCGTGCTTCCATGTGTATGGTCATGGAAGAAATGGGTGTAGAAACAGAAGTACACCATCACGAAGTGGCAACCGCTGGACAGTGCGAAATCGGTACTGTGTTTGACACACTGGTAAAGCGTGCGGACAACAACCAAATCTTGAAGTACTGTGTTCACAACGTCGCGCACAGCTATGGCAAGACCGCGACCTT
>CAZUMV010000117.1:0-9134 GCA_964621435.1 uncultured Thiotrichales bacterium | reverse complement strand
GCGGGCTTCTTTTGGCCGCTCCTGCTCAGTACAGAATACATAGGTCTTTTTGCGCATCTCGTGTGCCTGACTGTTAAACCTCAATCGATCAATAATCGTTTTAACCGGATGCGGCGTCATACGCCGTTTGACCCAGGCGGCATTCGGATGGTCCGTTTCGATCCCGAGAAACGCAAGTGTCGCGACCGGCAGCATTCCCGGCACATCGGTTTCAATACCAGCAACTATGGCCGTCACTTGCGAGTCGGGCATAACATTATCCAGATCTATCAATGATCCACCATCCACCGGTACCAGCGCATCCAGATAAATCAGCTCTGATATTTTGTCGCCCAATTTATCTGCCACACCGGTGACAACCACACCAGCATAGGAATGCCCTACCAGAATGACGTTTTCCAGCTCTTCATAATAGATCAGATTAACCACGTCCTGAATATGTGTTGCCAAGCCAACGTCATGTACAGCAGTGAGGTGTTCTCGTTTACCCAAGCCAGCAAGGGTTGGCGTAAATACCCTTGCGCCTGATTTTTGTAATAATTCACGAACATCCCGCCAACACCAACCACCATGCCAGGCACCATGCACCAAGACAAACGTCGGAGCATCTGCGCCAACTGAAACATCCCGTCCAACAAGGGAACTACTGGCACCCGCGCAAGACGCCAATGTTAGGAGTCCTGCTACAGATAGCGAACCATACAAAAAATCGCGTCGCGATATTGTATTCACCTGATTCATTTGTTCGCTTCTATCACTTTTTCTTTTCCTGTTTCACGCGTGCCAGCAAGTGCTAGTGCATTTCTTCGCCACCACTGACATTCATCGCTTCTCCGGTTATATAGCTCGCTTGTGCTGAAGATAAAAATACTGCTGCATTCGCAATGTCAGTAACCAAACCTGGTCGTCCGAGCGGAATTCGTCCGGCCATATCCGCTAAATATTGCTCGACGCTTTTGCCCATAAATTCTGCAAAATACTCATTTTGTACAGCACCCAATCCAGTCGTAATGTGATTGGGACAAATCGCATTCACGGTGATTTTGTCACCACCGAACTCAACCGCATTTGACCGCGTGAGCCCAATCATGCCGTGCTTGGAAGCGATATATGCAGGTAGATGTGGAAAACCGCTTTTCGCACCCTGGCTGGCAATGTTTATAATCCGCCCTCCTTCGCCCTGCTTGATCATTTGTTTCGCCGCATGCTTGGTACACAAAAACGCGCCCGTCAGGTTAACGTCCATGACTGTTTGCCACTCTTGTTTGCTAACCTCAACCATTGGCTTCATTAAATAACCAATACCGGCATTGTTGACAAATATGTCCAGTCGGCCGAATTCCTTAACCCCCGTTTCGACCAGTTGCTGCACTTGCATTTCGTCACGAACATCACAATGAACACCGATTGCGCGCCCACCAGTTGCTGTTATTTCCGCAACCATCTGATCCATCTCGGCAGTGCTCCCTATTTTGTCTTCAGGCATATGCGTATCGGTCTGGCCAACATCGGAAATTACAACCGCGGCACCGGCCGCTGCCAACCCCTTCGCGATACCCGCGCCAATACCTTCGGCACGACCTGAGCCAGTTATAATTGCTACTTTTCCTGCGAGCGTGTCGGTCATAACTTACTCGATATCTTGTAGCACAATGAACTGCGGATTATCGGCAAACCCGGCAAACTCACTTGCTACTTTTGCCATCTCGCCTTCGCCAGCTTCAGCCCCAAGTTTCTCAAAGTCATTGACCTGCAACAATTCCACATATTGATACGGTGCCGGAGCATCAGTTCCGAACATACCGTTAGTCTTCAAAACATTAAATTGATCAACCGAGGACAAATTTCTCGCGATCGGCAAATCACGGGTTTTCGCCCAACGCTCGTATTCCTCGACATCAACGCCTTCTTGTAAATTAAACAACACCAAGACATTACTCATAGACCTTCTCCTATTAACTTAGCCGCAGCGGTGCCGGCGAGTTTACCGAGTGTTACCGCTGTACATAAGCCCATCGCGGGCAAATACCCCCAAATACCGGGGCCAGACACACTACGCGCAGCACCACCGCCGGCAAACAAGTTAGGCAATGGCATACCGTCTTTATCAACTACGCGCGCATCGCTATCGACCTGTAAACCACCCTGGGTATGGAACAAGGCTGCGCCTACTTTGATACCATAATATGGCGCTTCAAGCGCTTGCTCGGGACTGAATGCCCGGCCAAATTCGCAAGTCGCTGTTTTAATTTTACAGTCCTCCACCTGCGCAACACTTTGCTTAAGCGTATTAGCGGGCAATTTTAACTTTTCTGCGAGCGCTTCCAGCGTTGCCGCTTTCTTGCAAGCTCGCATATCTACTGCCACACGGTACTCGGCAAAAGACTGCATAGCTTCCGCGTGAAGCCGCTCATCATATACGATACAGCACAAGCCCTGGGGTTGCTCGAGAATCGTTAGCGCTTGCCCTGAGATATTTTCCAACTCGTCTTCAAATCGCAGTCCGTCTAAATTCACTTGAATACCGCCACCAATCATCAGCGTATGCGGGATCACTAAATTCTGCGGATACGCTAGTGACCCTAAAGCCTGATAAGAACCCATATCACGAGTAACACCACCGAGCGCTTCGCCCCAAACTATTCCATCGCCGCGATTGCTTTCATGGCCATAATAGGAAGCCGCAGAGATCTCCGGAATGTAGTGCGCTACCATTTCTTCATTACCGCCAAAACCGCAACTCGCCAATATCAGCGTGGCGCAGCCAACCGACTCACTACTACCGTCAGGCCGCTCAAACCGAACACCATGTACATTTTTATGTTCATCTGCATACAATTCCACGACACGTGCATTACACAAAATATCAATACCACGCTGGTCGCAGGCGTGAACCAACATACTGATCAAGTCTTCACCACTGCGGCTTGCGGGCGCATGCATCCGCGGCTGACTGTGGCCTAGACCACTCCAGCTTTTTTCCACCGACAACTCAATCCCGCAATCATTTACTAACCAATTCATGGTTGGCGCGGATTGGTACGCTAAAGTTCGCGCCAGCTCGGGATCAGTCTGGTTCTTGGTAGCACGCATTATGTCATCGAACAACGACTCCGGATTATCATTAACCCCGACCGCTGCTTGTAACTCGCTGCCGGCGGCACAAATGCCGCCGTACGACATACCAGTTGATCCGTACGGACGCGCGTCCGCTTCCAGCACCAGAACCTCTGAAATCTGATCCGCCGCCAGAGCCGCACATAAACCCGTAGCGCCAGCGCCAACAATAAGCACTGGAACCTCTATGTCATAGTTACCCGCAGCCATCGTAGTAACAGTCATCGCATTTTACCGCTGCACAATTTAAGTACTTCTCGAACATTACCGCAGGACTCGAGACTTAATAAGGCATCGCGCAGCTGCTCAAATGTAATGCCCTCGACTGCCGCCCTGCCTTCGGCACAACAACGCTTGAACTTATCCAAATATTGACGTTCACTAAGCGGGTTGACAGGTGCCCCCAATGTATGAGGAATATCGATCTCGAGTTTTTTTCCAGATTTCAGGTGGACAGCTAAATGCTGTGGCGACATTGCATTCGGGTCGGGATTGTCATCTTGCACAATTTCAACGCGTTGCGCTGCGTCAAGGATTCTTCTCGAAGTCATTCTTTGCTCTTGGTAACTTCCGGTAGTCAAATCACCATCAAGCAGCAAGTTGGGGATATGGTATTGCAAGCACAAACGGGCGTAGCTAATACTCATATCCGGTTGCATTTTTCGCGCCACTAGGCGAAAAATTAGCTCCGGCACAGTTGCCACCACTCGCTCACAATCTTGCAACTCAAAACCATGCTGCGCTTTGAGTTGTTGCAACCCATCTAAAATCGCATGCGCAGCACGGCCGGTTGGAAACGGTTTGTGCGACAAATCCTCGACATGCCAGGTGTCTCGATGCGCCGCACCAGTCAAAGAATTCTCGAAGTAGTTATGGTCCCACTCATTTTCAAGCAATGAAAAATACCCGTAGGTGCCATCGAAAACCTGCAACGGCGATGTTAAGTCAGTCGCCGCGAAATCAACCGCATTTACCGCAGCTCGGGCTGCATAACCTATTTGCATTGGTAGTGTAATTGCGCCTTCAACGTGCGACTGCATGGTGCCCGGAATTTGCGCGTAAACATGCCCCCATGCCGCTTGCAATTGATTCGCACTGAAGCGCCGCAGAATTGCAATTGCCAGAACTGCGCCGAAAGCACCAGCCGTTGCCGGCCTGAAAAACCGGATCCCTGAGCGGCACGCCAGACCCAGACCGCAGGCGAGATCGACGCCAAATATTAGCGCCCTGAGAAAGTGTTTTCCGTCGATAGAATCATTATGTAGTTCGGACAACATGCTCGCTGTAACAACTGACATAGCGTGCACAACAGCCTCTTCATGCACAGCATCGAACTCTTGACAGTGAATCTGAAAACCATTGACGAAGGCTGCCGAAGCGGGCGGCAATTTAGCGCGCCGCCCGAGTATTGGCACAACATCGCCACTTCCCCACGACTTAGCCACCTGTAAAACAGCATCTGCTCCATGGGCACTACTACCCGAAATACCCACACCGATGGTATCTAGCAGAAAAACCTTGGCCGCCACCTGAGCGGTGTCGCCCGGCTCCAGTGACTCACCTAGATAATACTGAGACAGTAATTTTTGCAGTTTCGCTATGATCGAACCTCACTCTATTCTGATTGTTAGTTAGGCGTATTATGATATAACATTGAAACTCGGCAATTCGAATTAATGTGATCGCATTATCTAGGAGACCATCGCTATGCCATTAGATCTTCAGCATGATATGAATCTTGATAAAACTCTGGATGAGTCATCCAAATTGGATTTTGTCGCCAGCCTGAGAGCATATGTACTTAACGACATGGCAAATAACTTGCGAGATGGGTATGAAAACAGAGCTTTGCCGGCGTTCGAAAGCAAACACAAACGCCAACCAGCAGATGGCATTGAGGTTCATGAAAGCCTCATAAGCGATACCTACTTTCAATTTTACTCTGCCATGCGCTGTACCGCGCAAAGAATGGTCTGGAACTCCGTTATTGACCCTATCGAGCGCCAGCATGCGACATTACAAGATACTGCCAACAAACTAAATGCCCAGGACCCATCTACTATCACCAGTGACGCATCTTTTGATGTGCCGCGGAATGTATCTGGGGTAGATGTCCACTTATCTCCTGGTGGCTATCACACCGAATACACTGATAGCGATGTTACGACTGGCGCAATATATGACAATGGTCTGGCGGTATTTTCCTTCGGCATGATGGGTTTGAATCTGGATGATATCGGCATGTCTATGGCCAATTATATCCGCCATAAGTTTCCGGACTTCAAACCAGAAAGAATTCTGGATTTAGGCTGCACCGTTGGTCACAACACGTCTGCCCTGGCCAAAACCTGGCCCGACGCAGAAGTTCATGGTATCGACGTTGCCGGGCCGCTCTTGAGATACGCAGATGCCCGCTCCAAAAGTCAGGCTACCAGGGTTCATTATTCGCAACGAAACGCTGAAGCAACCAACTTTGAAGATCAAAGTTTTGACATGGTGTTTTCTTCGATGTTCCTGCACGAACTACCAGCCAAAACCCTTCGCAAGGTTTTGAAAGAAGCACATCGCTTGCTTAAACCAGGCGGCTTGATGTTGCATATGGAACTACCACCGAGTGATCAACTAGAGCCATATGATAATTTCTATCTCGACTGGGACGGCTATTATAACAACGAGCCCTACTACAAAGGGTTTCGTGCGCAAAACTTCAAATCTATCTGTACAGAAGCAGGATTTGACGAAGATAAATACCTACAGTTAACAGTGCCGCAATATACCTACATCAGTGATCAGGAATTTCAGGAAAAAATCAATACTGATGATCAATCCATGGATGATAAAACCGGCCGCTTGTCCAATGAATTAAACTGGTTCGGCTTTGGTGCCTGGAAATAACGATGCCTGATATCAAAAGAACTTCCAAAGGGAAACAACAGTCCTTTTTCAAAGACGAGGCCACCGACAAGATACTCAACTCCTTACTGGTTTTACTCAGCGAGCACTGGACCTTGCGCCAACGCGTGATGACTCTAGAAAAACTTCTGGAACAAAACAAAGTTATAGCAGCTGATGACTTAGAAAATATAGAAGTTGACGAGCAAAGCCAGATTGAATTCGAGACAATGCGTAAAAAACTACTCACTGACGTATTTGCCTGTCTGGAGCAAGACTACACCCATACACCCCCCGACAAGAGCGAATAATAACATCGAACCGTTCGGCAATCACTAAACGCGCCCATCATAAATCATTGATATTATTATAAATAATTAAAGTAATGATATATTGTTATTACATTATATCTAATTCGTTTACAGTATTTCACCCGAAGTGCTATATTGACCACGTTAGTACACCTTATTCACCACCGACTAAACCTAAAGGGGGTCAAGTCAATGCGAATTAACAAAACGAAGTTAATAGCCGTCCTACTCTTAATAATTGCACCATTGTTTTATGTTTCTCCGTTGCTTGCAGCACTCGAAGAAATAGTCGTTACCGCGGAACGCCGTGAAGTTAGCGTGCAAGATATTCCCATAGCTGTTACCGCTTTTTCTCAAGAGCAATTGGATCGGTTGCAGATTACTGAAACACTGGACCTCGTTAAAGTCGTACCCAACGTAATCGGTTCAAATAACACCGGTCTGGGTAGCGCTAATACCTACTCGGTTCGCGGCTTAAACAACACCGAGTCAATTTCGACTTTTGACCCACCAGTTGGAAGCTATATCGACGACTCCTTTGTCCAACGCCAAAATGCTAACAACTTCACGCTTTTTGATGTTGAACGAGTGGAAGTCTTACGTGGACCGCAAGGCACGCTTTTTGGTCGCAACACGACCGGCGGTGCCGTGCGCGTAATATTGAAAAAACCTGCTGAAGAGGTTGGTGGCTTCATTGAAGGTGGCTTCGGTCAATACGATGAAGTTAATGCCCGCGGCTCAATAGACGTACCGCTAGGGCCCCGCGTCAGAACCAAGTATTCTGCTTACTATGTTTCCGATGATGGTTATGTAGACTCTGCTGCACCCGGGAACGAGGATTTGAACTACGAAGACAGCTATGGTGTGCGCGCAGCGATGCAAATAGACGTCTCCGACAAGGTTATCTGGGACGGTAGTATCGCCTTTAATGATAGCGAGCATGCGAATGTCTGGAACGGCGAAGTTAACGGCGAACGCGTCTCCAATAGTGGCTTGCAAAACGGGGGGTTGGCTGGCCTGATCACTGGCGCAAAAGCCAACCTGCCTGGCAACTTCAACAGTACCGAATCGACGTTAATTAGCTCTGACTTCGGAATCGAAACTCGCGCTGGCACTATTAATTTTATTACAAACCACCTGTCCCTAGAGCAACAATTTTCATTAGACTTTTTTGATACCCCGGCGCCAGTTGGCGGCTTCACCGTCAACAACATCGGTAATCATGACCAATTTACTCAAGAACTTCGCCTAACTGGAGATAACGGTAATGTAGATTACGTTGCCGGTATTTTTTACTTTAATGAAGAAAACGACACTGATTTTGCCGACCAGTTTTTCATTGGATTTCCACTAATCCTGGCTGACCGTATTTTGATTAACAATACGAAATCTGTAGCTATTTATGGACAAGCTGATGTCCACGCAACCGACAAACTCACGTTCACTCTCGGTGCTCGATATACTGATGAAAACAAAACCATAGATTATACCGACAACCGCGGAGGTTCCTTAAACACCGCGGATATCCAGGCCTTAGGTATCGCTACGCAGCAAGACGTTGAAAAAATCACACCGCGTTTCGCTGTCAATTATAATTTCAATGACGATGTGTCGATATACGGATCATGGACGCAAGGATTTAAGTCGGGTGGCTGGAATGCCCGTGGCACGACTCCTGACCAAATTGTTCCGTTTGGGCCGGAATCCGCTAACGCGTTGGAAATAGGTCTTAAATCACAATGGGGTGATGCGCTACGGGTTAATATCGCTGCGTTTCAAACGGACGTAACCGATTTTCAACTACCATCTGCGTTTGTACGACCTAACGGTGCAATTGCCTTCATTACCCAAAACTTTGCGGATTTGGATGTTGATGGTGTCGAAGCCGAGATTACCTATCAACCTATAGATGGCCTTACTTTATTTGCAAACTTGGGTTTTCAAGATAGTGAGTTCAACAGCCTTGATGACAGCGTGTTAGCGCAACAAGCCGATTGTATTGCCACCGGTAACGCTTGTGGACAAGGTGTGGTCACTGCTGACGGTACCATCTCAACACCAGTACGTGCGCCGGAGACTTCCCTCGCAGTTGGCGCCAGTTACCAATTCACGTTTGGGAACGGGTTTACCCTGACTCCAAGCATCGTTTATAGCGACATTGGTGATCATGCCATTGGTACGGCCAATGCGGTCGGTGACAACATTACCTACGACCAAGTAAACGCAGGTATTACGCTCGCAGGCCCTGATAAGAAGTGGAGCATTGCCGCATCTTGCACCAACTGTACTGATGAAGTTCAAGAAGTTTCTAACCTGGCCGGGTTCGTATACTTGAACGAACCAGAACGTTGGACTATAAGAGCACGCTATAACTTTTAATAGTTAGTTAGCATATGCGTTAATTCAAATGCCTGTCCTCGGACGGGCATTTTTTTGGGAAAACCAAAGTCGAAAGTCTGACTGGGGACTGCCCTAACAAAACAAAAGGATAGAAACATGAGTTACAACGTTTGGCTTTTGATACACATACTTTTATTGGTGGCATGGTTAGGCACTGATATTGGCGTACTTGTTGGCGGCTGGGCATCAAAAAACTCAAGTTTGTCGAACGAGACCCGCGAGAAAATTCTTGGCATAGGCATGCAGCTGGATATGTTTCCCCGAACAGCGATGACCCTTATGTTGCCCACCGGGATGCACTTGGCGCTGGGCTCCGGTCAACTCAACTTCAGTTCCACTACAGTAACGCTAGTGTGGATCTTTTCTTTGGCATGGCTGGCAGTCACCTGGATTCGCTATCTAAACGAAGGCAAG
>CAZUMV010000116.1:7404-9154 GCA_964621435.1 uncultured Thiotrichales bacterium | reverse complement strand
AAGTGACTGGATTTTTCCTGCAATGCATTTTTTTGTGCCTGCAATAATCGTGCTTTTATGGCCTTCAAGGACTCTTGCTGGGTTTGCAGTACTTTGAGTGGGTGTTGCTGCTCGAGTCTTTTTTCCAAAAAGTCCATCGTTTGCCCGTATTGTTGTAACTGACGTTGTAAAAATTCATTCAGGCTGTATTCAACGCCACGAAATTGTGCCAGCAGTTCATCACCATCCGGTGTGATTAATTCGGCTGCAGCCGATGGCGTTGGCGCCCGGACATCAGCGGTGAAGTCCGCGATCGTCGTATCGGTTTCGTGTCCTACTCCAACTACTACCGGAATTTCGCTTTTCGCAATAGCGCGAGCTACGACCTCTTCGTTGAAAGACCATAAGTCTTCTATAGAACCACCACCGCGGCTAACCAACAAAACGTCGCAACTTTTCTCGCGGTTGGCGCGTGCAATAGCATTGGCTACCTGCTCAGCCGATGTTTCGCCTTGAACTTGCACCGGGTAAAGATTGACGGTCATGATTGGATAGCGGCGTTCAAGCACACTCAATATATCCTTTATAGCGGCGCCGGTGGGAGAGGTGATCACGCCAAGCGTTTCGGGGAAGAGTGGTAGCGCTTGTTTGTTATCTGAGTCAAATAATCCTTCTTCAAGCAGCTTCTGTTTCAGGACGTCAAAGGCTTGTTGCAAAGAGCCAGTGCCGGCGGGCTCCATTTTTTGGATAATGAGTTGGTAGCTGCCACGCGGTACATACAGGCTGAGCTTTCCGGTAGCGACCACCCGTTGGCCATTTTCCGGGGTAAAACGCAGCCGCATATTGCTGCCCTTGAACATGGCGCTCCGGATCTCGGAGCTATCATCCTTGAGAGTGAAGTACATATGACCAGAACCATGATGGACAAAATTCGAGATTTCGCCTTCAATGGCAATGTTGGATAGGCGGCTTTCCAGCAGGTCGCGAACTATGCTGTTGAGCTCGGTGACCGAATATATCTTGTTTTTCTCGCTCATGGATGAAATCAGGCTTTTGGCAGTTTATGTGAAGGATTTTACGTGGGGATTCCACAAATGCTTGTTCTTGTCTATAATACACAATTGAGGCTGGAGTAAATAGAAATGAGAATTACACAGGAAGCGCTCACTTTTGATGACGTCCTGCTGGTTCCTGCGCACTCAACCGTCCTGCCTGTCGATGTTTCCCTTAAAACGCAACTAACTCGTGAGATAGAGCTCAACATCCCGCTGTTATCTGCGGCTATGGATACGGTTACCGAGGCACGGCTTGCAATCGCTATGGCTCAGGAAGGCGGTATCGGCATCATCCACAAGAATATGTCGGCAAGCAAACAGGCAGAACAAGTGCTGCGCGTAAAAAGGCATGAGAGCGGTGTTATTACGGAACCGCTCACAGTGAGCCCGGACATCACCATCCGGGAAGTATTGGACATCACCAAAGCGAATAATATCTCGGGCTTGCCGGTTGTTGATGGGCAGAACCTGGTTGGTATTGTCACTAGCCGCGATACGCGTTTTAGTACGCAGCTAGACGCTACGGTTAGCTCGGTTATGACCCCCAAAGACAAACTGGTGACGGTAAAAGAGGGTGCTGACAAAGAAGAAGTGATTAGCAAGCTACACGCGCACCGGATTGAAAAAGTACTGGTCGTAAATGACAGCTTTCAGCTACGCGGCATGATCACGGTTAAAGATATTCAGAAATCCAAAGATCATCCCCTGGCAAGCAA